>CP073744.1:985714-1314285 GCA_024397955.1 bacterium SCSIO 12696
CGATACGCTCCAAGCCCATACCGGTATCGATAGAGGGCTTGGGCAGTGGGGTCATGGTGCCATCGGCAGAACGCTGATACTGCATAAACACCAAATTCCAGATCTCAATGTAGCGGTCTAAGTCGTCGTTTTCACTGCCAGGAGGCCCACCGGGCACATCTGCGCCGTGGTCATAAAAAATTTCCGAACTGGGTCCACAAGGGCCAGTGTCACCCATCTGCCAGAAGTTATCCTCATCCAACCGGGAAAACCGCTCTGGACTGACACCCATCTCATTCAACCAAATATCCGCCGCTTCATCGTCGGATACATGCACCGTGACCCACAACCGTTCTGGCGGCAAGCCCAGCACCTTGGTCAAAAACTCCCAAGCGTATTCAATGGCATCGCGTTTAAAATAATCACCAAAGCTGAAGTTACCCAACATCTCAAAAAAGGTGTGGTGGCGAGCCGTGTAGCCAACGTTTTCCAAGTCATTGTGCTTGCCGCCTGCGCGCACGCAACGCTGAGAGCTGGTGGCGCGAGTGTAGTTGCGCTTTTCATCGCCGAGGAAAACATCCTTGAACGGCACCATGCCGGCGTTGGTAAACAACAATGTGGGGTCGTTGCCCGGTACAAGGGAGCTGCTGTCTACAACCTGATGGCCCTTGTCACGGAAAAAATTCAGGAAGGCATCGCGTATTTCTGCGCTCTTCATCAGTGGTCGATCCTTAAAATCAGGGGATGGCCTATGGCCAAAAATTCAAAAGCCCAACTGGTCTTCGGAAAACGCGCTGTTGCCCGCTTCCTTGTTTGCCAGTATGTGCAAGTGCAAGTGAAAAACGGTTTGGCCTGCACCTTCGCCATTATTCACTATCAATCGAAACGCATCACCAACGCCCGCCTGTCTGGCCACCTCTCCTGCCGCTAGCATCAAGTGGCCCAGCAATGCCTTGTCGTGACTGTTGGCATCCACCAGTCGCGGAATGGGCTTTTTGGGAATTAATAGCAGGTGCGTCGGTGCCTGCGGCGCAATATCGTTGATAACGATACAGTGTTCATCTTCGTAAAGAATATCAGCGGGAATATCGCGGTTGATAATCTTGGTAAACAGGGTTTCCTCAGCCATGGCTCACCTACGACAGTTTTTCATCGGTGGAGAGTGGGCGCGCTTCCGACTCCAGCATCACCGGAATACCATCTCTTATGGGGTAAGCAAGGCCACTGGCTTTGCACACCAGCTCTTGTTTTTCACGATCGTATTCCAAAGGTGCTTTGCTGACCGGACACACCAAAATACTCAGTAGTTTTTTGTCCATAGAATGACCTACCATCCCTAGCTTCACGTAGTAGGAAGCAGGGAAATATTAGCTACCAGAAAGAAGATGCGGATTTTACGGGAAAGCGGGCAGTAACACCACGACTGCCACTACTTCGGCAGCGCCTTTAATACCAATTGGGGATCGATACGAACATCAAACCAATTCATACGCCAGTCCAAATGAGGTCCTGTGGAACGGCCAGTAGAGCCAACCCGGGCGATGGCATCACCAGCAGCGACAACATCACCCACCGACACCAACGACTCACTCAGGTGAATAAATGTTGATGAAAGGCCATGACCATGATCGACGATAAGGGTGCCACCTGAAAAGTACATATCCGGGTGCACCAAGTTCACCACACCAGGAGCTGGCGCATAAACCAGCTCACCGCTGGGTGCAGCAATATCAATGCCGTAGTGAGGATTTTTAGGGACACCGTTGTAGATCCGCTGACTGCCATACACACCGGTGATGGTACCCTTCAAGGGCCAGCTAAAACCCGCCAGAAAATCTTCCTGTTCACTTTGGCTACGGCGAGCTTTACGGACTTGGGCGGATTCTTCACGAATACGTTCCAGTACCTCGGGAGGCGGGTTGACTGTGCGTGATGGGACACCATCGACTCGCTGTACCTTGTATTCTCGCTGGGCAACGGGGAACGCTTTTGAAACCACTTTGCCCGAGGGTGAAACGGAACTCAGTGTCACCTGAGGTTCAGCATCGCGACCAAGGCCGACGATGAATTGGCCAGCTGAGCCAAGCAATAGTTCACGAGATTCCAGGCGTACCCGATATCCTGTTTCAACCTGGCCAACCAAAAGGCCACCCTGCCGTAGCTGCCCTTGAACAACAACGCCGGGGAGAACCTGTGTCTGTGCCTCCGCTAAAACAGGGCTCGCCACAACGAGCATTGCCAAGCAACACCATAAATAACCAAGGCTTTTATTCATCATCTACAACTTCAGGCTCATCGGGCAACAGGTAGGGGTCAAAACTCTTGATCTGGCAGCTAATACCTGTTTCCAAAGATACGATGCGGTCGAAACGGGCACACAAGCGGCCTGTACGCGACTCATAGGAAACACCCCGCCGTTGAACACCACGGCAAGGGCGTGATAGCGTCATCAATATGTATTTTTTACCGGAGACTTTGAGTACCGCACTCTGATCACTGACAAAATTCATACTGCGAATACGGTTGGTGCGAATACAGCCACTGTTGATACCCCATTTTTTAGGGTCAAGGTCGTAATCACTGGGCAACTCGTCCACTTCCGAAGCCATCACTGTGTTTAACAGTCCAATGGCAAGTGCAGCAACAAAAAGAGTCAAGCGATAGCTCTTGTAGAGCAAAGACACGTCCGATCTCCAAATGGGTTATTCAGCGTAGAAAACGGCAGTGTATAGGGATTCGTTGACTGTGCCTACTGCATAACCGGCCGGGCTCAGTCTTCTGACTCCAAAGCATAGCGTACCTGCTCTGAACTGAAGCCTCGGTACTGAAGGAAACGCGCTCTTTTACCCCACTCTTTTTGATCGCCCGGCGCACTACTACGAAAGCGCTGACAGGCCACGTCCCTTGCTCGCTCAAACCAGTCCACACACTCATCATTGATAAAGCGGTCGATCAAAGGCTGTGCAATACCCCGTTGTTTAAGCTCACTACTGATTCTATAGGGGCCTTGGCCACGCTGCCAACGGCTGCGAAAAAACGCTTCGGCAAAACGTTCATCCGACTGCAAACCCTGCTCGCGAAGCTCTTCCAATACCTCTTCAAAAGGTGACTGAGCCCCATAGCGAGCCACCAACTTTTGCTGCAATTCACGATGACTGTGCTCACGACGAGCCAACAGATTCATCGCCGTCAATCGAACCACCGCCCTATCAGTATTTGCAGATTCGTTATAGGCCATTTACACCCACCTCAAAACAAAAAGCCCCGCAGTGCGGGGCTTTACTTATTCCTTGCTCAGTCCACCAATTCCGGCCCTTGGTCTTCTTCGCTGGTGGTTGTGGCATTCAGTAACTGGCTGCGAATAGCCCCTTCGATCTCCTGGCCAATTTCAGGGTTTTCCCGCAGGTACTCACAGGCGTTGTTCTTGCCCTGGCCAATCTTGCTGCCTTTGTAGGAATACCAGGCTCCGGCTTTGTCCACCAAGCCCAGCTTAACGCCCATATCAATGACTTCACCTTGGCGGTTGATGCCCTTGCCATAGAGTATCTGGAATTCGCTTTGCTTGAAGGGTGGCGATACCTTGTTCTTCACCACCTTCACACGGGTCTCGTTACCCATGATTTCATCGCCCTCTTTCACCGCACCGATACGGCGGATATCCAGGCGCACAGAGGAATAGAACTTCAGAGCGTTACCACCAGTGGTGGTTTCCGGGTTGCCGAACATCACGCCGATTTTCATCCGAATCTGGTTGATAAAGATCACCAGACAGTTGGCGTTCTTAATGTTGCCGGTAATTTTGCGCAGTGCTTGGGACATCAAGCGGGCTTGAAGGCCCACGTGGTGATCGCCCATTTCACCCTCAATTTCCGCTTTGGGCGTCAGTGCGGCTACAGAATCTACTACCAACACATCAATGGCACCGGAGCGCACCAGCATATCGGTCACTTCAAGTGCCTGCTCACCGGTATCCGGTTGGGAAAGGATCAAATCGTCTACATTAACCCCAAGCTTTTCCGCATAAATGGGATCAAGAGCGTGTTCTGCATCGATAAAAGCACAGGTACCACCCTTTTTCTGAGCCTCGGCAATCACCGACAAGGTAAGTGTGGTTTTACCGGAGGACTCCGGGCCATAAATTTCCACAATGCGCCCTTTGGGCAATCCACCGATGCCGAGGGCCACATCCAGCCCCAGAGAACCGGTAGATATGCTTGGGATAGCCACCTGCTCCCGCTCCCCCATACGCATTACGGTGCCCTTGCCAAACTGGCGATCAATCTGCGCTAGCGCCGCCTGTAGTGCCTTTTCTTTATTTGCGTCCACTTCCGTTACCTCGCTCAAAACTGTTTAAATCGCAACACTGAAAAATACTGTATAAATAATCAGCTTTATATCTGCAAGCCAATATAAATCAAAAACCATTGACTGTATAGTCATACAGTATAATTTTTAAGAGGATGACGTCACCATCTCTAGTAACACACTCAGAGCCACTTCTACTGCCTGCTGACGCACCCGTTGACGATCCCCAATAAAATGACGGCATTCGGCATGTCGACTGTTTTTGCTGCACCAGGCAAACCAGACAGTTCCCACTGGCTTGCCCTGTGTGCCACCATCCGGACCCGCAATACCACTGACAGCGACTGCCACATCTGTATTCATCAGCTCCAAAACTCCTTCAGCCATTGCGCAAACGGTGGCTTCGCTAACGGCGCCATTTGTCTCAAGCATCGTATCGGGCACTCCCAGTAATCCAGACTTCACCCGATTTGAATAAGTGACCACACCGCCATCAAACCACTGGGAACTGCCAGCGACTGCGGTAATGGCACTGGAGACACCACCCCCGGTGCAAGACTCTGCACAGGTGACTCGCCATCCGCGACGCAACAGTGCATCGCCAAGCTGTTTGGCCAAGTTGTAACCGAATTCAGGCATGGCCACATTATCGATACTTTGTTCAAAACCGCCAATGACATTTTTCCCCAATCACTGTCTGTAATTTTTTTCAGCACCCTGCATCCAAAACCGTCAGTCGGTGCGTCTATAGAGGTTGAGGCAACGCAGTTGTCGTTCGTCTACAGAGCACAATGCATTCAGACCGCAACTTGTAAGGGAAACAGGGGCACCCACATCGTGAAACGAGCACACAAAATCATCCTGCCAATCGCTGTATTGGCTGTGAGCGCCGTTGTTGTCGGCGGACTTAACGCGTTTAAGCCAGAGCCGGAGAAAAAAGACGACTCAGATCGGCCTTTGAGCGCCTTTGTGGAAACCGTCAAATTCCAGCCTACGGTACTGCAGGTACAAACCCGTGGCGAGGTGCAGCCACGTACAGAAATTGACCTGATCAGCGAAGTCAGCGGCCGTATTCAGGAAGTGTCCAGCCAATTCGTGCGGGGCGGCGCAATCACACCGGATACGGTACTGATACGAATCGACGATGCTGACTACCGACACGCGGTGACCCGCGCTCAAGCCAGAGTCACCGCCGCTGAAGTACAGATTCTACAGCGGGAAGCCGAAGCCCAAGTGGCCAAAACTGAGCTGAAGGGAAAACCCCATACCCCACTGGGCCTGAAAATCCCACAACTGAAAAATGCCCAGGCAGAATTGTTGGCAGCACAGGCCGATTTGCGTCAGGCCCAGGAAAACCTGGCTCGTACCCGTATCCGCCTGCCCTTCAACGGGCGAGTACTGGAGAAGCAAGCAGGAATTGGAGAATTTGTCAGCGCCGGAACCCGCCTCGGCAAAGTGTTTGCCACCGATGTGGCGGAAGTTCGCTTGCCCCTGACTGACGAGCAGTTGGCCTTGCTGAACCTGCCCATTGGCTATCAAGCCAACAACAATGGCCCGGAAGTGCGCTTTGAGGCAGAGCTGGCTGGGCAAAACCACCAATGGTACGGCCGCCTGGTACGTATCGAAGCCACTATTGACCCGCAAACCCGGCTGATTCACGGGGTGGCTGAGGTCAAAGCGCCCTACAGCCCGGCCTCTGCCAGCCAGTCCGGGCAACCGTTTGCTGTAGGGCTGTTCGTTTCCGCCACCATCGACAGTAAAACCATTGAAGCCCACGTGATCCCCAGCGCCGCCCTGCATTCCGGCAACACCATCTACGTGATTGAGAATGATCGCCTGCAAATACGGGAAATCGATGTGCTCAGCCACCTCAACAACCAAGTGATTGTCAGCGACGGTTTGGAAGCGGGCGAACGAGTGGTGATATCCCCCATCAAGGACCCTATCAACGGCATGTTGATCAACCCGGTGGATAACCTGCAGCCTGCCTCCAGCTCTCCGGATAACAGCGCCGCAGGCAGCAACGGAGTCAGTGCGCGATGAACAGGGCAATCGCCTGGTGGGCGAAAAACCCGGTAGCTGCCAACCTGATGATGGTGGGCATCGTGCTCTCTGGAATACTCGGCTACCTGGGCATGGAGCGGGAAATCTTCCCTACCTTGCGGGTACCACTGGTGCAGGTAACCGTGCCCTGGCCCGGTGCCGGCACTCAGGACGTGGAAGAACAAATTGTTATCCGGGTGGAAGAAGCGCTGTCGGATATGGACAACATCGACCGCCTGCGCTCCACCGCCAGCGAAGGCTTTGGCCAGATATCCGTTATTGCCAAGAACGACGTGGATATGGCCCAGTTTGTCAACGACATCAAACTGCGAGTGGATTCCATCAGCTCGTTTCCGCGCAATATCGAACGCCCGGTGGTGCGGGAGTTTGTCACCCGGGAAGAGATGATTCGTATTGCCGTACACGGTCAGGTAGGCGAGCGGCAGCTAAAGCGCCTGGCGGAGCAAATTCGTCAGGAAATGACGGTTTTGCCCGGCGTGGCCATTGTCGACTTGTTTGGCACCCGCCTGGAAGAAGTGTCCATCGAACTGTCTGAGCAGGCCATGAGTCGCTACGGGCTTACCTTCGACGACGTGGCCAACGCCATTCGCAGCCATTCCATCAATCTATCCTCCGGCCAGGTGCGCACCGCCACCGGCGACTTGCAGTTGCGCGCCCGCAACCTGGCCAATAATCAGATGGATTTCGAAGCCATTGTGGTACGCCAGGGCGCCAGCGGCGGCACTGTCTACCTGAAAGACGTGGCACGGGTTATCGACGGTTTTGAAGACAATGAAATCCTCGCTACCCTCAACGGCGAACCGGCCATACTGGTTCAGGTAATGACCACGGAGAACATGGACGTGGTCAAAACCAGCGAATCGGTCAACGAATGGCTGGATGGCGCCAAAAAGAGAATGCCGCAAGGGGTTGGCTTAACCCTGTGGTGGGACGCTGCCACCCTCTACGAAGACCGCATGAACACCATTATCGGCTCCGCAGGCTATGGCCTGATATTGGTGTTCCTGGTATTGCTTTTAACCCTGCGCCCGAAAGTGGCCCTGTGGGTAACCGTGGGCATTGCCACCGCCTACGCCGGTGCCTTTGCCCTACTGCCCGCCAACGATGTTTCCCTCAACATCCTCTCCACTTTTGCCTTTTTGCTGGTACTGGGGATTGTGGTGGACGATGCCATTGTGGTGGGCGAGAGCATTCACCAGGCGGGCAAAACCGAGCCTGATTCCAGCAAAGCAGCGATTCTCGGCACCCAGCTGGTGGCCAAACCGATTCTGTATGCGGTACTCACCACCATGATAGCCTTTATGCCCTGGTTTTTTATCTCCGGGGTGGAGGCACAGATCACCCGCCAGATATCCATCATTATCGTGGCGGCACTGTCGTTCTCGCTGATTGAAGCGTTTTTTATTCTCCCGGCTCACTTGCGCAAACTGCAACCCCGCAGTCACGAACAGCAACAGCGCAACCGCTTTACCCGTTTGCAATACAAAGTGGAGCACAGCATTACCAAACTGGCCACCGGCCGTTACCAGCGTTGGGTCAACAGCGCGGTGAAACACCGCTACCTGACCGCCAGCGTGTTTTTTGGTTTTTTTGTTGTCAGTGTTGGCCTGTTCAATACCGGTTGGGTGAAGTTCTCCTTTATGCCGGAAATCGAGAGCGAACAGATCATCATCAATGTGGATCTGCCGGACGGCACCCCCTACTCCCGTGCGCTGGAAATACTGACCCAGTTACAAAATGCAGAAAAGGCGCTGGAGCAGGAAGTTAACGACATGGCCGAGGACAATCAGGGCGAACTGGTGGAAAACTGGTACACCCGCTCTCGCCGGGACAGCGTGATCGCCATCGTTAAATTGGCACCACCGGATGTGCGCGACCTCAGTGCCAAAAAAGCCGCCGAACGCCTGCGGGAACTAATTGGCGAGATTCCCGACGCCGACGACATTACCGTGCAGTACACCACCAACAATCAGGATCCGGATCTGCAGTACTCCGTCAGCCATCCGGATCTGGATGCCCTGCGCAACGCCGTACTGGATCTGCAACAACACCTGCGCAGTTACGAAAGCGCCTACGATGTGCACCACGACCTGCAAAGCAACGCCCGTGAGCTGCGTTTCACCCTGTTACCCGGTGCCAGCAAATTGGGGTTGACCCTGGCAGATATCTCCCGGCAGGTTCGTCAGGCCTACTACGGCGAGGAAGTGCAGCGCCTGCCCCGCAACGGCAACGACGTCAAGGTGATGGTGCGCTACCCTAAAGAAAGCCGCACCAGCCTGCAAAGCCTGCAGGACTTTCGGGTGCGCACTGCAGACGGCCGCCAGGTGCCACTGCTGGCGGTAGCAGAAGTGGAATACGAGCAGGGTTCCAAGCGCATCAACCGCCGCGAACGCCGCCGTTCCGCCGTTATCAGCGCCCGCCTGAAAGGCGACATTCGCCACCAGATTCAAACAGACCTGGACGACAACTTTTTCCCGGAATGGAAACAGCGTCACCCCGGTATCATTCTCGGTGCAGTGGGCGAAGCAGAAGGTGAGCAGGAATTTATTCAGGAGGTCACCAGCCTTTACCTGGTGGCGCTGTTCCTGATGTACGCGCTGATTGCCGTGGCCTTCCGCTCCTATTGGCTGCCGTTACTGATTATGACCGCTATCCCCTTTGGCTTTATGGGGGCAGTATTTGGTCACCTGATTATGGGGCAATCCATGGCGCTGTTTTCCTACTTTGGCATCGGCGCCGCCGTGGGCGTGGTAGTAAACGACAACCTGGTGCTGGTGGACTATGTGCTCAGACTGCGAGCGGAAGGTAAAAACGCCATTGAAGCGGTTACCCAGGCTGCGGTTAAACGCTTCCGTCCGATTTTGCTCACCTCACTGACCACCTTTATCGGCCTGATGCCGATGATGGCAGAGCGCTCCATCCAGGCGCAGTTCCTGTTGCCCACGGTGATATCCCTGGCCTTTGGCGTCGCCTTTGCCACCTTTGTCACCTTGCTGCTGGTACCAGCCCTGTACGCCATCAGCGACGACTGGCTACAACGCCTGCGCCGGTTGCGTCCCAAAGCTGCTGTTCAGGAACCCAGCAGCTCCGTGTGATTGATTCTGAGTCACCCTTCATCACTGAAATGTGGCTCAGAAATCACTGCCTCCCCAAAACCCGCATTTGCGGTTTTTTCCCGCGCCCCTATCCCGTAGAATTTCCCTTTTGCCGTAACCACTCAGTTAGACACTCCATGACCGTCAAAACCCTAGAACAACACACCCCCATGATGCAGCAATACCTGCGCATCAAAGCCGAACACCCTAACGAGCTGGTGTTTTACCGCATGGGGGATTTCTACGAGGTGTTTTTTGACGACGCCAAAAGAGCCGCCCAACTGCTGGATGTGACTCTTACCGCTCGGGGTAAATCCGGTGGCAACCCCATTCCCATGGCGGGAGTGCCCTACCACGCGGTGGAAGGCTATCTGGCACGGCTGGTGAAACAGGGTGTCTCCGTGGCCATCTGCGAGCAGATTGGCGACCCGGCCACCAGCAAGGGGCCGGTGGAGCGCAAGGTAGTACGTATTGTTACCCCCGGCACCATTTCCGATGAAGCCCTGCTGGAAGAACGCAGGGATAACCTGTTGGCAGCGGTGGCCTGCCAGGGGGAATTCTTTGGCATTGCCACTTTGGATATCGGCAGCGGCCGCCTGCAAGTGCAGGAAGTCATCGGCAGTGAAGGCCTGCTGGGTGAACTGCAACGGCTGAGCCCGGCAGAGCTGTTGCTCAGCGAAGAATTTCCCGCCATCGACTCTATTGAACAACGCTCCGGCACCCGCCGCCGTCCACCCTGGGAATTTGACAGCGACAGCGCCCAGCGCTTGTTGTGCAGCCAGTTTGGCACCCATGACTTGAGCGGTTTTGGCTGCGAGGAATTGCAACTGGCGGTGTGCGCCGCTGGCTGTTTATTGCAATACGCCAAAGACACCCAGCGCACCGAGCTGCCCCATATTCGCGGTATCTCCGTGGAGAACCGCGACGACGCCGTAATTCTCGACGCCGCTACCCGCCGCAATCTGGAAATTGACAGCAATCTCAGCGGCGGCATCGACAACACACTATTGGCGGTGATGGACAACACCAACACCGCCATGGGTGGCCGCCTGCTGCAGCGCTGGCTCAACCGCCCACTGCGCAACCTGCAAATTCTGGTGGGTCGCCAGCAGGCCATTGCCGAACTGCGTAACAACTACCGCTACGAATTGCTGGCGGAGCAGCTGCGCCAGGTGGGGGACATGGAGCGTATTCTCGGTCGAGTAGCGCTGCGCTCTGCCCGCCCCCGCGACCTCACTCGCCTGCGGGACTCCCTGGCGGTACTGCCGCAACTGCAAAACGAACTGAAATCCACCGAAGCCCCGCAACTGGAGCAACTGGCGCAGGAAGCCGGCGAATTTCCTGAACTGGTGGACCTGCTGCAAAAAGCCGTTATCGACAATCCACCGGTGGTGATTCGCGACGGCGGTGTGATTGCCGAGGGCTACGACAGCGAGCTGGACGAATTGCGCGGCATCAGCGCCAACGCCGGTGACTATCTGGTGCAACTGGAAACCCGCGAGCGCGAACGTACCGGCATTAGCACCTTAAAGGTGGGCTACAACCGAGTACACGGCTACTACATCGAAATCACCAAAGCCAATTCCGAGCAAGCTCCAGCGGAGTACATTCGCCGCCAGACCCTGAAAAACGCCGAGCGCTTTATCACCCCCGAATTAAAAGAGTTTGAAGACAAAGCCCTTTCTGCCAAAAGCCGTGCCCTGGCGCGGGAAAAGGCCCTGTACGAAGCGCTGGTGGAAACGCTTAACGAACAGTTAGGGCCGCTGCAAATCTGTGCCGCTGCGGTATCGGAACTGGATGTGCTGGCCAACCTGGCAGAGCGCGGTGACAGCCTGAATCTGATGCAACCGCAACTCAGTGAGGAACCGGGGCTGGCCATTCAGGCGGGCCGTCACCCGGTGGTGGAAAAAGTGCTGGATACACCCTTTGTAGCCAACGACCTCAGCTTTCACAATGACCGCCGCATGCTGATCATCACCGGCCCCAATATGGGCGGTAAATCCACCTATATGCGTCAGGCGGCGCTGATTACCCTGCTGGCTCATATCGGCTCGCCGGTACCCGCAGAAAGCGCCACCATCGGTTTGGTGGATCGCATATTTACCCGTATTGGTTCTTCTGACGACCTGGCCGGTGGCCGTTCCACCTTTATGGTGGAAATGACCGAAACTGCAAATATTCTTCACAACGCTACGGATCGCTCATTGGTACTGATGGACGAAATCGGTCGCGGTACCAGTACCTTCGATGGCCTGTCACTGGCCTGGGCCTGCGCCGTGCACCTTGCCAAGCAAGTCCGCGCTTTCACCCTGTTCGCCACCCATTACTTTGAGCTCACCGCGCTGCCCGAAAAAATGCCCAACGTGGCCAACGTGCACCTGGACGCCACCGAGTACAACGACAGCATTGTGTTCCTGCACGCTATTCAGGAAGGCCCGGCCAGCCAGAGCTACGGTATTCAAGTGGCCAAGCTGGCAGGGTTGCCAAACAGCGTATTGGCATTGGCCCGCAAGGAACTGGCAATTCTGGAATCCGGCAGCCACCAGGCGGTAGCCGCTGTTACACCAGAGGCTCCGGCCAAAGCACCGCTGCAGCCTGCTCAGGCCGAGCTGTTTAGTGACGACAGCGGCAAAAAACTGCGCCAGGCCATCGCCGCTATTGACCCCAACAACCTGACACCGCGCCAGGCTCTGGATGAGCTGTATCAGCTGCAAGAATTATTGAAAAAGGTATAATGCGCGGCGTTTTAGAACAGCGTCATTTCTGCGCGGGATGACGAATACATTTTTCAGGAGAACTAACCATGACCTTTGTGGTGGGTGAAAACTGCATCAAGTGCAAACACACAGACTGCGTTGAAGTGTGCCCGGTAGACTGCTTTTACGAAGGCCCCAACTTCCTGGTGATTCACCCGGATGAATGCATCGACTGCGCCCTGTGTGAACCGGAGTGCCCAGTTGACGCCATCTTCTCCGAGGACGAACTCCCGGATGGGCAGGAAGTGTTTCTAGAGTTGAACGCCGAGCTGTCAGAAGTGTGGCCCAATATCACCGAGATGAAAGAGGCTCCGGCGGATTCCGCAGAGTGGGATGGTAAGCCGGGGAAATTGGCGCTATTAGAGCGCTAAGCCTGCAAATAGCACCAAGAACAAAAAACAAAAAAGCGGCAAGGTCACCCTTGCCGCTTTTTTGTTGCAGAGCAAATAGCGTTTACCAACAATTCAGCTGGCTGCTACGCTGTATGATCAGCCTGTTAAACGCTGCAACACCATCGCCTTGAATAAAGTCACGGTGCACACCGTCAGAACGGGCTTCAGCTTTCGCCAACAACTTACATGCTTTTCCAGTGCGCCCATTTTCCTCAAACCACTGGGCTTTCGCCAACAGGCGGTAATAGCGGTGTAAGTTGATAAACTGGCGGAAGCGGTTGCGACCCACGCCTTCAATAGCTCCCTGACGCAATGCCTGGTAAAAGGCATCCAGTAAGTCCACAGATTCCGGCAACGGATTGAGGCCGATAAACAGCGGGTCGTGATCCGAGTTGCGAGTGGCAGTGCTGCCATCAAAGTAGCTATCGCTGCGGCCAAAGTCCAAGTTGTAGTCCAAGGCATCGGCTTCATCCGCATTGATGTGCCAAACGCTGACACCAGACAATTTCGCCAGCAAGCTGTCGCTAACCAACAGATAGTCCAGAGTACCTACCTGACCATCGAAGACAAACGAATACGCATCGTCGTCTTCCACATTGTTAAAGCCATTGGCGATCAGGTACTGCACTGGCTCTTCCTGAGCGTAAGCATTGAGGTCACCGAGAATCACCCGATCATCATCTTCCAGCCCGGTAGGGTTGGTCGCCAACCATTCATTCACCGCCACAGCACCATCGAGACGGCGCTGATTCCAGAAGCCAGCCCCATCTGCCTGGTCGAAGTTGGGGCTGGTGGTATCGGACAAGCCAGAGGGGCCTTTGGATTTGAAGTGGTTAGCCACCACCGTCAACGAATCACCACTCTCCAGATGAGTAAAGCTGGCTGCCAGGGAAACGCGGTTGGTGGCCGGGCCATTGAAGATGGGATCAGCGTCAAAATCACGACCGGCAAACACATCCAGTGTTGCCGCCACCCCGTCATCCAGCATCGCTACTGAACTGCCTTCTGCCAGACTGACCACGGCAGGCTTGTAAATAAACGCCACGGCAATGGCATCGGTGCCCACAAACTGTTGCCCTGGGTACACGTAAGTGTACTGGTTACTGCCCAACTCTCCATTAACTGCATTCACCAGAGTTTCGATAGCAGTACTGCCGTCGTTGATGGCGTCAAACTCGTTTTCCATCTCCACAAGGCCGAGGATATCGGCATCCATAGCAATAATGGCGTTCACCAGCTTGGCCTGCTGGCGGTTGAGCTCGGCGGTGGCTGGCTCCACACCAAATCGCGTCAAGTCGTCAGCACCTCGAGGTGACAGACCCACCGCGGTATTGGTATCGCCGTCATCCAGAGTGGTAAAGAAGTTCAAGACATTGAATGAAGCAATTTTCAGTGTGCCTTCAACAGACTCCGGAGCCAACGGGCGCAGATTCGGTGAATCACCACCTTCTGTGGACGTAAACCCATTGGTACCGTCTATGTGGGAGCGGACTCGCCAGGTAGCGGCGGAAGAAGAACTGCCTGCCCATTTGTAATCCAACACACCGGTGAGATTATCAATGGTGTCTCCCATACGCTTGGCGGAAGCCTCACTGTAAGGCGCAAAACCATCCAGCTTATCAATGCTGACGTTTTGAGCATTAAGGCCATCGTCGTAAGTAATACGGCGTGCACCCAAAGCCCGTTGAGCCTGGTCGAAGAGAATCGCATCTGGTGTATGTTGCTGGCTGAATTGCACCGGGCGTTCGCCAGCCACCAATTTGATCTCGTTAAAGCGATCCAGATTAAACTGCTCGGTAATCTGCAAAGTCTCAACGAACGTCACCAACATACCTTCATAGGATTCCAGATCGGGCTGGAAGTTACCGCCTTGATCGGTGGTGACATCGCTGCTACCTAACAGGGCAACAGACGCCGGGGTCACTGCATTGAGTAGGCCGGATTCGACAACCTCCACTGCTGTCACGTTGGTGATTTGCGACTCGCCAAAAAACTGGCCAACGGTACCGGTAACACGCACCCGATCACCCAGATTCACATCGGTGCCAAAATCCCTGTCGAACACGAAAATACCTTCCGAGGAGCTGACGTCACCATCTTCATCAGTGCTTTCTTCTTGAAGGAAGAAACCGTTCAAATCCCGGCCAGTGTCGGCATCACCATTCTGGAAGTCACCCACCACGATGGCATCCACCATGACCATTTCACCGAACAGTGGGCTAACATCGGTATCGCCAAAATCATTGCTAACGTAAGTATCAGGATTGCCCTGAATTTCAGAGATCAAACGCAGTGTCGCAGCCACCGTACAGTTGTTGGCAGCTCCCGGTGTGGGTGTAGCCTGCCGGTACGTGTTGGTATTGCGCAGTCCACCTTGACCATTTTCACAGCGCTGGTTGGAGTCTGTTGCACTGCCCGCGCCAGCGGCTTCATTCACTTGAGGCTGGCCTGCATTGAGCAACGACAGCAAAGTAGCGTTGTCCCCGTCATTGGTGTCATAGACGATGGCATCCAGCAGATTCTCACCCGGTAGCGGTGAGTCGTTGGGAAAATCGCTGGCATCCCCTGACACCAAAGCCACCGCATCGGCACCATTTTGAATGCTGTTGCCCGCAACAACCAGGCCGATATTAGCAACACTGGCGTTGCCCACCACAAAATAGCCATTGGCATCGGTGGCAAAACCGTCCAGGTCAATAGCGCCATAGCTGAGGTTATCGCTGCCGTTATACAGAACCAGGCTGAGTCCACTGAGATCGGTGGCACCGACGCCGCCGTCATACAGCTCGATAAACTCCAGCACATCACTGCCTTCAGTGTCCGCATCTACTTCGTTAATCAGAACCGTGGTAGAAGAACCGGAACCACCACCGGAGCTGGTAAAGGTGCCAACAGGTATGGGGGACGACGCTGTGGCATTAGCGGCTTCTCCGTCCAGCGCATTGGTGCCACTGAAGCTCCAGTCAGAGACAGTAAACGTGCTGTTGCGTACAGTGCCTGAATTGCGGTAAGCCCAACCATCCAGGTATTCCCAGGGCTCACCGGTACCATCCGTATTAATGTCGCCAAACAGATCAACGACACCCCCATTTTGAAACAACTCAATGGCATCATCGCCATTAATGCTCATTGAACCGCTGGTGTAGTCCGGCGCAAAGCCAAAGAAATTGTTGAATTGCACGGACTCAGAAGCGACGTAGATGTATTGCCCCGCTGAAGCCGCAACCGCGGGAAAGGTAAATTCCTCGCCATCGCTGCCACCACCGTTATTGGCACTGCCGAGGCTGTACACGCTCAAGTCAGCAATATCACTGACGACATACAACTCAACTCCTTTGGGCACGCCACCGGTAAGCGGCCCATCAAATACCCCGGTGATGGCCATATCCGCTTGTACGCCCAAAGACGCACCCGCCAATATCGAAGCTATCGCTAGTTTGTTCATCATTTTCCCTTCATGTTATTTGAATCAGAGCGAAAAATTCTGGTTGAACAGATTTCTGAATTTGAAATCTGCGAAGGGATATCTCAACAAAGCAAGATGACAGTAGCGCAATAGATTTGTGTAATTGAGGCTACGGTTTTTTGACGGTGGAAAATTATGGTGATATGGCGGCTAGGAAAGAGAATCGCCTTAACCGGGCTGCTTTATGCAGATAGATAATCAGATCGAACTTAAGATTGATATTACTCGTCAAATATCGTGTGACTGTCCAATCCTTGGCGCTTTAGAAGCTCTTTTAATCGCTGCAATGCATCAATCTGAATCTGTCGCACCCGCTCTCGGGTCAGCCCTACTTCCCGACCCACTTGTTCGAGGGTGGACACTTCATAACCTTGAATACCAAAGCGGCGGGCGATGACTTCACGTTGCTTTTCGGGGAGCTCATCAACCCAGTGCTCCAGTGCAGCCACCAGATCGTCATCTTCCACCAAGTGTTCCGGGTCATCGCCCTGCTCATCGACGATGGTATCGACCAGGGTGCGAGTATTGTCGTAGCCAAGGGTCACGTCCACAGAGCCCACCCGCTCATTCAACCCCAGCATTCGATAGACCTCGTCGATGGGCTTATCCAGTACATCGGCAATTTCTTCTGCGGTGGGGTCGTGGTCGAGCTTTTGCGACAGCTGGCGCGCCGCACGCAGGTAGACATTGATTTCTTTAACCACGTGGATGGGCAAACGGATGGTACGAGTCTGGTTCATCAGCGCCCGTTCAATGGTCTGGCGAATCCACCAGGTGGCGTAGGTGGAAAAACGATAGCCCAATTCCGGGTCAAATTTTTCCACCGCTCGCATCAATCCGAGGTTGCCCTCTTCGATCAAATCCAGCAAGGCCAGGCCACGATTCACATAGCGGCGGGAAATTTTAACCACCAAGCGCAGGTTGCTTTCGATCATTCGCTTGCGGGCGGATTCGTCCCCAGCGCGGTATTGGCGAGCGAAAAGAACTTCTTCCTCAGCGGTTAACAACGGCACAAAGCCAATCTCTTTCATGTAGAGACTGGCGGCATCCATTACCTGTTCGCTGTGCTCCACTGGCGATTCCCCGCCGCCATGGGGCTTGTTAGTGGTATCCCGTTCCACCCGCAACCCTCGTAATTTTTATTGGGTTCCACGTTACACGCGATTCAGCGCTTGGGCAACAATCGAATAGGGTCCGTAGATTGGCCGTCGCGACGAATTTCAAAGTAAATACGGTTTCGATTACTCAAGTCACCACCCACTTCAGCAATTTTCTGCCCACCAGACACACGATCCCCTTCTTTTACCAGCAGTTTGCGATTGAGTGCGTAAAAGCTCAGGTACACATCGCTGTGTTTGATGATAATGGATGGACCATAGCTGTGCAGGCCATTGCCCGCATACACCACTTCACCGGGGGCAGCCGCTTTTACCGCTCTCCCCTGGGGGGCTTGAAGGTAAACGCCTTTGAAGCGCTTGTTCACATCGTAATAGCGTACCAGCCTGCCCGTCACCGGCCACTGCCAGCGCCAGTTTTTTGGGGTTACGGGTTTACGGGTTACGGGTTGCGGGTTGGCGGCAGGCTTGGGGGTTTGAGGTTTTCGCGCTATCGGCTTAGGGGCAGGTTTGCTGACAGGCTTTGTCGATGTGGGCTTGGATGCTTTTGGGGTCGGCGCTGTCGCCACTTTGTGCGTACCGGCCTTCGAGGTATCCAGGTTCAAGCGTTGACCGGGAAAAATCGTATAGGGTGCGCGAATACCATTAACCGCTGCCAGCTTGCGGTGTTCCAGGCCGAAGCGCCAGGCAATGGAATAAAGGGTTTCACCAGAAGAGACCACGTGGGTGGTGACAATGTCGGGGCCCACCACTTGGCGATCGGATATGGGCGCAGTCACATGACGTGCGCAACTGCTGATAAACAGCAGTAGGCTCAATACCAGTAAACACCCTTTGTTAAGCCCGTTTAAGGCGGCCACCAAGTTGCTCCAGACCCAATACCAGTACCACGCCCAATACAGCTAAGCCAATAGCCGCAAGGGTTTGCGGATTGTCACCGAACAAATCGTAGTAAGCTGTGGGCATCAAGTTTTGTTGCTCCAGTACTACTTCCTTACCGGAGGCGGTAAACATAACCACCAGCTTTTCTTTCCAGGGCCAGACAATGGCCAAGGAACCCACCAAAAAGCCGGTAAGCAACCCCAATGTGGTGCTGCGATAGTTTTGCAACAACCAGCCCAACAGGCGAGAAAAGGACAATAATCCCACCAGGCAGCCACTGGCAAAGGTGGCAAGTACAGGTATATTAAATTCGCTGATGGCTTCGATCAGAGCCGGATAAATGCCAATAAGCACCAGAATAAAGCTGCCGGAAACGCCGGGTAGGATCATTGCGCAAATAGCCAGAGCACCGGCACCAAACACAATAATCAGACTATCCCCTGCTACCGCCCCTGGCATCCAAAACAAGCCTGCAGCCACCGCACTGCCCACCACAATGGCAAGCCCCTCTTGCCAGCGCCAACACCCCAGGTGAGTCAGCATCCAGATGATCGACGCGACAATAAGCCCAAAGAAAAACGACCACACCAGAATCGGATGCTCCTGCATGCCGTAATTCACCAGTTTGGCCAAGGACAATATACTCAGCAAGATACCGGCAAACAGTACCACCAGAAAATTGCCGTTTACCGCCCGCCATGCTCCGCTGATGTCACCACTAAACAGACGTTTGATGTTGGCCAGGTTGATGGCGCGAATTGAGCTCAACAGTTCGTCGTAGATGCCGCTGATAAAGGCAATAGTGCCGCCAGACACACCGGGCACTACATCCGCTGCCCCCATGGCGGCACCTTTGAAAAACAACAGCAAGTATTTGAAGGCTCCACCCATGAATCAACCGGTTTTATTGGCAGGACTAGCGGGTAACGCCGCTGAGTAAAGGCACGAAGCGCACCGGTTCAATCACTTCTTCAGAAAAGTTATTGCTGTCGCCTTCCCGGGTAATTACACGCAGCTCTTGCTCACCATCCGGGCCGATAGGAATCACCAAAATGCCGTCAGGGGCCAGCTGGTGTAACAATTCTTCCGGTAAATTCTGCGGAGCCGCGGTGCTGATAATACCGTTGTACGGCGCGTAATCCGGCCAGCCAAAACCACCATCGGAAAGCGCGGCGGAAACGTTGCGATAGCCCAGGCGGCGCAACAGATCCCGGGAGCGATTGAGCAATGGTCGAATGCGCTCCACGGTATAGACTTTATTCACCAGTTGAGACAACACAGCGGTTTGGTAACCGGAGCCGGTGCCGATCTCCAGCACTTTATCCAGTGGGCCACGAGACAGCAGCAATTCGGTCATGCGCGCCACGATATAGGGTTGCGACAAGGTTTGCTTGTGACCAATAGGCAGCGCGGTATCTTCGTAGGCACGATGAGACAATGCCTCGTCCAGAAACAAATGCCGCGGCGTGGTGCGAATCACGTCCAACACCTGCTGGCTGGTGACGCCTTGTTCAACCAGACGTTGAATCAGCCGCTCCCGGGTACGCTGCGAGGTCATGCCAACTCCACCGACTTTAGCGGAAAGCCCAAAGGTACTCACCCATCACTCCTGTTATTGTTACTTTCTATACCAGTTGCCGCGCCATTAACTGAGTCATTTGACACCACAGCTGGCGATGGCGCGACTATATCACGGCTCACCACCAGATGGGCCAATTCACGCAGTACAGCGGTTGCATAACAACCCGGCGGCAATGAAAACTCCAACTGCAGATCTTGCCCACAAAACTGCCAATTCCACTCGTCTGGCAACAGTTTCAGTGGCCGCCGTTCCTGACTCAGGCCGCTGTGTTCCAGAGCATCACACCAGCCGGGCAAACTATCGGCTGTGGCTTTTTCAAGCATACTGACGGCTTCAGAGACATTACTGCGCCCACGGCCCCAAAGTGGCCCACTGGAGTCACGTTCTCCGGGCATCAGCTGATTCCATGTACCCTCCTCTACCCGCTTGGCCAATACGCGGTTAAACAGATAAGAGCGACCGGCGGATACATACAAGCTGCTCTGACCGCCGCGCTTGCCCTTCCCCGACTGGCGTTTGTAACGAGCCCGATCATCACCACTGCGATGCACAAACCCATCTTGAAACTGCTGCAAATTGCCACCGTTATGGCCAAAGCGTTGCTCACCAAAATAGTTGGGAACCCCTTGCTCGGCGACAGCCTGCAGCCGTTGTTGCAGCGTGCTCCTATCTCCGGTTAGCGAACCCAAACGAATTCGAAAGCGGTTAGCGCGATGAGTGCCACGGCGCAATTTGCGCGGATGGCGACCGGACTGCAACAGCTCGACACCCTCGATAGCACAGAGATCGGTTACGTCCAATTCTCGCTTTGGCAGATAGAGACTAAACCACTGGCTGGTTACTGCACGGCGATCTTTGAGGCCGCAGTAACCCACATCCGCAGGCCGAACTTGCGCACGCTCCGCCAGTTGACCCACCAACCAGCGGGTATTTTGATTGGTTTTTCGCAGGTGCAGTAACAGGTGCTCACCATCCCCAGAGGGCTCGAAACCCAATTGCTCATCCACCACAAAATCCGCAGGTTCAACACGAAAGTTTGCCTCACCCACAGGGCCACCATGGGCAAACGGAAAATCCAGGGAAAGGTCAGACATTTCAGAGAGCCTGAATCAACACCACCGCGTGACAGGCGATGCCTTCCTGGCGGCCTTCAAAACCCAGCTTTTCGGTGGTAGTGGCTTTGACATTGAGCTGGCTGACGTCGGCGTTAAGGTCTGCGGCCAGATTATCTTGCATCGCCGAGATATGGGGCGCCATTTTGGGTGCCTGGGCAACGATGGTGATATCTGCATTACTCAGCTGCCAGCTGCGTTCTGCCAGCAGTGATACCACATGACGCAGAAGCTCACGGCTATCGATGCCTTTGTATTGAGGGTCAGTATCCGGGAAATGGCGGCCAATATCACCCAACCCGGCAGCGCCCAGCAGCCCGTCGCAAAGAGCGTGAATCAATACATCGCCATCGGAATGAGCCACAAAGCCTTGATTGTGAGCAATCGCCACGCCACCCAGCATCAAATGATCACCGGGGCCAAAGGCGTGGACATCGTAACCGTGGCCAATTCTTATCACTGTTGATGTTCCTGGATTTTCTGTTCGATTTCACCCTGAGCAAGCAGGATAGCGGCGGCAATAGCCAAATCTTCCGCCCGGGTAATTTTGATATTGTCCCGCTGCCCTTCTATCACTTTATGAATCAAGCCAAGCTGCTCAATAGCGGAGGCCTCGTCGGTGGGCTGAATGTTGTTTAGTGCAGCACTTTCCAGAGCTTTGCGGAGAGTGCCATAGCGGAACATTTGCGGTGTTAGTGCACTCCACAGCTGGCGACGATCTTCGGTAGCGATCACATCGTTGTCACCACTGACTCGCTTTACGGTGTCAGCCATAGGGGCTGCCAGCAGGCCGCCAACAGGGTGATTGCTTAGTTGTTGCATTAGCTTGGCGATATCCGTGGGCCGCACACAGGGGCGAGCAATATCGTGTACCAACACCCAATCGTCCTCCGCCGCGCGACCATCCAGCGCTTGCAAAGCCAGACGTACAGTGTCCGCTCGTTCTGCACCCCCAGTGGCGGTTGTGATACGAGGGTTATCCAGCCCCAGTGTTGGCCAATAACTGTCGTCCCGGCCAATGGCCACCACACATTGTTCTATGTCGGGCAGAGAAAGGAGTCGTTCCAGCGTCCAACAGGCCACCGGTTTGCCCAACAGACTCTGGTATTGCTTGGGGTGGGAACCACCGAAACGACGGCCAACACCGGCCGCCGGTATCACTGCCCAGTATTTGCAATGGACACTGCTCACTTGTCGCCGCCCTTTTTCTCCTGGTCTTTTTCAACCACGATATAAAAGGTTTCCCCTTCCTTGATCATGCCTAAATCGCTGCGTGCTCGCTCTTCAATAGCCCCCATGCCATCTTTCAACGCCTTTACCTCTTCGGCAATGGCTTCGTTGCGAACCTGAGCCTCACTGTTGATGGCTTGTTGTTCTTCGACCGCTTTTTCCAACTCTACCTTTTGGGCAATACTGCCCTCACCAAACCACAGGCGATACTGCAGGGCGACAAGGAAAATAATCAGAATTGCGATAAGCCAGCGCATGGGGGCAGTTTAATGCAAAACGGCGGGGCCAACATATAGATAGCCCCGCCGTTTTTTCGAAACAATCGTCATTGCGAGGCGCCCGAAGGGCGACGTGGCAATCTCCGTCAGGCTACTGCCACACTGGCTGAGATTGCTTCGCTGCGCTCGCAATGACGGAGTAAATCAATTCTTAAACTCACCTCGGCCACGATAAGGTGCCTTGTCACTACCCAACTCTGCTTCAATGCGCAGCAGGCGATTGTATTTGGCAACCCGGTCAGAGCGACACAGAGAGCCAGTCTTGATCTGACCAGCAGCAGTAGCTACCGCCAGATCGGCGATGGTAGTGTCTTCGGTTTCGCCGGAACGGTGCGAGATCACTGCAGTGTAGCCAGCGTCTTTGGCCATCTGGATAGCGTCCAGGGTTTCAGTCAGTGAGCCGATCTGGTTGAACTTGATCAGGATGGAGTTACCCACCCCCTTCTCTATACCCTCTTTGAGGATTTTGGTGTTGGTCACAAACAAATCGTCGCCCACCAGCTGGCACTTGTCACCAATTTTATCGGTAAGCACCTTCCAGCCGTCCCAATCGCTTTCATCCAGACCGTCTTCGATGGAGATAATCGGATAGCGGTCCACCAGCTCCGCCAGATAGTCGGCAAAGCCTTCGGAATCAAATACCTTGCCTTCACCGGCCAGGTCGTATTTGCCTTCTTTGTAGAATTCAGAAGACGCGCAATCCAGCGCCAAAGTCACGTCTTTGTCCAATTCATAACCGGCATCTGCCACCGCATCGGCGATCACCGCCAAAGCTTCTTCGTTGGAAGCCAGGTTAGGCGCAAAACCACCTTCGTCACCCACTGCGGTATTGAGGCCGCGAGCTTGCAGTACTTTCTTCAGAGAGTGAAAAATTTCGGCACCCATACGCAGGCCTTCAGCAAAGCTGGGGGCACTGACCGGCTGTACCATAAATTCCTGAATATCTACGTTATTGTCGGCGTGCTCACCGCCGTTGAGGATATTCATCATCGGTACTGGCATGGTGAACTGACCGGCGGTGCCGTTGACTTCGGCAATGTGCGCATACAGGGGCATGCCCTTTGCCTGAGCCGCCGCTTTGGCCGCCGCCAGGGAAACTGCCAAAATGGCATTAGCACCCAAGTTGGCCTTATTGTCGGTGCCATCGGCAGCAATCATCTGGCCGTCCAGCTCACGCTGGGCAGTCACATCCTGGCCCACCAAAAGGTCGCGGATGGTGGTATTGATATTGGCCACAGCGGTCTGTACGCCTTTGCCCAGGTAGCGAGCCTTGTCGCCATCACGCAGTTCCAGAGCCTCACGGGAGCCGGTGGAAGCACCGGAAGGGGCACAGGCAGAACCCACAATGCCGTTTTCCAGAATAACGTCTG
This sequence comes from bacterium SCSIO 12696, assembly GCA_024397955.1. Lineage (NCBI taxonomy): Bacteria > bacterium SCSIO 12696. Next base: position 1,009,341 of record CP073744.1, read on the forward strand.
CTTCGACAGTGGGGTTGCCGCGGGAGTCCAGCACCTCGTAGGCGCGAATATCAGCAATAGTAGTCATTGAGGTTATCTCTCTTGAATGTTAAATGCTTTGTCGTTCCCGCGAAGGCGGGAAACCATCATCTTGCGTAATTGGCAAGATGGATCCCCGCCTTTGCGGGGGTGACGGTCTTTCTATAAACGGTGATTAGGTAATGTCCAAAGCTGGGAAGTTTTTCACTAAATCATCCACCGCCTTCACTTGCTGCAAAAACGGTTTTAGCTTATCCAGCGGCAATGCGCTGGGGCCATCGCAAAGGGCTTTGTCCGGATCTGGGTGAGCCTCCAAAAACAAACCGGCAATACCTACCGCCATACCGGCACGGGCAAGTTCCGCCACCTGGTGGCGACGGCCACCGGAGGCTGCGCCCATTGGGTCACGGCACTGCAGTGCGTGGGTGACATCAAAAATCAATGGTGCGCCTTTGCTCACCTCCATCATGGTGCGGAAGCCCAGCATATCCACAACAAGGTTGTCGTAACCAAAACAGGCGCCGCGCTCACACAGCATCACCTGCTCGTTGCCACATTCGGCAAACTTCTCCACCAGGTTATTCACCTGCGGCGGGCTCATAAATTGAGGCTTTTTGACATTGATGACTGCGCCAGTTTTGGCCATGGCTTCTACCAGATCGGTCTGGCGCGCCAGGAATGCGGGCAACTGGATAATATCTACTACATCCGCCACCGGCTGGCACTGTTCGATTTCGTGCACATCGGTAATTACCGGCACATTAAAGGTGTTCTTAACCTCTTCAAAAATCTTAAGGCCTTCATCCATACCGGGGCCGCGGAAGGAATGCACTGATGATCGATTGGCCTTATCGAACGAAGCCTTAAATACGTAGGGAATACCCAACTCGCCAGTGACCTTTACGTAGTGCTCAGCGATTTGCATGGCCAGGTCGCGAGATTCCAACACATTCATGCCGCCAAACAAGGCAAAGGGTTTATCGTTAGCGACCTGAATACCGGCTACGTTGATAGTTTTTTGCATAACTGCTCCTTACTCGCCTTTGTGCGCCTTTTCATTATAAGACTCTTCACTATAAGAAAGTGCAGCGCGAATATAACTGGAAAACATAGGGTGGCCATCCCGCGGTGTGGAGGTGAACTCCGGGTGGAACTGGCAGGCAAAAAACCACGGGTGATCGGCAATTTCCACCGTTTCCACCAGGTGATTGACCTCAGACCAACCGCCAATCTTCAGGCCCGCCGCTTCCAGCTGGGCCACATAATTGTTGTTCACTTCATAGCGGTGGCGATGGCGCTCCATGACCACTTCGCTGCCGTAAATTTCCGCGGCTTTGGAGCCAGGCACCAACAGCGACTGTTGGGTGCCCAGACGCATGGTCCCCCCCATGTCAGAGTCGGTGTCGCGCACTTCTACCTGGCCAGTTTCATCAACCCATTCGGTAATCAAACCGACGATGGGGTGATCGGTTTCCGGGTCAAATTCGGTACTGGTGGCACCACTGAGGCCACACATATTGCGAGCGTATTCGATCACTGCCACTTGCATACCCAGACAAATGCCCAGATAGGGAACTTTGTTTTCACGGGCGTAGCGCACCGCAGCAATTTTGCCTTCCAAGCCTCGTTGGCCAAAGCCCCCGGGCACCAAAATGGCATCGGCGTCTTTTAAAATTTGAGTACCCTGCTGCTCCACATCTTCGGCGTTGATGTGCTGGATATTCACCTTGGTCTTGTGGTGAATACCAGCGTGGCTCAGAGATTCGTTAAGGGATTTGTAGGCATCCAACAGCTCCATGTACTTGCCCACCATAGCCACAGTAACCTCACGTTCTGGGTTGAGGTAGTTATGCGCCACCCACTCCCAGTCGCTGAGGTCCGCCACACCACACTGCAGGCGCAAGCGATCCACCACAAACTGATCCAGACCCCAGCGGTGCAGATAGGCGGGTACGTGGTAAATGGTTTTGGCATCCAGCAAGGGAACCACTGCACGCTGCTCCACATTGGTAAACAGGGCGATCTTTTTCAGTTCCGATTCGCTCACTTCCACTTCCGAACGACACAACAGCACATCCGGTTGCAAGCCAATGGAACGTAATTCTTTTACCGAGTGTTGAGTGGGCTTGGTTTTTACCTCACCAGCAGTGGCGATATAGGGCACCAATGTGAGATGCATCAGCATGGCACGTTCCATGCCCAGCTCCACTTTCAACTGGCGAATGGCTTCCAGGAACGGTTGCGATTCGATGTCACCTACCGTGCCACCAATCTCTACGATGGCCACATCGTAACCCTCGCCACCGGCAATCACCCGGCGCTTGATTTCGTCGGTCACGTGGGGAATCACCTGTACGGTGCCGCCCAGATAGTCGCCACGGCGCTCGCGGCGCAAAATGGTCTCGTACACCCGGCCACTGGTGAAGTTATTACGCTTGCTCATTTTCGAGCGTAGGAAACGCTCGTAGTGGCCCAAATCCAAATCGGTTTCAGCGCCGTCCTCAGTAACAAACACCTCGCCGTGCTGAAACGGGCTCATGGTGCCTGGATCCACATTCAGGTAGGGATCCAACTTGAGAATAGTGACCTTGAGGCCACGGGATTCAAGTACTGCACCCAAAGAAGCGGAGGCAATGCCTTTGCCCAGTGAAGAAACCACACCGCCAGTTACAAAAATAAAACGTGTCATAAAAGCTCGCTCAAAACTGCCGTTAACCGCGTCAGACAATTCCCATCAAGAAAAGCAAAACACCAGCACCATTAATAGTCAGCACCAAAAAGTATTCAGATTCTTATTGTGAGTCGCCTTTTGAGTTACACAAAGGGCGTAAATAGAGAGACTTGCAGAGCAGACTTGTGTAGAAAAGTCACCTGTGCCCATCTCGATCAAGATGGGTGGGCAGGATACCAGAAAGGCAAAATGGAAACCACCAGAATCAAGCAACTTGCCAATCGAAACAAGGCCATCCTGTACTCGTAAATAAGCCTGCAACAGCAATAATTTCCTGGCCCGTAGTGTTGTAAATCAACGGTACTCGCTGCCGCAACCAGGGCTCCAAATGATATTCCTGCAGCAATTTTTTAAGAGTTTGCGAGCTGTTGCGCCCTTGGGGCTGACAGCGCTCCCCACCCTGCCGGAAGCGAACGATTACCGGCTTGGCAAACGGCTTTGCGGCAAATAATTTGCCACAACCTTCTATGTGCAGCGGCTGGTTTCCATCCCAGTTGATTTCAGTACCTATTGCAGGTGGCGCGGGCAGTGGCGGCAGCAAGTAAATACGTTGGTTGTAGCGGTGCAGCTGGCAATCACCAAAGTCGATTATCGGGCTGGCGTCCTGCTGAGCATCCAACAGATTACTATGGATACTCTCCAAACGTGTTTTCGCTGGCAACGAATAGCCGCTTTGTTCACACCAATAGCGAATAAGGTTGTGGCGCCGGGCAATATCCATATTGGCCAACACGGATTGTTGAATGCTGACACCAAAACGCTCTCGCCGAACTTCCGCCACATCCAGATCGATGGCGGCCAATCGCTGATTTAATTGGTCAGTATCGTGGCACAGGGTAGACACCTGCCCCAGCCGCTTTGTAGCATCCGGCCAACGGGTTTCCAGTGCCGGTAGGACCTGATGGCGCAGGTAGTTGCGATCGTAATCCAACTGCTGATTGGATTCGTCTTCCACCCAGTTCAAATTGTGCGACTGGGCATAACGCTGAATATCCTGTCGCGAGATATCCAGCAATGGCCTCAGCAACTGGCCTTTACCCAAAGGCCGGCTGCGAGGAATACCGGCCAAACCGCGAGGGCCGGCACCGCGCATGAGGCGGTAGAGTACGGTCTCTGCCTGATCATCGGCGTGATGAGCCAGTAGTAATAGTTCATTGGTCCGCAAGGCCGATTCAAAGACCTGGTAACGTGCGTTGCGGGCAGCCAGTTCGGTGTTTTCATTGCTGTCCAAGTTTACCCGAAATGCCTGTAACTGCACTCCCAGCTGGCGGCATTGCTCCGCGCAGTGGGCTTGCCAGGCATCGGCGTTTGCGGAGATTTGATGATTAATGTGTAAGGCTGTCACTTTTTCCGCACCCAACACAGCGACTACAGCATGGAGAAGGGTTTGGGAATCCAAACCACCACTGTAGCCCACGTACACTCGCTCAGCGTTTTGCAGAGTCGGCAGGTCGGACGCTAACAAGTCAGAGGTAACCATGCGGGCAGTGTAACCAAAAAAGCCAGAGCAATGCTCTGGCTTTTTATGTTGCGACGGAGATGCCTCTACTCAGGATTACCGTAGGCCATCAAGCGCTCAAAACGTTTTTCCAACAGGCGTTCCATGGGAATATCCCGCAGGTTTTCCAGCTGGGCGCTAAGGCGATCACGCAAAGTGATAGACATAGCTTCAATATCCCGGTGGGCACCGCCCAATGGTTCAGGAATGGTTTCATCGACAATACCCAAGGCTTCCAGTGTGTCTGAGGTCACACCCATCGCCTGAGCCGCATCAGAGGCTTTTTCGGCGGTTTTCCAAATGATATTGGCGCAGCCTTCTGGAGAGATCACAAAGTACGTAGAGTACTGCAACATATTGAGGTAATCGCCAACCCCGATCGCCAAGGCGCCACCGGAACTGCCCTCGCCAATCACCGTACAGATCATCGGGGTTTCCAGTCGCGACATCACCGCTAGGTTCTGGGCAATGGCTTCAGAGATACCTCGCTCTTCGGAGTCAATACCGGGGTAGGCTCCCGGGGTGTCGATCAGGGTAATAATCGGCAGCTTAAAGCGCTCTGCCATTTCCATCAGGCGCAGGGCCTTGCGATAACCCTCTGGCTTGGGCATACCGAAATTGCGGTGAATTTTGTCGTTAACACCGCGGCCCTTTTCTTCACCAATGACCATCACTGGAATGCCATTAAGGCGTGCGGTACCGCCGACAATAGCGTGGTCATCACCAAAATGGCGGTCGCCGTGCAATTCATCGAAGTCGGTAAATACCCGCTTGATGTAATCCACTGTGTAGGGGCGCTGGGGATGACGGGCCACCTGAACCACCTGCCAGGGGGTCAGGCTGGAGTAGATGCTTTCCGTCAGCTTGTGGGATTTGTCCCGCAGTTTGGCAATTTCCTCGGTAATATTGAGGTCATTGTCGTTGCCAACCAGCTGCAGTTCTTCAATTTTGGCTTCCAGTTCCGCAATGGGCTGTTCAAAATCGAGATAGTTGAGATTCATTCGCCGTCGATTCCGTAATTAATTATTAGTGGCAAAAAACGCGGGTAAACAGACACCTAGAGTACTATTTGTTACCCAAAATGGCCACTAACTTTGTGGGGTAGGCTATATACAAGGGCTTTGGGTATCCGTTGTTATTCTGAGCTCTGTCACCCTGGCTTTATTCACGGGGGCGACGGTAGCGGTTGGCACCCTTGAGTTCAGCGGTTTTTAGCTTGCCGGCTTCATAGGCCAAAGATACGTTGCCCGCACCCAGTTGTTCTCGCAACCGATGCAATAATTCATCTCTCACTGAGATACGCCACTCTTCACCAAGAATGACTTCACCGCTTGCCTGGGTATTGCTGCAACTGACCTTCACAGCAACCGGCCCCTGTCGATAATCCGCCAACACTTCCGCCAGCTGCCTGGCACTGTCCGCCTGGCGATTTTCCGGACAATAACTCAGTGACAGGTCTTTGACCGCCAAATCCCTGGCGTCGGACAGGGTGCGTACGGTTTCTACGCGAATCGCCAGGCCACCGGAGAAGTCGTCGGTTTGCACCTCCCCTTCCAGCACCAGAATTTCATCCTTGGCGATCTTTTCCCGGTAGTCGCGAAAACGGTCGGCAAACACCAGCGCTTCCATACGGCCGCTGCGATCATCCAGGCTGACACTGGCCCAAGGCTCGCCCTTCTTGTTTTTACGCACACGCATATCCACCACCAGCCCGGCAACCACCTGCACTTCCCGGGGCTTGGGCTGCAAATCACTGATACGGGCAGAGACAAATTGCTTCAACTCACGATCGTATTCATCCACTGGGTGACCGGTGAGATATAACCCCAAGGTGTCCCTTTCACCGCCAAGGCGTTCTTTAATGCTCAGGCCGCGCACCCGATCAAAGCTGGTGTAGCTGATTTCCGGCGCACTTTCCTGGGGGGTACTGCCGAACAGGTCGCCCATGCCGCTGTCTCGGTTGCGGGCGTTCTGATCCGCCAGTTTGACTGCCTCTTCCATGGCCGCGAGCATAATGGCGCGACTGCGACTTAAGCGCTGTTCATCGTCGCCTTCAACATCGGGGCCGATACGATCCAGTGCACCGCTGCGCACCAGGGCTTCCAGAGCGCGCTTGTTGACCTTGCGGGAATCCACCCGGTTGCAGAAATCGAACAAGTCTTTAAACGGGCCGTCTTTACGGGCTTCGAGAATATTGTCGATAGGGCCTTCCCCGAGCCCCTTGATGGCGCCCAAGCCGTAGATAATGTTGTCCTGCTCGTCCACGGTAAAGTAAAACTCACCGGTATTCACATCCGGTGGCAGCAGGGTGAGCTCCATCTCCCGACACTCTTCGATAAACGTCACCACTTTGTCGGTTTTGTCCATATCCGACGACATGGTGGCGGCCATAAATTGCGAGGGGTAGTGAGCCTTGAGCCAGGCGGTCTGGTAAGACACCAGCGCGTAAGCTGCGGAGTGGGATTTGTTAAAGCCGTAACCGGCAAACTTCTCCACCAGATCGAAGATTTTCATCGCCAGCTCGGGATCAACCCCCTGCCCCTTGGCGCCCTCCTCAAATGTGCTGCGCTGCTTGGCCATTTCCTCTGGCTTCTTCTTACCCATAGCTCGACGCAACAGGTCGGCACCGCCAAGGCTGTAACCCGCCAGCTCCTGAGCGATCTGCATCACCTGCTCCTGGTAGACGATCACCCCGTAGGTGGGCTCCAGAATCGGCTTGAGTTTATCGTGCTGGTACTTGGCATCCGGGTAGGCCACTTCCGCGCGGCCGTGTTTGCGGTTGACGAAGTCGTCCACCATGCCTGAATCCAGCGGGCCCGGGCGGAACAGCGCCACCAGAGCGATCATGTCTTCGATATTGTCTGGTTGCAGACGTTTGATCAGGTCTTTCATACCACGGGACTCCAGCTGGAATACCGCGGTGGTTTGGGCTTTTTTCAGCAGTTTGAAGGTATCGGCATCATCCAGGGGGATGGCATTGATATCCAGTTCTTGTTCACCTTGGCGAGCTCTGGTTTTATTCACCATATCCAGCGCCCAGTCGATAATGGTGAGCGTGCGCAAGCCCAGGAAGTCGAACTTCACTAGCCCCGCATCTTCCACATCGTTCTTATCGAACTGGGTAACCAAACCCTCACCGGATTCGTCACAGAACAAGGGCGCGAAGTCGGTAATGCAGGTTGGGGCAATCACCACACCACCAGCGTGTTTGCCCACGTTGCGGGATACCCCCTCAAGCTGCACCGCCATATCCCAGATTTCCTGGGCTTCGTCGTCACCATCGAGAAATTCCCGCAGCACTTCTTCGCCAGCCAGTGCCTTGGCCAGTGTCATACCCACATCCGGGGGAATCATTTTCGAGAGTTTATCTGCAAGCCCATAAGACTTGCCCTGCACCCGTGCCACATCCCGCACCACCGCCTTGGCGGCCATGGTGCCGAAGGTGATGATTTGCGATACCGCGTCGCGACCGTAAGTCTCGGCCACGTAGTGGATCACCTTGTCGCGGTTATCCATGCAGAAGTCGATATCGAAGTCCGGCATGGATACCCGTTCCGGATTCAAAAAGCGCTCGAACAGCAGGTCGTATTGCAGTGGATCCAGATCGGTGATTTTCTGGGCGTAGGCCACCAGAGAACCGGCACCAGAACCCCGCCCCGGCCCCACCGGAATGTCGTTGTCCTTGGCCCACTGAATAAAGTCCATCACGATCAGGAAGTAGCCGGGAAAGCCCATCTGCATAATGATGTTCAGTTCAAATTGCAGGCGTTCAATGTAAGGCTGTTTATTGGCGGCGTAATCCGGATCGGCTTTGTCCAAAATGCCCTCAAGACGCCACTCCAGGCCTTCGTAGGAAATCTTCTGGAAGAACACATTGGTGCGCACCATATCCGCGTAGCCATCTTCCTCTTCCCTGCCCTGCCATTTTTCCGCCATGGCCTGTTTGGCAAAATCTTCGAGTTCTTTATAGGGCGTGTGATCTTTGAAAAACGGGTCGTTTTCAAAATCCTCAGGGATCGGATAATCCGGCAGATAGTAAGTACCCAACTCGATATCCAAGGTACAACGTTTGGCGATTTCTACGGTGTTTTGCAGGGCTTCCGGGATATCCGCAAACAGCTCGGTCATTTCCTCGGGAGAACGCAGATATTGTTGCTCACTGTAATTGCGAGCGCGACGGGGATCGTCCAATACCCGGCCATCGTGAATGCAAACCCGGGCCTCGTGGGCATCAAACTCATCCGCCGTCAGGAAGCAGACGTCATTCGTAGCCACCACTGGGCAACCCACTTCGGCGGCCAGTTCCACAGCGGCGTGCAGGTAACGCTCCTCTCGAGGGCGACCGGTGCGCTGTAATTCCAAATAAAAGCGATTGGGAAAATCTTTCTGCCAGCGAGATAAAAATTCCGCCGCCTGGTCACGATTCCCCGACAATAGCGCGCGGCCTACATTGCCCAGACGACCACCGGAAAGCGCAATCAAGCCTTCGGAAAATTCACTGATCCAGGCTTTTTGCACAATCGGTCGCCCTTGGGATTGCCCCTCCCGGTAAGCACGGGAAATCAGTTTGGTAAGATTTTTGTAGCCAATACCGTTTTGCACCAGCAAAGTCAGCAGGCTGGGCTCGTCTTCGCTGTCCTCACCGGCCACCAGCAAATCGCTGCCAGCTATGGGTTTGATACCGCTGCCCTGGGCTGCTTTATAGAACTTCACCAAGCCGTAGAAGTTGCAGAAATCCGTCACTGCCAGCGCCGGCATGCCCAACTCTGCCACCTTTGCCACCAGGGGTTTGACGCGAACCAGGCCGTCAATCAGAGAGTATTCGGTGTGCAGGCGGAGGTGGACAAATGGCTCAGGCATCGGCGAAACGATCTCGTATACAGGCTAAAAGCAGAGCCGAGATTCTAGCAAGAAAGGTAACAGGATACAGGGCAATCCACTCAACGCAGAAAGATATTTTATCTACCTGAGAGTATGGTATTTACACCAATGGCAACTGCTCTATTTCGAGCATGCTTTTGACCGGCTCAAATGAGCGGCGATGAATATCACAAGGCCCCAACAACTTAATGGCATCGGTATGTTGTTGGGTGGCATAGCCTTTGTGGGCGGAAAAACCGTAGCCGGGATAAACTTGGTCAAAGGAGGCCATTTCCCGATCCCGAGTGACCTTGGCCACAATGGAGGCGGCGCCGATTTCTGCTACTTTGGCGTCACCCTTGATCACGGTTTCACCCTTGTAAGGCCACTTGGGCATTTTGTTGCCATCCACTGCCACATATTCAGGCTGCACCGGCAAACCCGCCACCGCGCGATACATGGCCATCATGGTGGCTTGCAGGATATTGTAGCGATCAATTTCTGCCACGCTGGCGCGGCCCACACACCAGGCTAACGCTTTCTGGGTAATTTCTTCGTACAGTTGTTCGCGACGCTTTTCAGAGATTTTCTTGGAATCACCCAGACCTTCAATGGGCAGCAACGGGTCGAGAATCACGGCAGCAGTCACCACATCCCCAGCCAACGGCCCACGACCCACTTCGTCAACACCCGCCAACAGCTGACCGGTGTAGTTCAGTTTGTAGGGCGTGGTCGTTGGAGGGCTTTTCTTTGCCATAGGTGATGATTATGGAGCCAGCGACTGAGTTGGGTCGTTTTCTATCAAGTTGGCTAATGCATTGGCAGCGGTTTCGCTGGCATTGCGGCGCAGCAGTTGATGCAGCTCGGTAAAGGCCTCTTTCAACTGATCAGTGTGCTGGGAGTTATTGAGGTAGTTCAGCAGCTCGCTGGCAATATTTTCCACCGTCGCATCGTCCTGAATCAACTCTGGCACCAGGCGTTTATCCGCCAGCAAGTTGGGCAGCGCCACATGGGGCACTTTTACCAAGCGCGAAAATATGGCGTAGGAAAACTTGCCCATACGGTAACTGACCACCATCGGCTTTTTCAGCAACATGGCTTCCAGAGTCACTGTGCCAGAGGCTACCAGCAGAGAATCCGACGCTGCCATGGCCAACAGAGCGTTGCCATCGGTTACGGTGATATCCAGAGAAGGGAACTGCTTTACCAGCTCGTCGATCTGCTGGCGTCGATGAAGGTTGGCAGCAGGAATCACAAAGCGAATGCCCGCTACCTGTTGCTGCAGCTTTTCCGCCACCTGCAGGAACAACAAACCGAGCTGCGCCACCTCAGAGCCGCGACTGCCCGGCAATAGCGCCAGCAATGGCTGATCACCGGTTAAACCCAATTGCTCACGAGCAACAGCGGTATCGTTCTCCATGGGCAGCTTATCCGCCAGGGGGTGGCCCACACAGGTTTCAGGCACCCCGTGCTGCTGGTAAAAGCGGGACTCAAAGGGAAACAGGGTGAGAATATGATCCACCGAGCGGCCAATGGTTTTTACCCGCCCCTGGCGCCAGGCCCATACCGAAGGACTGACGTAATGGGCCGTGGTTATTCCAGCACGCCGTAGTTTGCCTTCCAAGTGAATGGTAAAGTCCGGGGAGTCAATACCGATAAACAGTGCCGGCTTGGTATCGCGGAAGTGTTTGTACAGGTTGCTGCGCATGCGCAGCAGTTCCGGCAGGCGTTTCAGGGGCTCAACAATACCCATCACCGACAGCCGCTCCATGGAATAAAGGCTGTGAAAGCCTTCGGCGATCATTTTTTCGCCACCAACCCCTTCAAAACGAGCGTTGGGGTAGCGCTTGCGCAGTGCAAAAATCAGCCCGGCACCCAGTTGATCCCCAGAGGCTTCGCCGGCGACAATACCGATGGTAATGGATGAGTCTGGGTTCATAAGCCATTTACTGTCATCGCGAGACGAATCAACAGGATTGTATGGTTTGTCTCGCAATAACGGGATTTAACGAATTATCCCGCCTTTAGCGGTTTTAATGCTATCGACCATCACCTGCACGGCGGGTTCTGCATCAGCGGTTTTTTGCATTTCTGCCAGTGCATCTTCCAATGACAAGCCACGGCGATAGAGCGTTTTGTAAGCACGGTTGATATCGCGGATTTGGTCCTTACTGAACCCGCGGCGCTTTAAACCTTCAATATTGACTGTTTTGGGTTCCGCCGGATTGCCTGCGGCCATTACATAGGCGGGGACATCGCGATTAATAAAACCCGCTGCACCGATAAAGCTGTGGGCTCCCACTTTGCAGTACTGAGCCACCATGGCGTAACCCGCCAGAATGGCCCAGTCACCGATCCATACGTGCCCTGCCAGTGCAACGTTATTCACCAGAATACTGTGGTTGCCGATCACGCAGTCGTGGCCCACATGGGCGTAGGCCATCAACAGGTTGTGGTTGCCAATGGTGGTTTCTGAGCGATCCTGAATGGTACCCCTGTGAATAGTGACGCCTTCACGAATGGTATTGTGATCCCCCATCACCAAACGGGTAGGCTCACCTTTGTATTTCAGGTCAGGGGTGTCTTCACCCACCGACGAAAACTGAAAAATACGATTGTGTTTACCGATCACCGTCGGCCCTTTAATCACCACATGGGGGCCAACCACAGTACCTTCGCCAATCTCTACATCGGGGCCGATAATAGAGAACGGCCCCACTTCCACGTCATCGGCCAGTTTTGCCGATGGGTCGACGACCGCGCGCGGATCGATCACGATTTATACCTTTTTCAGTGCACACATGAGTTGAGCTTCACAGGCCAACTCACCATCCACGGTCGCGCGTGCTTCAAACTTGAGGATGTGGCGTTTGCGGGAAATCAGCTTTGATTCCAGCACCAACTGATCACCGGGCACCACTTGACGGCGAAAACGCACCCCATCGACACCAGCAAACAGGTACAAAGTGTCTTCATTGGGGCTATCTCTACCATCAGAAAAACCGAGTATGCCGGAAGCTTGCGCCAGGGCTTCAACAATCATCACACCAGGGAAAATTGGGGCACGGGGAAAGTGACCATTAAACACCTCTTCATTCGCGGTGATATTTTTGTAGGCCACAATGCGTTCGCCTGGCTCCAGCTCGGTAACGCGATCTACCAACAAGAACGGATAGCGATGTGGTAGATATTCTTTAATTTCATTGATGTCCATGGATGCTCCAAAAAAGTCTTCAGCCAGCCCGAAGGCGAGGGTCTGTTGACGTTTCATATCCACCTCTGCTGAGAGCGATTTTTGCGCTCAACAAGGCGTAAAGAGTGCCGTGTAGTCATTCTACATCAGCGATTTACAACGCAGTGGAGCTGCAAAAATAGCCTCAGCCCTGCGGGTTGGGACTGAAAAGGCGTCCCTCGTTGTTGCTTGTTGCTACTCCCCATTATAAAGAGGGGAACGACCAAACAACACGACTCGCGCCTAGACGGACGCCTTTTCAGCCACCAACAGTGGAGGATATGAAACGTCAACAGACCCTAGACAAGCCGCGGATTATAATGCAACTAAGGCTGGCATTCACTCACTTTCCAGCCGCTTTTCGAGGCGCCTCAAGCGTTTGCTCATATCATCCAGCTGATTGAATCGCGCCGCATTTTTTCGCCACTCTCGGTAAGTAGACATAGCTGTACCAGAGGAATAAGTCCCTGGTTCCGGCAGGCTTTTGCTCACCACAGTGGCTCCGGTAATATTTACGTTATCGGCTATAGTGACATGCCCTACACAACCAGAACGCCCTGCCCAGGTGTTATTGGCACCAATCTGGGTGCTGCCGGATATTCCAGTGTAGGCAGCCATGGCGGTATTTTTTCCAACCTTCACGTTGTGAGCGATCATTACCTGATTATCGATAATCACTCCATCGGCAATTTCTGTATTGCCCAAAGCACCGCGGTCAATAGTACTGTTGGCGCCAATTTCAACGCGATCACCAATGACCACACCACCGAGCTGGTAAATTTTTACCCAACCGCCCTGCCCCTCAGTGGAACTGTCCGGTGCAAAGCCAAAGCCATCGGCACCGATCACAGCGCCGCTGTGAATCGTCACTGCATTGCCAATGCTCACTCCGTGATAAACCGACACATTGGCAGCCAAATGGCAAGATTCGCCGACAATACTGTTATCACCGACACAAGACCCTGCACCTACTACGGTATTGGCACCTATACGCACGTTTTCGCCGATCACTGCATTGGCAGCAATACACGCAGAAGGGTGAATATCCGCAGAATCGGCTACCACCGCCGAAGCATGAACCCCGGCGATAGCCTTGGGAGCATTGTTCATTAATCTGGATAGGTGGGCGTAGCCAAGATAGGGGTTATCTAACAGTAATGCGTTACCGTTGTATTTGTCCGCCACTTTCGGGCTGAGTATCACTGCTGACGCGTTGGTTGTGGCCAAAAAGCGCTCATAAGCGGGATTGGCCAAAAAAGATATCTGCCCTGCCTCAGCCTCTTCCAGTGTGGCGATAGCGTCAATGGTGCAATTCGCATCACCGCGCAGCTCGGCTCCCAGCTGTTGGGCTATTTGGCCCAGAGTGTATGGCGTTGTCATAGCATCTCCCATGGCATTGCAAACGAAACGACCCGCAGTGTAACACTGCGGGTCGCGACAGAAACCACCTAAACTCGAGTAATTATTTGGCCGAGCTTTTGTTGATACGATCAATCAACTTATTGGTGATGTCCACAGCGCCGTTGTTCCACAGCGCCGCTTCTTTGTTGATCAGAATATCAATCTTTTCTTCATCAATCAGTGCCTGCAACTGCTCAAAAGCGATGGGCTGAATTTCTTGCAGCAGAGCCCGCTGAACCGCCTGTTGCTCTGCCTGAAATTTACGCTCCAGCAACTGCAAGTCGGCTTTATAAGCTTCCATTTCACGGTTGGCCTTGGCTTTCTTTTGGTCATCCCAGCTCAGATTGTTGGTTTCAAAATCTTTTTGCAGCTTTTGGGCATCAGCAACAATGCCATCGGACTCTGCCTTGAGCTTTGCCAAATTGGATTCGGCAGCCAATTCTTCATAGCGTTTTTTCGCCAACTCAGAACTGGTGATGGCTTTACCCAAATCGCACACGGCTATTTTACTTTCCGCAGCAGCCGCTACGCTGAACAGCGCAATCAAGGCAAAGACTGTTGTTTTAAATTTACCCACGTTGTTTCTCCAATTAGTACAAAAGTTAAGTGTAAAAAATACTGTTTAAAACCAGTTGCGACAGCTTAGAACTGGTTACCCAGTGAAAACTGAAAGCTTTCTTCTTCATCCAAAGGCCCGGCGTTAAAGGGTTTGGAAATACTGAAAGTAATAGGACCAAACCCAGACAGCCAAGTGGCTCCCAAACCAAATGAATAGCGCAACTCGCCCACATCTGGCTTAAAGCAGTTCAAATCCGTTTGACCTGGCAACAGGATCGGTTGGTCTCGAGCTTGAAGAACAGTGCCATTAACGCTCAGCAATGGGCCCCGAGGGTCATCGAAAGTGGTAATCCCAGTGGTACATTCCGTATCAAAAATGTTACCCGCGTCGACAAAAAAGCTGGCCTGAACTTGCGACTGATCTTTAATAAACGGCAGCGGGAAAATCACTTCCGCACTGGCTTCAACCGACACATTGCCACCGAAAGCAGACGTATTGTCCACATTCAGTCCACCCGGAAACTGGCTATTGAGGAATGCCTGCAAGGCCTCAGGGTCGTTTATATCCACTGTATCATTTACGGGCAACACAGCACGGATACTTCTCGGCCCCAAGGTATTTCGTTCAAAACCGCGGATGGAGTTAAATCCTCCGCCAAAGAAGTTTTTATAAAATGGCAAACGCTCAGTGTCACTGAGACCATCTCCATAGCCTAATTCAGTGCGCAAACGCAGTGACCAGCCATTGAGGAATTTCGCCCAACGCCCCAAAGGAAAATACTTCTGACCGCTATAGGTGAGTCGATAGTAAGAAAGATCACTGACGCCGGGAGGTGATATTTCCAGGCCGACATTCTGCCGCGCTCCGCTGGTAGCAAATACACTGCTGTTCAAGGTTGACTGCAGCCATCCAAAGTTCAACGTAAGAAAGTCGTTTTTAAAACCGTTATCCGCGACAAACTTCAACACTTCCGCAGAAGTGGTGCTCTCGCCAAGCTGCTGAAATTCATAGCCAAAGCCGTAGCTCAACCGCTGGGTGTTGGACAGTGGATAGCTGAAATTGACATTAATGCCCTGGTTTTCCGTATTAAAACCGCTCAGGTTAAAACGGGAAAAATCACTCTCACGGGCAAATACACTGAATCCTGCGCTCACCCCATCCACGGTAAAGTAAGGATCGGTGTAGGAAATACTGAGGGACTTCTGGAAGTCGTTACGGTTCAGCGCGAAACCCACTGTTTTTCCGGTACCCAGGAAGTTACTTTCACTAAGGTTACCACCCAGCTGCAAACCGGATGTTTGCGAGAAGCCAAACTGGGCGCCGATCTGACCCGACGGCTGTTCTTCAAAAGAAAAATTTACATCCACTTGGTCGTCAACACCCGGCACCTCTGGCGTATCCACCTCAATGGAGTCGCGTTTTACAAACGCGGTGCGCTGCAACCTCAGTTTACTGCCTTCGATACGGGAATTAGACGCCACCGCCCCTTCCATTTGCAGCATTTCCCGGCGCACCACATCATCGGCGGTTTTGGTATTGCCGCGAATGTTGATGCGACGTACATACACCCGTTTTTTCGGGTTGATGGCGATAGTCACCTTGGCGGTGCTGTCTTCACGATTCAGTTCCGGCACCGCCTGCACCTCGGCAAAGGTGTAGCCATCGTTACCCAGACGCCGGGTAATCAAATCGACGCTGTAGTCAGCCAAGCTCTGGGAATAGGTCTTGTCTTCCTGTAAGACGATCAGGAAACGTAGCTGCTCTTCGGGAATCACCAGATCTCCCGACAGAGCAATTTCGCTCACGGTGTAGATATCCCCTTCTTCGATATTCACGGTCAGGTAAACCGATTTTTTGTCCGGACTCACGGACACCTGTGTGGATTTAACATTAAAGCCGAGATAGCCGCGATCTTTATAAAAAGATTCCAGGCGCTCTAAATCGCCTTGCAGCTTTTCACGGCTGTACTTGTCGTCATTGCGAAACCAGGACAGCCAGTTGCTGGTGGTCAATTCAAAGTCTTCCCGCAACACCTCTTCATCAAAGGTTTCGTTGCCGACGATATTGATATGCTTAATGGCTGCTGGCTTGCCCTCGGTAATATCCAGAAAAACCGCCACCCGGTTGCGCGGCAACGGTTCAATGCGGCCTTCAACAGAGGAACCGTAAAGGCCGTTCTTGGCGTATTCCCCTTTCAAGCTCTGAGCAATACCGTCGAGGACATCGCGCTTGAAAATACGGCCTTCCGCCAGACCGTTGTCGCGCATACTGATCAACAATTGCTCTTCGGGAATTTTTTTACTGCCATCGATGGTGATGGATTCCACCGCTGGGCGCTCTTTCAAGCGAACGACCAGGCGGCCATTGTCTTCGGAAAAGGCAATATCTTCAAAATTTCCGGTTTTAAACAAGCTTCGCGCGGCTTGGCGTAACGTCTCTTCGTCGACCAGATCACCAACTGATATGGGGAATGAGGCAAACACCTTGCCCGCAGAGACCCTTTGCAGCCCCTGAATATCAATATCGCGCACTTCAAAGACTTTGCCGTAAGCTGCGCCACTGAATAATCCCAGGGCCAGACAAACCCCTACCCACCTCTTTGCACTAAATAGATTTGCCATAAACTTCTTAGCAGTCATCGTTGTTGTTGGTTGGTTATTGTACTTTCATCGGAACTGTCATCTGGCAGCTCACGGCGAATATCGTTGCCAATAGCAAAAATCATCAGACCCATCACCATGAACAGGCCTATTTTGTAGCCAATCATTTGTGTTTTTTCAGACACCGGGCTGCCTTTGATGGCCTCAGCGATGTAGTACATCAGGTGGCCACCGTCCAGCACTGGGATGGGTAGCAGGTTAAGTACACCCAGGCTAACACTGAGCAGAGCGAGGAAGCTCAGATACGAAACCAGCCCTCCCTCCGCTGTTTGGCCCGCCACTTTAGCAATGCCCAATGGTCCACTCAAGTGTTCCGCAGAAATCCGCCCCACAATCATTTTTTGGAGCGTTTGCAGAGTCATGGTTGTGGTGTCCCAAGTCTTGGCCAATGCCAAGCCAATAGATTGGCCGGGCCCATATTGATCCAGGCGCCAGTAGCGGTTTAGTGCGGTAACACCAACCTGGCCAATGGTTTCACCATTAACGGTTACCGCTGCTGGCGTTACCGTCAATGACAATTCAGTACCTTGACGCTCTATCACCAAATCAATGGGCCGCTCCGCTCTGGGACGCACGTGCTCCACCCACTGGACCCAGTCTGCCAGTGGCTGCCCATCAGCGCTGATAATACGATCTCCCGCTTCAAGGCCAGCCCGTTGCGCCGGGCTGCCATCTGCAACCGAGCCCACCGCCGCATCCAGTGACGGCACCGTGAGCTGCAAACCAATGGCTTTGAGTAAATCCGGATTTTTGCTGTCCACATCCCAGTCGCCCAAATAGGTGGCGTAACTCAAGACCTGATCAGAGCCGAGAGGAGATGCGGTGAATTGAATCTCCGACGTGTCGCCGAGACGCAGAATTAGTTGCTCGTGGAAGCTCTGCTGGGATGGGGTTTTCACACCATCCACTGTCAATATTTCCAGGCCGGGTGTGAGACCAGCGCGATCGGCAATGGAGCCCGGCTCAACATCACCGACAATAGCGGCAACACCGATAACCCCATGCATAAAAATAACCCAATAAAACACAATGGCCAAAACAAAATTGGCTACTGGGCCGGCCAGCACCACGGCAATGCGCTGCCACACAGGCTTGCGGTTAAAAGCATGGGGAAGGTCTTCGGCGGCAACATCCCCTTCACGCTCATCCACCATGCGCACATAGCCGCCCAGAGGGATCCAGGCGATTGTGAATTCCGTGCCGAGTTTATCGGTCCAGGAAAAAATAGGTTTACCAAAGCCTACCGAGAAACGCAGCACTTTGACGCCGCAGCGGCGGGCTACCCAAAAATGACCGAATTCGTGGAAGCTCACCAATACGCCCAAGGCGACAATGGTGTAAAAGACCGTGCTAACTATATCCACTCAGGACAACCTCATTTAAACACTACTCTGCCAACAGCGACTGCGACAAAATATCCATGGCTTTCTGGCGAGCCATCTGGTCGCTGGCTTGGACAGCTTCGATACTGCCCGGTTCACTGACCTGCCACTGTTGCACTACCCGATCCACCAGCTGAGCAATTTGGTCAAACTTCAACTGACCTTGTAAAAACGCCGCCACAGCCACTTCGTTTACGGCGTTGAGTACAGCGGGGTAATCACCACCACTCTGGGCCGCCTGACGGGCCAGACGAAGACAGGGAAAACGCTGTTCGTCCGGCGCTTCGAAATCCAGCCTTGACGCAGCCACGATATCCAGTGACGACACCCCTGAATCAATGCGTTGAGGCCAGGCCATGGCATGGGCGATGGGGGTACGCATATCCGGGTTGCCTAACTGGGCGAGCACACTGCCGTCTACATATTCCACCATAGAGTGCACCACGCTCTGTGGGTGCACCACCACTTCCACTTTCTCAGGGCCGACATCAAACAGCCAGCAAGCTTCAATCAGCTCAAGCCCCTTGTTCATCATGGTGGCCGAGTCCACCGAGATTTTACGACCCATGGACCAGTTGGGATGAGCGCAAGCCTGGTCCGGCGTTACCGCTGACAGCTCTGCCAGTGGCTTGGTGCGAAATGGGCCGCCAGAACCGGTCAACAAAATTTTGCGTACTCCGGCTCTGTCAAGGTGGTCATACCCCTCTGGCAAACACTGAAAAATCGCATTGTGTTCACTGTCGATGGGTAACAGCTCAGCACCACCGCGCCGCACAGCATGGATAAACAAGCGCCCGGCCATCACCAGGGCCTCTTTATTAGCCAACAGCACTCGCTTGCCATTTTCGGCAGCAGCCAGTGTGGGCATCAGGCCAGCGGCGCCAACAATGGCCGCCATCACCATATCCACCTCTACTGCTGAAGCCACCTGGCACAATGCACCCTGGCCCGCCAACACCTCAGTGGGCACATCAGCCAGCAGTTCTTGTAACTGCGCTGCATGAGCACTGTCTGCCACCACTGCGTAACGGGGCTTGAACTGGCGACACTGTCTGGCCAACTGCTCTACCTGACTGTTGCAGGTAAGGGCAAATACGTGAAACTGCTCCGGGTGGCGAGCAATCACATCAAGGGTACTCACCCCAATAGAGCCGGTAGCACCAAGTACCGTGATGGTTTTTACAGATTGGGTACAGGTCAAAGCAAGTTGCCAGAAAAATTAAGCAGATAAATCAGAGTAAATACTGGAAACGCTGCGGTCATACCATCGACCCGATCGAGAATACCCCCGTGACCGGGCAGAATAGAACCGCTGTCTTTGATATTGCGCTGCCGTTTGACCATGCTCTCCAGCAGATCGCCCAATACCGAAGACACCGCTGTGGCAGCAATCAGTAACGCCAACAGCAACCACTGTTGTCCGCTGGCATTCAACTGCCAACCCAACACCACCAGCAAAAGGCCATTCACAGTTAGCCCGCCGACAACTCCCGCCCAGGTTTTTTTGGGGCTGACCGTCGGCGCCAGTTTGCGGCGACCAAAGTGCTTTCCAGCGAAATAGCCTCCGGTGTCCATAAGCACCACGATCGATACCACCACCAACAGTGCCCAACGGCCACCGTTGTCAGTGGGTAACGTTGCGAAACCATTCGAATAAAGAAGCAAAGTCATCGCCAACCAGGTGGGCACCAGCACAAACCATCCCATCAGCACCTTAACCCAGGTATTTGCCCACAGCACCACTGTGTTTGGGAAACTTTTCACCCAAAACAGGGCAATCAACCACCAACCGCAAGCGCTGGCCAACAAGGTCAGTTGACTACTGCGAGGCCCTTCCAGCAGGTAATGATTGGCAGCTAACACCAAAGCCGCACTGCCCACCACAAAACCCAGGCGCGCGACGATGGACCGCAAGCCCGCAAGATTGCTCCACTCCCAGGATGCAAGCAGCACCAACGATGCGCTCAACACCGCAAACCAGGGTTTGGGCAAGAAAAACAGTGTCGCCAGAAACAGGCCAACCAGAGTCAGTCCAGTGATAATCCGCACTTTAAGCATCGGCTGCTTCCTCCGCCTCAATCTGTTCGGCGGTCATGCCAAAGCGGCGTTGGCGATGGCGGTAGTCTTGCACCGCAGCGGTAAACGCGGCTTCATCAAAATCTGGCCACATCAATTTGGAAAAATGAAATTCTGCATAGGCCATTTGCCAAAGCAAAAAATTGCTGATGCGCTGTTCAAAGGCGGTGCGGATGCAGAGATCCACCGGCGGCAGATCCGCCAGCGAAATTTGCTCGCCAAGTAAAGTTTCGTCCACTTGGCTACTGGCTAGCTCACCACGTTCAACCTGCTCAGCCAGTTTGCGCGCGGCGTTGGCAATATCCCAATGGCCGCCGTAATCCACCGCCAGCACCAGGGTTTGCTTGCCACCCAGCGTTTGCTGTTCGGCGTCTTCAATCAGTTTGCTCAAGCGACCGCTAAAGCGCTCGCGATTGCCGATAACTCGCAGTGCCACCCCCTTTTGTTTGAGGGTTTTGACTTCTTTTTTCAGATATGAGGCAAACAGCGACATAAGCCCCTGTACCTCTGCTGCCGGGCGGCGCCAGTTTTCGCTGCTAAACGCAAACAGGGTCAGTACATCCACGTCGTGCTTTTTACAGGCTTCCAGGGCATCGCGTACCCGTTCCACACCGGCCTGATGACCAGCCAAGCCACCCAGACCACGCTGTTTGGCCCAGCGATTGTTGCCATCCATAATGATGGCTACATGCCGCAACGGACAGTGATTGACTGTGGCGTTCATAGAACGATTCCTGCAACAACAGGCACCATGCACCCGGGCATCAGATTTCCATTAAGTCTTTTTCTTTTACCGCCAGCAACTCGTCCACCTGGCCCACAAAACGGTCGGTGATTTTCTGTACATCATCCTGGGCTTTGCGATCTTCGTCTTCGGTAATCTCTTTTTCCTTGAGCAAGTCTTTCACATCAGAAAGTACATCGCGGCGGATATTACGGATGGAGATACGGGCGTTTTCCGCTTCACTGCGGGCCTGTTTGGTGTAGCCCTTACGCGTCTCTTCAGTGAGCGGTGGCATCGGGATGCGAATCAACTCACCGGTAGTGACTGGATTAAGGCCCAGATCCGATTTCATAATGGCTTTTTCAATTTCCGGCACCAGCTGTTTTTCCCACACGCTGATACTCAGGGTACGGGCATCCAGCACAGAGATATTGGCCATTTGATTCAGGGGCGTATCGGCACCGTAGTAAGACACGTTAATGCCATCCAGCAGGCTGGGGTGGGCACGACCGGTACGAATTTTGGAGAACGCCGTATTTAAAGCAGTGATGCTTTTTGCCATGCGCTCTTCGGCGTCTTTTTTGAGATCATTAATCATCGTTCTCATCCTTAGCTTCTTCAATCAGGGTGCCCTCTTCGCCACCCACAACAATACTCAGCAATGCGCCGGGCTTGGACATGCGGAATACCCGCAGGGGCATATCCTGTTCCCGGCACAGACAAATAGCGGTGAGATCCATCACACCCAATTTTTTGTCAAGCACTTCATCGTAAGTGAGGTTGCTGAACATTTTTGCATCCGGGTATTTCATCGGGTCGGCATCGTAGACGCCGTCTACCTTAGTGGCCTTCAGTACCAGCTCTACTTCCACCTCAATACCGCGCAGGCAAGCAGCGGAATCGGTGGTAAAGAACGGGTTGCCAGTACCGGCGGAAAAAATCACTACCTCGCCTTGTTCAAGGTAGCGCATGGCTTTACGGCGATCGTAGTGCTCCACCACACCGCTCATGGGAATGGCAGACATCACTCTGGCAGAAATATTGCTGCGCTCAAGGGCATCGCGCATGGCCAGGGCGTTCATGACCGTGGCCAGCATCCCCATATGGTCACCGGTTACTCGTTCCATGCCCGCTTCACTGAGGGCCTGGCCGCGAAACAAATTGCCACCGCCAATTACCAAACCGACCTGCACACCAATGCCCACCAGTTGACCGATTTCCAAGGCCATGCGGTCGAGCACCTTGGGATCAATACCGAAGCCCATATCCCCCATTAGCTCTTCACCGCTGAGCTTCAACAGGATGCGTTTATACTTCTTGTCCTTGGTGGCAGCGCTATTAGGCATGATTTCCTCATCGAGCAAATAGGTTAGTCAGAAAAGAATACGGGAGCCCAATTTTGGGCTCCCGTATTGTACAGATTTTCTGTCTGTTGTCCTCGGTCTTATGCACCTTGAACAGCAGCAGCCACCTCAGCAGCAAAATCCGTTTCTTCCACTTCGATGCCTTCGCCCACTTCATAGCGGGTAAAGGAGGCCACTTCGCCACCGGCATTCGCCACCAGCTTGCCCACTTTCACGTCTGGATCCTTCACGAAGGGTTGCTCAACCAGGCTGTTTTCTGCCTTGAACTTGTTCATGCGGCCAACAATCATCTTCTCGATGATTTCTTCCGGCTTGCCGCTCTCGCGCGCCTGGGCGGTAAAAATTTCCTTCTCTTTATCGAGAACGTCCTGAGGCAGATCTTCTGGCTTGGCCACTTGCGGGTTAACCGCGGCAACGTGCATAGACACGTCTTTGGCCACTTCGTCGCTACCGCCAGTCAATGCAGTAAGAACGCCGATACGATTGTTACTGTGCACGTAACCGTCAACCACAGCACCTTCTACAACCACAGCGCGACGAACACCGATGTTTTCGCCAATTTTCTGAACCAGCGCTTCGCGAGCTGTTTCCAACTCACCGGCCATCAAAGCAGCAACATCGGTTTGCTTCTCGGCAAATACTTTATCCACAACGGTACCAACGAAGCCCAGGAAGCCTTCGTCGCGGGCAACGAAGTCGGTTTCGCTGTTAACTTCAACCAGTACGCCGTAGCTGTTGTCGTCGGCCACTTTGATGGCAACAACACCATCGGCAGCGGTACGGCCAGCCTTTTTAGCCGC
The DNA here is from genome assembly GCA_024397955.1 of bacterium SCSIO 12696. Classification (NCBI taxonomy): domain Bacteria; species bacterium SCSIO 12696. The sequence goes on from CP073744.1 coordinate 1,032,646, forward strand.
TTTCATACCACTGGATTTGCGCAGCTCTTCGATAGCCACTTCGATATCACCACCGGCAGCAGCCAGTGCTTTTTTACATTCCATCAGCCCGAGGCCTGTGCGCTCGCGCAATTCCTTTACCAACTTCGCTGACATGAGTTTGTCCTCTTGAATTCACATTGTGCCCGGTTCACCGGCAACGGCCAGTAAACCCGATAATTGTTTCAGATAAGTGCGTATTTCAAAAAAGGGGCCGTCGGCCCCTTTTGTACTGCTGCTGGAGAATAGTTACTCCGCTGCAGCTTGCTCAGCTTCCACTTCAACAAATTCGTCTTTGCTGGTGATGCTGCTGCCTTTTTGCTTGCCTTCCAATACCGCATCGGCAATGGCTGCGGTGTACAGCTTGATGGCGCGGATAGCGTCATCGTTACCGGGGATGATGTAGTCAACACCGTCGGGGTTGCTGTTGGTGTCGACAATGCCAATCACGGGAATACCCAGTTTGTTGGCTTCCTGGATGGCAATGCGCTCGTGGTCTACGTCAACGACGAAAAGCACGTCTGGCAGGCCAGCCATGTCCTTGATACCACCGATGGAACGGTCCAGCTTTTCCATCATGCGAGTGCGCATCAGCGCCTCTTTTTTGGTCAGCTTTTCGAAAGTACCGTCCTGGCTCTGAGCTTCCAGGTCGCGGTAGCGACGGATAGAGCCACGAATGGTTTTGTAGTTGGTGAGCATGCCACCCAGCCAGCGGTGGCTGACGAAAGGCATACCACAACGCTCGGCCTGCTCGCGAATGGATTTCTGGGCAGCGCGCTTAGTGCCAACAAACAGAATCTTGTTGCCGTGAGCGGCCAGATCGTGAACGGCTTGCAGCGCGTCATTAAACGCGGGAACAGTTTGCTCGAGGTTGATGATGTGAATCTTGTTGCGGGCGCCGAAAATGTATTGACCCATTTTCGGGTTCCAGAAGCGGGTCTGGTGACCAAAGTGAACACCAGCCTGCAGCATGTCTCGCATGGAAACAGAAGCCATGATAAATCCTTAAATTGTATAAAACGTTCGCATAAGCAGAGATTTTGTTCATCTGGCAAGGCAAAGATGAGCGAAAATCGGGAGTTTGTTGAAACAAATGACCGATTTGAGCGAATCTTTAACGCCGTCAGGGGGCAAAAGATCAATTATGCGAGCGTTTTTGGGTTGGGTCTTCCATATATCCCACTGTTCAACCTCATACCCTTAACGCAGGGGAAAGGCACCCAGAACAGTGTGTCGATATATGTGCGACGTTTATTGGCCATTGCAAGGCGTACCTTGCTCGGCGGCGCGCTTTATACCACAAAAGCAAGTCACAGTAAAAGCAGTCTTTGCAGCCCTCTATCTGGAAAAGTGGTAACTCACCCCTACAACCACCTGGCTGCCGGTGCGCACGTCATTAAAAAAGCCACTGGTATTGCCACTGTAGTGGTATTCCAAAGAACCCACCCAATGCTTGGCAAATGGGCGACCAATGCTGAATCTCGCGTAGTGATACTGGTCGCCATTCAGCTGCCCCAAATCCACTAGCCCAACTTCTACTTCACCAACGCTCTGCCAGGGAAGGTGCTGACGAACCGTCGCAGAAACCACCAGTTGGTTCTGATTGGTATTCCAAATGGAATCGGTGTAGGCAGCGAACAAAGTCAGGCTATCCTGGTAGTCCAGCTGAATTCGCCGCTCCTGATAGTCGGCATTGCGAGATAGATTTTGCTGACGATATTCCAGCCAGGCATTGCTGACACTGAGCTGCCAATCGTCAGTTAACAAACGACGATAACCAATACTGTACTCCGCTTCCCAGTCCCTCGACTGAGCCTGGCCACCTAAACCGCCAATATCCGCTTTCGCCAACCAGGCTGATGCAAACCAACCGGACTCATGCCCCAACCAGGCTTTTACCTGTGGAGTCACAGTCTCCTCAGCCAGAGAAATACCGCGATAAATGTAGTCAGAAGAAACCGACAACGCACCATTAAATTGCCAGGGGCTGCGATCATCATCGGCTTGCACAGAATACGCACACAGCAAAAAAAGCAACACCACCGTGTGGAGTTGCCAGCGACTGTTAACAGGAATAGTCAGTTGCTTATTCAAGGTTATTTGAGAGGGCTCCTGGAATCACGAGGCGTGTTTTCAACAGGCACCATCTGTTTAAGTTGGGCCACCACCTGCCCAGGGTTCAAATTGGGCTGTTTTTCTTTCATTAATGCCGCCAAAGCCGACACCTTGGCTGCGGACATGGAGGAACCGGAGAAAAAGTCGAAACCGCCATCGGGGGCGGTGGTGAGCACATTGGCGCTGTTGAGGTGAACGAGCAATCTGCGTTCGTCACTGTCTGGTGGTTTCCGGCAAACACCAATCACACCGGGCAGCCGAGCGGGATAACCTATGTTTGCATCCCCGGGATCTGCGGCCACCACCAGAATATTCCGTTTCAGGGCTTGAGCCACCAAACGGGCAATCAACGGATCTTGAGGGCCTGCCAGGCTCATATTGATAATATCCGCACCACTGTCTATGGCGTGACTGATGGCACTGGCCACGGTAAAGCTGTTGCAGTGGGCTTTACTGGTACTGTCACCAAGCTGCCAGCAAGCCTTGAGCACTGACACGTCTGCGTCGGGGGATAAACCAACAATGCCCAGCTCATTGTTGGGCTGGGCAGCGATGATACCGGCAACGGCAGTGCCATGAATATCGGCTCGAAAACGTTGACTGTTGTTATCAACAAAATTTTCCACCGCCTTAATTTGGGGTTTTAGCTCCGGGTGGCGAACATCGGCACCGGTATCGATCACCATTATTTTCACCCCTCTTCCGGTAGCTTCCCGGTGGAGGCTGGCAATGTGCTCACGACTGTTTTGGTACTGCAGTTCGAAGTAAGGATCGTTGTACGGAGCGCTCTGAACCGAATAACTGACCATCTGCTGTACAGATTCAATGCGGCGATCGTTGCGCAGCTGCTGCATCACATCCGCCACGACCAAGCTATCGGGGATCCCCAGCAAAACGCAGTAAATGGACAGGGAATTAATCAACCAACCGCGCTCTTCCCGCAATTGGTAATCTCGGGCAATGTCTTTTACCTGGCGTCGCACCAGCAGTGTACTGTTGTAATTCAACGGTGCCTGATAATTGCGCCCAAACGAACGCACAGCGGCATTCTCTTTAGCAGCATCGTGAGTCAGTGTTACCAGTATTGGAGTGAACCCACTGGGCACACTAACGCCCCGCTCCGGGATAAACTGATCCAGTGACACTTGCTTATGTTGTGAGCTGCCACAGGCAGACAGCACCAGGGCAAACAACACTGCCGTCACTGTTTTTAAGCGAGCACTGCCAATCACTAAAGCCATTACTGCATTTCCTGCTGAGATGCCCTGGGGGAATGAACCGACGGCTCTGCCAGTTTTACCCAAGGGCTGCCACGCAAATTGTGCAATACCAATTCCTGCTGAGCTGAGGGCTTAAGGGTGGATATGGTATACAAACCCGCTTTTGATGGCCCACTGATAATCTGTGCATCCACATTATTCAGCAAATTTCGGATATCCACTTCTGTTGCAGCAGGCTGAAAGATTACCCGGTACACCTGGCTGTGCTCTGCTGCAGCACGCACCAAATCATCATCACTGGAGTAGGTTTCCAGGGTAACACCTTGCGGCTTCCCAGGCAGCACAACCAGTAAGCTCACCACCAAAACCAGGCACGCTGCCTGAGCCCACATCACTGTTTTTGCAGCTTTCGGTGTGCCAGACCACTGGCGTTGCCAACTGGATAGCCAGGTGACTTTGCCACCGTGGCTGCTCTGAGGTGCGGCTTGGCCATCGATTGCTCTCAAGGTCTTTTCCAAGTTGGCTTCCATCCGCTGGGTAGTGAGTAACTCTTCCAGCTCTGTAGGCTCAGTGCGGATGGCATCCACCACTTGCTGGGCTTGCTGCAACTCAGCGAAACAAACTTCGCATTGGGCCACATGCTCCTGAACTTGGCGCTGTTGAGCCGCATTTAACTGGCCGTTGACAAAACTCGGGAGCATTGCCTGGCATTGGTCGTGGTAAAGCGGCCTGGGTGCGTCGCTTTTCATGGTGTTTCCCCCTTTACTGCCGGGATTGGCACAGTATCGTGGCCAAATACCCTTTTAAAAATTTTGCGTGCATGGAATAGACGCGTTTTAACCGTATTGGCCGGACATTCCATAATTTGGCCGATTTCCTCGCAGGTGTAGCCGGATTGGTAAGCCAGCTCAACGCAACTTCTCTGTTCTGGCGACAGATGTTGCATGGCCTGCTCAATTTCCTGACGGCTATCCCAGCGCTCCACTTCATTGTCGGTGGCCTCCTGCTCTGGCACTGCGTCCAGATCCTGGCTGGCATGCTTCTCAAGTTTACGGGCTGCTTCCCAGCACTTGCGCATACCAATCCCCATAATCCAGGTAGATACACGGGATTCGCCACGAAAATCGCTGGCTTTTTGCCAGGTAGTCAACAGAGTATCGTTAACCACCTCCTCAATAACATCCAACTGCTTCAGATAGCGATAGGCAAAGCGGGTCAGCAGTGGGTAGTAACGGCGATACAGGGCTGAAAAAGCTTTTTTATCCCCTGCACCCGACGCCTGCAATAACTGCAAATCCAGCTGATCCTGTTTTTGAACTTGGTTATTCAATAGTCCACATCCACTCGCTTTCGACACCTGTTAGTGGCCGCTACCCAAAAAAAGGTTCATTCAATGGAATGAATTTTTATTGAACTCAAAGCGACTTCCCCCCCACTAATAGAGTGAAGGGGCTTCCCCCCGAGAATCATGTTGGGTTACCAGTCTTAACCCGGCAGCAGTTGGTTCTGTATTTTTAGGCCCGGCTGTCTGTCAGAGAGTATCCCCAAACTCAATCAACCGGGTTAGACTTTTTGCCCCGCCAACTGGCGGGGCTTTTTTATGGAGACGTGGCCACTTCGCCGGAGAACAGAGTGCTGCGCCATACCATCCACAGGCCAGCAATAATGGTGAGCGAACCAAACCAGGCGATGGCAGGCAACAGCCCCAACCAGGCCACCAGGTGACCACAGCTCCAGGCACCCAGCGGAGCGGCACCAAATAAAGACAGCTGATACACCGACACCATGCGGGATGCATAGCTGCTGGGGGCCACCTCGTGCACCATGGTGCGGCCCAATACCATGGACCAGCCAGAAAACAGGCCCCAAAAAAATATTACCGCGAAAACCCCCCAGCTGGGCAGGTGACAGGCCAGCAGAACCAATAAACCGCCGCGAATGAGCAGGCTGACAACCATAAACCGCCCTGCTCGCCAACGGTTACTCAAGCCGCGAATAACCAAGAGGTTGGCAACTATCACCCCCGCCGTAAAAGTGAGCTGCAGCCAGGCGAAAAAGGCGGCACCACCGCCATAGAACTCTCTGGCCAACAGTGGCAGCACCACCAAATACACCCCCAGCCCCAGAAAGCCGGTGGCAAACACCGCAGCCATCAAATGGCGCAGCTGCAAATGCTGCCAGGCCAACTTGAGGCCCGCGATCACACGGGTGTTGACGCCAACCCGGCGAACCGTTTCAACATCGGGGTTTTGGTGACTGTACTTTAATAAAAAGGCGGTAATCACGACTGCTGCCATCTGTAGCGAGACCATCACCACCAGCCCCAGCTGGTCCAGCCAACCGGCAGCGAACATGCCCAGGCTCTGGCAAGCGAACTGCACCAGGCTCATGCGGGCAACGGCGCGGTTTAAATGCCCACTGGCCACTTTGGGCAGCAGACTCTCTCTGGCCGGCTGTATAAAAGCAGTGATGGCGCCGTAGCCAAAACCAAACAAAACCACCAGCAAATAACTGATGGAACCGGTTAACACCAGCCCCATCATCAGGCCATAGGGAATCAGGTAAAGAAGATAGAGCCGGAACAGCAACCGCCCCTGATGACGATTCTCCGATAAGGCGCCACCCCAGAGCACAAACAGCAGAGCTGGCAACATCGCCATCATTTGAGCAAAGCCCACTCGATCGGCGCTTTCCTGCAACACACCGGCTATCAGCCAGGGGTAAATCACAATTTGCAGGCCACCCAGCAGCGACCCGGTGCCTACCCCGGAGAGAAAATAACGAAACCCCGATGAACCGGGTTCAGGGGTGGAGTCAGTCACTGAGTCAGCGGTCTCTGCGGCGTTGCAGTGCGCGGCGGATCAATGACATCAACGTACCCGCCACAAACGCCAGACCAATCACCGCAGCCAGCCCCAGCAGCAGGGTAAGCAGGGCCACCAATGCACCCTCCGGGGTGTCGAAAATCGCCAGGATACCCACCAGCAATACCATGCTGGCAATCAGGCCGAGCATCAGGGTTTTTGGGCGTTTAAACTTCATAACACGCTTTCTATCGATGGTTTATCGTGGGCAGCCTTTGACTGGTCAAAATCGCAGTTACAACTGCAGCATCTCACGGCCCCACTCACATTTGAGTTGTAGGCTGTCGTCACCGGGTTGGTGATAATCCCCCTCAGCCTGCCAGTTGAAGGTATGCACGCCGTACAATTCTGTTTCCAGCTGCACAGTAGCGGATATCCAGTACATTTGCTTGAGCAGGGCCTCAAACTGGGCCAGCCACTGGGCCCATTCGTACTCAACACCCCGGTAGCAAGCCCCAAAGTGTACCACCTGGCTGCCCAGATCCTCCTCGTTCACCGGGGCGGCAAACATATCGCGGCTTATAAGGGGCCAACCGTCTCTGTCTGGCAGTGTTTTTAAAGCCTCGCAATTCACCTGGTGGCGGTTATCACCATCGCCAAAATTCATATCGCGAATGCAACCGTAGACAAGGGACTCCTGGCCCATAAACCGGGTCATTGATACTGCTCCAGCAACTCAATTAACTGTTGTTCATTCATCACCTCGACCCCCAGCTGCTGCGCTTTACTGAGTTTGGAACCGGCCCCCGGCCCCGCTACCACACAGCTGGACTTGGCCGATACGCTGCCTGCGACCTTGGCGCCCAGCTGCTGCAATTTTTCTTTGGCCTCGGAACGACTCATGGACTCCAGTGTGCCGGTCAACACCCAGGTTTGACCTGCCAATGGCAGCTCACTCTCTGCCCTGGGGGTAATATCCGGCCAGTGGACACCCGCCTGCTGTAACTGCTCCAGCACGGCCCGGTTGCTCTCGCCGGCAAAAAACTCCGCCACAAAATGAGCCACCGCCGGGCCGACATCATCGACCTCCTGCAAACTCTCTTCATTCGCATCCTGCAAAGCTTGCAGAGAACCAAAATGATTGGCCAGATTCTGTGCGGTGGCCTCCCCCACTTCGCGAATGCCCAGAGCGTACAAAAACCGCGGCAACGTGGTTTGACGGCTTGTTTCCAGTGCCGCCACTAAATTGCTGGCCGACTTTTCCGCCAGCCGTTCCAGGTTGGCAATTCGCTCTACAGTGAGGGTAAACAAATCTGCCGGTGTCTGTACCAGATCGCGGTCTACCAGCTGCTCAACAATTTTATCCCCGAGGCCGTCTACATCCAGGGCCTTGCGGGAGGCAAAGTGCTTGATCGCCTCTTTGCGTTGGGCACCACACACCAGCCCACCACTGCAGCGAGCAACGGCTTCGTCCGCCAAACGCTCTACCGGCGAACCACAGACCGGGCACTCGTCGGGAAATACAATGGGCTCGGCATTGTCCGGGCGCTTGTCGTGAATCACACTCACCACTTGGGGAATCACATCTCCGGCACGACGCACCACCACGGTATCACCCACCATCAGTTGCAGGCGTTCCACTTCATCGCGGTTGTGAAGAGTGGCGTTGCTAACCGTAACCCCACCGACAAACACCGGCTCCAGGCGCGCCACTGGCGTCACTGCCCCGGTACGCCCAACCTGAAATTCCACATCCACAAGCCGGGTTGATTCTTCCTGGGCAGGAAATTTACGGGCAATGGCCCAACGGGGAGCTCGAGCCACAAAGCCCAGGCGACGCTGCAATTCCAGATCATTGACTTTGTACACAATGCCGTCGATGTCGTAATCCAATCCATCGCGCAATTGCGAAAGCCGTTGATAGTACTCAAGGCAACCGTCAATGCTACTGACCGATTGCAGATGCTCGTTAACCAGAAAACCCCACTCAGCCAACTGTGTCAGAACACCGGTATGGCTGTTTGCCATTTCACCACCTTCCACTACACCGACACTGTAGGCACACATCTCCAGGGGGCGGCTGGCGGTAATGGCAGAATCCAACTGGCGCAAACTGCCAGCCGCGGCATTGCGAGGATTAACAAAGGGCTTCTCCCCCGCGTCACGGGCGGCCTGATTCATGGCTTCAAAACCACTGCGAGGCAGGTATATCTCACCACGCACCTCCAGCAGCTGAGGGTGGCCAGTACCCATCAAACGCAACGGAATAGAACCAATAGTGCGTACATTTTGAGTAATGTCTTCGCCGGTGGTGCCATCCCCTCGGGTAGCGCCACGCTCAAGCACGCCATCCCGGTAAATCAAACTAACCGCAATACCGTCAAGCTTGGGCTCACAGGCGTACTCAACCGCACCGTCGCGATTCAGGCGCTCGGTCACCCGACGGTTAAAGTCCACGACTTCGTCGTCGTTAAAGGCATTGTCCAGAGACAGCATGGGCATTAGATGCTGGGCTTGCTGAAACACATCCAGCGGCGGTGCACCGACCCGCTGGCTGGGGGAGTCTACTGTTTTTAGTTCTGGGTATTCTTGTTCCAAAGACTGTAAACGGCGCATCATGCGGTCGTATTCCCCATCGGGAATTTGCGGATCGTCGAGTACGTAGTAAAGGTGATTGTGGTGGTTTAGCTGATCTCTGAGCTGGGCAGCCTCAGCCACCACTTGCGCTGAACAAGTAGCCGACATCAGGCGCGCTCAGAAAGGGCTCGGCGTTGAAAGTCGCGAACCCGCTGTTTGTAATGCTCCACCGTTTGCTTGGTGACTGCACTGCGGGTTTCGTCCTTCAATTCACCACCCAGCTTTTCCATACAGCCGGCAATGGTTTCCAGCAGCGTACTGAACGCGCTCTTCGGGTCGTCCACCGCAGTGAGATCCATAAAGAAGCTGACCCCGGGGGTTTGCAGCTCGTCGATGGTATTGAGGTCGAAGGTACCCGGTTCCATGCTGTTGGCCATGCTGAACAGCACGTCTCCAGAGCCGTCGGCCTCACTGTGACGGTGAAAAATATCCATGGCACCAAAACGCATACCCTCTTCTACCAGGGTTTCCAATAGCGCTTGACCGGCAAACTGCTTGCCACTGCCTGCGCGAAGGTGGAACACGATCACATCCTGGGGGGCACCCGATGATTTGCTCGGCTGGGTCAGTTCCAAAGTGGTTTGTTGGGGCTTTTGTTTCTGAGCTTCAGGTTTCGGCTTTTGAGCCGCAGGCTCCGGGCTACGGGCCTTGGGCTGCTCGGCGCGAGATTCAAGTTCCGACTGCTCAGCTTCGGGCTCCGGGTCCGAGCTGCGGGCCTCGAGCCGCTCGCTGGCAGCGTCCACTTGGGGGTTGTCCGCTTCCAGGCTTTCTGACTTCTGAAAAGCGAGTTTGGGCTTTCTGTCCTCTGCGGCTTCGCGGATTTTGCCGTGCAGCTGCTCGGCGTCGTCTTCGTCACGCACACTCACCACACGGGCACCGCCATTGGGCAGTTCGCTGCCATAACCGTCGTCAGCGTCGTCATCAAAAATCGGTTGTTTGCGCTTTGACATGCGAATGCGGTCATAGCGAGATTTGCGGGCCCGGCGAACGCCATCAATCAATATGGCTATTACCAGCAGCGCGCCCAGTGTAATCAGTAGTTCCTGGCTCATAGGTCGTGAAACGAACAATCAATTCGTAAGGTGGACCAGCACAGCCTAATCCACCGGTTATCGCAAAACAATGACGGGCAACATAAGTTGACCCGCCCTACTAAAAATCGGTTATCCGTCAGGCTTCCGCCAGCTCAACCGCTTCATTCACATCCACGGATACCAGGCGCGACACGCCGGGCTCATGCATGGTTACGCCCATTAACTGATCCGCCAGTTCCATGGCAATCTTGTTGTGGGTGATAAAGATAAACTGCACCGTTTCCGACATCTCTTTTACCATGCGGATGTAGCGCCCTACGTTGGCGTCATCCAGCGGCGCATCCACCTCGTCCAGCATACAAAAAGGCGCTGGATTGAGCCGGAAAATAGAGAATACCAGGGAGATCGCGGTCAGTGCCTTTTCACCACCAGACAGCAAATGGATGGTGGAGTTTTTCTTGCCTGGGGGGCGAGCCATAATCGCAACACCAGTATCCAGCAGGTCTTCGCCGGTCAGCTCCAAATAGGCGTGGCCGCCGCCAAACATTTTCGGAAACAGTTCCTGAATACCGCTATTCACCGCATCAAAGGTTTCTTTGAAGCGTGTACGGGTTTCACGGTCAATTTTTCGAATGGCGTTTTCCAGTGCCTCCAACGCCTCTTCCAGGTCGTTGTTCTGGGCATCGAGATAAGTCTTGCGCTCTGATTCCACCTGATATTCGTCAATAGCCGCCAGGTTGATGGGGCCAAGGCGGGAAATCCGTGCCGCCAAACGTTCCAGCTCCTGTTCCCAGGCCTGCTCACTGGCGTCTTCCGGCAGGTTTTCCACCAGCGTATCCAGATCGAAATCCTGCTCCATGACCTGCTCGCGGATAGTGCCACTGCGAGTGGCGATTTCCTGAGCGGCCAGTCGCTCCTGTTCCAACTTGGAACGCAACACCTGCACCTGTTGTTCAAGCTCGTTGCGGCGCTGTTCGTGCTGGCGCATTTCGTGCTCGACGTTTTCCAGATTGCGGCGGGCCTCGCCCAACTCCCTTTCCACGGTAAGGCGCTGCTCCAGCTTTTCTTCCAGCTGGATCTTCAGCTCTTCACCGGGGTTGTCGTTTTCGGCAAAACTGGAACGCAGTTGATCACGACGTTCCTGTAGACGCTGAGCCTGTACTTCGAGGCGGGAAATACCGTCGCGAATCGATTGCAGTTGGGTGCGTATGGACTGCTCGCGCATGGCCAACTGATGTTGGCGATCCCGTTCGTGGCGGGCATTCTGGCGGGCCAGGTCAAGCTTGGCGCGGAGTTCGTCCCGTTGCAGCATTAAGGTTTCGCGGCGATGGGTGTCGTCTTCCATGGATTCGATCGCCTGCTCCAGCAACTGCCGAGCCTCAGCCAGGCTTTCCTGCTCCAGCTGTTGTTGCTGCTGGATATCCGCCTGCTCCTGTTCAGCGCGCAATCGGCGAGCGCCCACTTGCTCCATCTGTACTTCACTGGCGCTAAGACGAGAACGCAATTCCGTAAAGCTGCGCTGCTGCTCACTCCAGCTGCGGTTATGGGCTTCGCGCTGTTGCTCCAGCTCTGCCAGGTTGTGGATGTGCTGTTGGTGTTGCCCACTCAACTGTTCAATCAGTTGTTCTTGAGTGGCGATCTGTGCGTTCAGTTCTTCCAGCTCTTGCTTGCGCGCCAACATCCCCACAGTAGCATCGCCACTGCGGGCAACCCGCAGCCAGTTGCTGCCCAACCACAGACCATCGCGAGTCACCACCGATTCGCCAACACTGAGCTGTGGGCGCAACACCAAAGCTTGTTCCAAGGTATCTACGGCGTAAATACCTGCCAACAGAGCGCTGGCTGCATTGCTGCCACTGGCTTTGCTGGCCAGGGTTTCGGCTTTGTCCGCCGTCACCTGAGCACCGCTGGCGTTATCCACCAGAATCAGCTCACCCTGTTCAAAGGATTGCGCCAGCTGGGCAACCCCATCAATCTGCTCAATACAGGCGGCTTGCAGATAGCTGCCCAAGGCAGTTTCAATGGCGGTTTCCCACCCCTCAGCCACCACCAGGCTGTCAGCCAGGCGCGGGCTGGCGGACAAATAATTGTGTTCCAGCCAGCGCTGGGCACCGGCCTCCCCTTCCATGGCCGCTTGTTGCAAGGCATCCAGAGAAGCCTGCCGACCGCGCATGGCCTGCAGCTGGCCCCGGGCCTGATCCAGTTCAACCGCACATTGATTACCTGCGGCACGGCTCTGTTCAATACGCTCGGCGTAGCTGTCCACCTGCTGTTGCAAGTGTTCGAGATTCAGTTCCTGCTCCGCCAGCTGTTCTTTCAGCAGCTCAATTTCTTCCTGCATGGGGCTGACGCTGAGCCCGGAAGACTCATCGCGCAGTTTTTCCATGCGCTCGCCCAAACGGCGCAGTACCTGTTCCAGGTGTTGAATGCGAGATTGCTGCACTTCCGCCTGTTGGCGGGGAGCGGCGGCGGTCTGGTTAAACTCGTCCCACTGGGCCTGCCAACTGTGCATACCGTCTTCCGCCTCTTGCAAGGCAGCGCCGGTCACCTCTTCCGATTGCTGAGCCACTTCCAGTTGGGGAACGATGTCTTCCAGCTCCGCTTCCCAAGCGGCAATTTTCTCTCGGTCCTGACGCAGGTGTTCGTCAGTTTCAGCGAAGTTGCGCTCAGTTTGCTCCAAATCCTGCTGTAATTCCCGGGCGCGATCCTGAGCGTGCTGGATAGCCTGCTCCATCTTGGCCACTTCTGCACCAATGCCGTAGTAGCGCCCCTGCACTTCGCCAAAGGCGTCGCCCAGGTCGGTGTAACTGCCGCGCAGCTTTTCAATAGAGGTATCACAGCTCAGACGCTCGGTCACCAGGGCTTCTACACCCAACTCGAATTCGCTAATGGCCTGCTTGCGGGCTTGATTCTGGTCGCTGAGTTTTTTGAAGCGCAAGGCGTGAAGCTGAGCTTTTTGCAAGCGCTCTTCTTTTTTGTACTCGGCGTATTTTTCCGCGGCTTTGGCCTGGCGCTCCAGGCGGCTCAGCTGGCGACCCAGCTCTTCGCGAATATCCGTTAGCCGCTCCAGATTTTCGTGAGTGCGGCGCATGCGGTTTTCGGTATCGCGGCGGCGCTCCTTGTACTTAGAAATACCCGCCGCTTCTTCGATGTACACCCGCAGTTCATCCGGCTTGGCCTCGATCAGGCGGGAGATCATGCCCTGCTCAATAATGGCGTAACTGCGCGGCCCCAGGCCGGTGCCCAGAAAGATATCGGTGATATCCCTACGACGACATTTGTTGCCGTTCAGATAGTAGGTATTCTGGGCATCGCGGGTCACTTTGCGCTTGACCGAGATTTCCGAGTAGCTGGCGTATTCGCCACCCAGAGTACCGCTGGTGTTATCAAACACCAGTTCAATGGACGCCTGGCCCACCGGTTTGCGGCCACCGGAGCCATTAAAGATCACATCGGTCATGGATTCGCCGCGTAGGTGCTTGGCGGAGGACTCCCCCATCACCCAGCGCACGGCGTCAATGACATTGGACTTACCACAGCCATTGGGGCCGACAACCGAACACATATTGCTGGGAAAGCTAACGGTGGTCGGGTCTACAAAAGATTTAAACCCGGCCAGTTTGATGCATTTGAGCCGCATGGAGGTGGTGATCCAGAAATCGAAGTTAATTGCGCGATTTTACACGCTCAGAGCGTGGGCACAACGGAAGAAAGTCGGGTTTTGAGGAGTGGGTTTAGGTAGAGGAGTACGAAGGTGAGTGGCGATCCGGAATTTGAGGTGCCTTTTCAGACACGCCGTACACTGTTTTTCAAATTAAGCTCCTTGTAGGCTCTTCTGCGGCGTCCCTACCGCAGACGGTCTGAAACTCCAGACCTTCGTATTAAGTTCTTATAGTTTGTTATTAATGACTAGCTCAACGGGAGAGTCATTTCCCACTGCGACTGAGCCCAAATTACCCTGTAAATCACCGGGCTGGGCCTTTACACCACCGGAAGCCGAAACACGCGCTACCACAGATATTTCGTCCATATCCGCCAGACTGGCTCCGGGCAACATCAGGTTACTGTCATCCAATATCACTTGCAGAGGGAATACGGGGTTCGCAATGCGTTGCACCGCCAAGGGCGCACCAGTGGTTTGGCCAACCGGGCGAGCAATAACAAACAGTGTCCCCCCCTGTGGCGATGCCAACTCGGGAGCCAACTGAACTGCCAAGCGCAATTGGCCCTTGGCCAGCTCGTTGTGCTGCTCCGGTGTCAACTGAGCGCGGGCTTTTTCCAGTTCTGCTGCAATCTGTGCCGTGGTTGCCTGTTGTGGTGGTAAGACTTTGAGCACTTTGCTCCAATCGCGCACCGCGGTGAGGAAGTCCCCCTCCTCATAAGCCAGGCGACCCCGCAACCCCAATACAGGCAGGTTGTCGGGGGTCTTCGCCAATATACGATCGGCCAGAGATTTCATTTCTGCAAAGCTGTCTGGCTGCTGCAAGGCAAACGCCACTTGCAGGTACTCCTGCATCAAGGTCACATCCTGGCCACCAGACAACTCATCGGCGCGACGATACGCCGTCAGTGCTTGGGGAAGTTGGTTTTGTTCGGTATTGAGGCGGCCACTCAGCACCCAATAATAAAAGTTATCTGGCCGCTGCTGCAGTTGCTGCTCAATCTCAGCCAGCACTTCTCGACGCAGCGCAGCTGCCCCACTGTCACCGCGGGATTGCAGTTGGCTACTGCGCTCCAATTTCTCCACAATGGACAAATCGGCACTGGCTCCCAACTGCTGGTAAGTCCATATGGCCACGATTGGCAGCAACACCACCAAAGCTACCATCAGCCACAGCGGCTTTGACGCTTTAGTGGTGGAAGCTTCCGCTGGTGACTGATTTTCAGCCAACAGGCTGCGCTCTAGCTCGGCGCGCAGAGCGGAAAACTGATTATCGTCAATATCGCCACGGTCATACTGCTGCTGCAACTCAGCCAAGTGTTCCTGAAACAGCTCCGTATTGGCCTGAGGTTGTTCTACATTCACCGAACTGCGACTGTTGCGCAACAACGGGTAACACACAAACAACAAGGCCAGTGCAGCCAACGCGGCCAACGGCCACCACAACGTTGCCATCAATTGGGCTCCTTACGGTCTGCATCCCCATCGGAGGCGAGCATATCCGCCAGCTGCGCTTGTTCAGAGTCACTGAGTACGACTGGCTCAGCCTGACGTTGGCGTCGAACCACCACAATCACCACAGCGCCACCAATCACCGCCAGCAGCAGTGGCAACAGCCAAAGGCTGTAAGTGCCGGGCTTAAACTGCGGCATGTAGATAATGAAATCCCCGTAACGATCCACCAGGAAATCCACCACTTCGTCATCACTTTTGCCCTCTTCCAGTAAACGCAGCACGGTGCGGCGCAAATCCTGGGCAATGGTGGAATCGGAGTCACTGAGGTTCTGGTTTTGACATTTCGGGCAACGCAAGTCATCGATCAGGGCCAGATAACGAGCCCGGATATCTTCATTGGAGAAAGTTTCCAGCTCAGCGGCCTGAACAGACAACGCCAGCAGCAAGGTGATCGCAACAACAATGCGCAATGGAGAGAAAAGCACGGTTTGGCCTCAACGGTTGAGTACAGCAAGCGCGGGAATTATAGCCATAAGCGCCATAGAATTCAGGGCCTGCTGCACTCTTTTATACCGTCAATTAATGCCGGTTTAAGATCCCTGTTGAGGCTTTATCAGTGGCCCAAGGGACGCCAGGTACTCGTTATAAATGGTATCCGGAGAGGTGTTATACACCTCATAGTCACCAATGGGCCGGTCGCGGAACGACTTCAGGCTCTGATCCAGATAACGAACCCCTTCAGTACGGCTTTCCTGTACCGCGTTAGTATCTATTTCAATGGGGAATATCTCTTCCCGACTGCCAGCCGTGTGTAACACGTAGCCATTGGGGCCGCAGACAATGGATTCACCCCAACCACAAGTACCAGCGGTGCCGCCAAAACCATTAATATGGAAAATGTACATCTGATTGATGGCCGCCATGGAGTGAATAATGGAATGCTCTATAGGCAGATCGATGCCATCGGTCATGGTGGGGTTAATCACCACATCCACACCAGAACAGGCCAAAGTGCGCCATAACTCTGGCTGCCAAGCGTCATAACACACCAACACGCCAAATTTGCCCACTTCGGGAATATCAAACGTGACAAAGTGATCACCGGCAGTCACACCCTCTTCGTAGGGGTACCAGGGAAACATTTTGTCGTATAAAGCAATGACAGCACCGGTTGGATCAATCACTGGGCAGGTGTTGTACACCACACCGCCGACTTCGCGATACAACGTGCCAGGCACCAACCAGATGTTGTATTTCTTCGCCATCTGGCAAAACTGTTCCAGCGTTTCTTCAAAATAAGTCTTGTAGTACGTCAATGGACCGTAGGTACAAAGCTCACTAAAGACCGCCATATTCACAAACGGATAAACCGCTGTTAGATCGATCAGGCTTTGTTCGATTTTTGCAATGTTGTTATAGCCATCCATAACCGGATTGGACGGGATGGCAAGTTGAATACCGGCGATAGAAAATTTTGAAGATGCCATATTCAGTAACACTCCTTATTGATGAATAAGTAAATAGAAAGACCCCAACGGGCGGGTGTTTGTAACACCGCACGGGAGTCTGGACAAACATTATGACTATTGTGTTGCTGCCAGAATGTGTAGTGAGCATGCACTTGATGCATGGCTAGGGGTTTGAGCTGGAAATATCCGCTCTCACTCGATCCAAATGCCCGCACACCTGCTCAGCACCCAGCAAAATACGCGGCGAATGGCGATGGAGAATATCCGGGTCAATCCAATAGAGGTGGCTATTTTTTACAGCGGAAATACTGGGCCATTTCAACCAGTCGTCCAGCCAGGGGGGGCGAGTCTCATCGGCACCGCTGGCAACAATCACCCGGGGATTGGCAGCAATAACAGATTCCACATTCAGGCGCGGCACTTTGGGCTTGGCATCAGCGAACAAGTTGGTGCCGCCACAAAGTTCAATCACATTGGAAATCAAGCTATCGCCATTAAGAGTCATCAATGGCTGGTGCCACACTTGGTAGAACACCATCACCGATTGCTTTGATGTGTTTGCCTGACGCAGTTGCTGTAAGCGTTTTTGATAACTTTGCTGTGCTTTACGCCCCTGCTCTACCTTGCCAGTGAGCTGGGCGAATACCCCTAACATATCGCCCACATCTGCCAATGTGCTCGGATCACCCACATAAACCGGTATGCCTAATGTTTCCAAGCGGCCGACAATATCCCGACCATTGTTGGCGTTCCAGGCCAACACTAGGTCCGGCTCTAGGCTTACCAGGGTTTCATAGCTGATTTTTTGGTGTGAACCCACCCGTAGAATACGCTTCGCCGCTTCTGGGTAGTCACTGTATTCCATGGCACCCACAATGTTTTCCCCGGCGCCTATTTCAAAAAGGACTTCGGTAATGTGCGGAGCCAGACTAACTATACGCTGAGCAGGTTTTTCCAATTGCAGGTTGCGCCCCAAATCATCGGTGACACGGATTTCTCCTTGGCACAACGCGGAAAAAAAGCACAAAACTGAAAAAAGGCAATAGCGCATTTGGATTGGTTTAACGATGATTAATAGACAATAAGTTTTTGACCGTTACTGGGGTTGGCGATAACGTCAATTTTTGCTCTGAACACCCGCTGCAATATCTCCGGCGTCATCACCTGTTCCACATCACCCTGTGCGGCCACCTCACCACAGCTCAATAGCATAATTTGATCCGCCAGCTGGGTTGCCAGATTCAGGTCGTGGGAGACCATCAGAATCCCCACCCCCTGACCGGAAAAATGCCGAATCACATCCACCATTAATTGGCGATGGGACAAATCAAAGGAGGACGTCGGCTCATCCAATATCAAGCAGCGACCATTTTTTGTATCGCTGTCTTCTGGTTCATCCCATATTTGGGCCAACACCCTGGCCAACTGTACCCGCTGTTTTTCACCGCCGGACAATTGTGTGTAAAAGCGTTTCGATAAATAACTGCTGTCTACCATTTGCAGTGCCGCCGCCACGATCTCCCGATCCCGTTGATGGCCACTGCTGTGAGCACTGCGCCCCAACATAACCACTTCTTCTACCGTAAAGGGAAAGTTCAACGTGGAGTGTTGCGGAAGTATCGCCAGGCGTTGAGCCAACCCACCGGCTGGCCATTGGGCCATAGGCCTTTCCTGAAAAAACACGTCGCCACGATCACTGGTTAATTCTCCAGTGAGCACATTGAGCAAAGAGGTTTTACCGCTGCCATTGGGGCCCAGTATAACCATCACTTGCCCAGACAGCAGCAACAATTGCACATCACTGAGAATGGCTGCGCCACGCCGTGAAAGATAAATATCAGTGGCTTTCAGCATGGGTGTTCTACCTGGCAAACCGGCGCTGCTGAATCAACAGCGACACAAAGAATGGCACACCCAGCAGAGCCGTTAAAATCCCTGTGGGCAATTCCGCCGGCGCCATAACCACCCGGGCAATCACATCCGCAAGCACCAATAAAATAGCTCCTGCCACGGCAGAAGCGGGCAGCAGGTAACGGTGATCCGGGCCGACCAACAAACGCACCAGATGGGGAATAATCAGCCCCACAAATGAGATCATGCCTGCGATGGCCACAGATATTCCCACGCCCAAAGCGCACAGAAAAATACTCCGCCGTTTTAGCCACTGCACCTGAATACCCAAATGGCGAGCCTCGGATTCACCCAGCAGCATGGCATTCAAAGCGCGACCATCGCGAATAAACAGTGGCAATAACAGAGCCATCACTGCGGTGCCAACCGCCACTCGCTGCCAGTTGGCACCATTGAGGTCGCCCATTTGCCAAAGGCTGATACGGCGCAGGGTATCGTTATCCGCCAAATAGCTCAGCAAGCTGCTGATCGCCACCGCCAAAGAGCTGATGGCAATGCCCGCCAGCAGCATGGTGGATACGGAAGTGCCGTTGCTGGAAGTGGCCAGCCGGTACACCACCAACGCGGCTAACAAACCACCCAGAAATGCGCCCACTGCCACCCAGGGTAATCCTTGGGCGAATACGCCAAAGCCATCGAAAAACAGTGCACCAAAAACGATCATGGCGCTGGCACCGGCGGAGGCGCCAGCAGAAACCCCAATCAAGGTCGGGTCTGCCAACGGGTTGCGAAACAAGCCTTGCAACACAGCGCCGCAACTGGCCAGTACCGCACCGGTGAGAGCGGCCAATAAAACCCTTGGCAGGCGAATGGCAGAGACAATCAATGCCTGCTGGTTCAGTGATTCGCTGCTTAAACCAAACAGGTGCAGTACACCTTGCCACAGTGCCAGCGGATGAATGGAACTGGGCCCCAGCAAGCAGGCAACCGCCATTGCCACAGGCAAGAGCACCAACAACCCACGCAGCAGCTGTTTACCTTGCAGCGGACGCACAATAGGGCTCCTTGGTGGCTCTTGTCAGGCCCGGCAACAAAATAGACAAGCTGGTAAAATCGCAGTGTTGTTCTAGAGTATCTGCCAGTCGCTCCAGTTCCTGCTCACGTAACCCATTTAAATCGACGGTTCCCTGAGAACCACCTCCAGCCCAGCGCAACAGCGCCGCAGCGGCTTCGGGCTGGTCGAACAAACCATGGAGATAGGAACCCATTACCTGGCCGTCTTCAGCAATAGCACCATCATTGCGACCATCGGATATAACTACCAATGGTTGTTGGTTGCCACGGGTAACACCGCAGTGAATTTCATAACCTTCCACAAAAGCGTTATCCAACACCAAGTGGCCACGCACAGGGCGCAGTTGTTTTTGTGGTTCTAATTGAGTGTCCACATCCAACAGGCCCAATCCCCTACTCTGCCCCGGCATACCTTCCACGCCGGTTGGGTCTGCTACTGTGTGGCCGAGCATTTGGTAGCCGCCGCAAATACCCAGCACTTTGCCGCCGTAGCGCAGGTGTTTTTTAATCGCCTCCGGCCAATGGTTATCACGCAACCATTGCAAGTCGGCGCGCACGCTTTTGCTGCCGGGCAGAATAATTAAATCGGCCGGTGGAATGGGTTGACCACTGCCCACGTAAGTCAGCTTGACCTGGGGGTTGAGTCGCAGCGGATCGAAATCTGTGTGATTGCTGATTCGAGGGAATACCGGCACCACCACATGCAGTGGCTGTTCTTCGGTGAGTATTTGGTGAGTATTGATGGCGTCTTCCGCATCCAACTGAAAATTGGGCAGGTAAGGCAGTACGCCTATCACCGGTATACCGGTTTTTTGTTCCAACCATTCCAGGCCGGGTTCCAACAGCGCAATATCGCCACGGAATTTGTTAATGACGAAACCGCACACCCGTGCCCGTTCCGATTCGCTCAACAATTCCAAAGTGCCTACCAAATGGGCAAACACGCCGCCGCGATCAATATCGGCAATTAAAATAACCGGGCAGTCCACCGCTTCGGCAAAGCCCATATTGGCGATGTCGTTTTCCCGCAAATTAATTTCAGCGGGACTGCCAGCGCCTTCCACCACAATGGTTTGATACTGTGCAGACAGGCGTTGGTGCGATGCCAACACAGCCGCCATAGCGGTTTTTTTGTAGCCGTGATAATCCCCCGCTTCCATATGGGTTAAGGCTTTGCCGTGAATAATAATCTGGGCACCGGTGTCGCTGGAGGGTTTTAGCAACACCGGGTTCATGTCCGTATGCGGCGGTAAAAAACAGGCTTGCGCCTGCACCGCCTGGGCGCGACCAATTTCGCCACCATCGCTGGTGACTGCGCTGTTCAGCGCCATGTTTTGCGGTTTAAAAGGGGCCACCTTGATACCGCGACGAACCAACAACCGACACAGGCCCGCCACCAGGATGCTCTTGCCTGCATCGGAAGTGGTGCCTTGTATCATCAGGGTGTTGGCCATTATTAATAATCCACACCTTTGCGCGCTTTTACACCGCTGGTGTAGGCGTGTTTGTTGTTCTTCACTTCGGATACGGTATCCGCCAATTCCTGCAGCGCGGAGCCACCACCTCGCCCGGTAACGACAACGGTTTGCTCCGGTGGTCGATGGCGAATGGCATTAAGTACGGTTTCTTCATCCAGGTATTTGTAGGCCAGCATATAGGTGAGCTCATCCAATACCACCAAGTGCAGGCTGTGGTCAGACAGCATGCGTTCGGCCACGGCCCAGGTTTTTTGTGCAGCGGCGATATCACCGTCGCGATCTTGAGTGTCCCAGGTAAAGCCAGTGCCCATCTGGTAAAAACCCACTTCCGGGTGGCGATCGCGAATAAAAAGCTCTTCACCGGATTGTTGGGCACCTTTAATAAATTGGGTAACGCCCACTTTGTAGCCATAACCGAGGCTGCGAATCACCATGCCGAACGCCGAACTGCTTTTGCCTTTGCCATCCCCGGTGAGCAGGATCACTATGCCCCGCTCTTCACTGGCGGCGGCGATACTGGCGTCCACTTTCGCTTTTTGCTTTTGCATTTTTCGTTTGTGAGATTCGGCTTTTTTGTCGCTTTCGATTTTAGAGAGGTCGCCCATGACTATATCCATCGCAAAAGGGGCGCAAAGCGCCCCTCGGGCACCCCTAAAAATGCACTATTTCCGCGATAGCGGCGTTGGCGTCGTACTCGACTCCTCATGTATCTCTTATACACTGTGGGTCTCCGTGCGCCGCCGTCTTGCTCTCGTGAAAATATCACTATTTTTAGAAGCACCCTAAGGTTTAAAACTGGTAACGAATCGTGATTTCGCCACGACGACCATCGGTTTCAAAACGCTGTGTCGCACTTATCAAATTCACGGTGTAATCCTTGTCGAGCAGATTCTCTACCCGTGCTGACAGTTTCAGTTGATCGGTAATATCGTACACCGCGCCAGCACCCAGCAGGCCAAAGCCACCCAGGCGCTGACCGCCTCTTTCATGACGGCCCCGTTCGGCCCTCACATCCACCGAAAGGGAAACTGCGCCAAAATCCCTACCGGCTTCCAGGTAAGCAGATACACGAGCGCGGTCGGTCAGGAATACACCAGTGGCGTCGTCGGTGGCGCTCAGGTAATCGGCGTTGGCATCCACAAACCAGTCGCCCCAGGTAAATCCAGTGGTCACTTCAACTCCTTGCAAGGTAGCGGAGTTGATATTAATGGGACGAAAATTTTCGTCAGAGCCAATCAGGTCGTCCACACTGTTGCGGTAAGCGGTGACACTCCAATTCAGTTGGTCATATTGACCTCGCAGTGCCAACTCATAGTTAGTCGATTCTTCCGGCTGTAAATCCGGGTTATCAAAACCGGGAAAATACAGCTCGTTAAAAGTAGGCGCACGGAACGCGCTGCCATAGCTGGCCACCAGAGACAGATTTTCGCTGAGTGCATAACCCACCGACAGGCTGCCAGTGGTGTCGTTGCCGTAGCGCTGGTTATCGTCGTAGCGGAGATTGGCCACAACGGAAAAATCACCCAAGTTGTCCTGCCACTGGACAAAAACCGCCGTATTATCGCGCTCGGTCTCATCGAAAGGCGTCGCTGTAATAACTTCGTCATCGTAGTAATCGACACCAGCGCTCAATTGGGTGTCGGCATCTATTGCCTTATCTACTTGGACAGAAAAACTGTTTCTACGAGTAGTGATGTCAGAGAAGAAAGCGGGGGTTACAAGACGATCGTCACGGTAACCTAACTGAACCTTAACATCTGTGGATTCGTTAGCCTGATAAACAAAACTCAGATTGGTATTTTTCTGTTCACTGTCAGAAAAGAAACCGGTATCGGTGCCAAAAGTATTATCAAATTCAGCACGGTTCTGGGAGCGCAAATAATTTAATTGCCCAACCAGTTTATCAGTCAGTTTGTAAGAGCCATTAAACGTAATGGACTGCTCTTCAAAGCTGTCGCGATCGTCGTTGCCACCGGTGATGATTGAGGTGCGATCAATGCCGTCCGTTTCTTCATCACTTACTGACAAGAAAAAATCGCCGCTCTGGTTGCCACCACTGATATTGGCGGTGTACTGACGGGTATCGTTGCTGCCGTAGCGAACTTTCAGTTCTGGTCTAATGCTTCCTTCCTGGCCCTGGCGAGTGAATATTTGAATAACACCACCCAGGGCATCAGCGCCGTACAAACCAGACAGCGGGCCTTTAACAATTTCGATGCGCTCAATGGACTCCAGCGGAATGGTTTCCAAGGTTGTGCCACCGGTGGTGGCACTGGCGGTACGCACGCCATTTACCAGCACCAATGCCTGGCCAGTACTGGTGCCGCGAATAAAGGTACCGTTCACAGAACCTCTACCACCACTGTCACGGGTGCTAACACCACTGGCTCGATTTAACAGGTCGGGCAAATCCAGAGGTTGCAAGCGTTCGATATCAGCGCGGGTAAACACCTGTGTGGCCGCCAGTACGTCGCTGACCGGACGCTCGGTGCGGGTAGCGGTAGTGATTACTTCTTCATCGATATTCGATTTGGCGAAACTGGTGTGTGGAAAAATAAAGGTACTGACAACAGCCAGCCCCAGTGCTTTTTGGTGGAAGTTCATAAGTGAGCCTCATGCCTGAATGTCTTAACGAAATGGCAATGAGGGAGGGGAACCGGAATAGCCTGCGTTGGGCTCAGCGGTGCTGAATACCCAGGTACAAAAATAACCGGCGATAAAGCCCTCCGCTTCATCGGTACGTAACTGCAAAAAATCAATCAGGCCGGTCTCGGGCTTATCCGGAGTAACCAGAATTACCGTTGCGGGGGCAGCGGTGGTTTTGCACAGGTTCCCAAAAGTCGTTTACCTGTTACGCACCACACTTCCCGTTTACCCTGCTCCAACTGTTGGGACAGTCAGCAGGCACCTGAAGCAGTGCGGGCAATTCTAGTGATCGGAATCGGTGAGTGCAACGAGAATTCGGTGCGTTTCAGGGCAAAAGCCCCGTTTATTGGGCCGTGGCAAGGGGCGTTCAGCTTAAACTTGAAGAGCGTTTTATTTGTTGGGGTTAAAATATCAGGCTCAAAATACCTGTCATCGCGAAGGCGCGTAGCAAGTGTGGAGATCTCCACCTACAGGGTGCCAAAATCAGGAGATTGCCGCGTCGCTCTTGTTTGCAACAAAAGCTCCTCGCAATGACGAGGTAGTAGAGCGTGCTTTACAGTGCCGCTAAAACCGTTTCCGCACTGCTCACATCAAGGCCCTGTTCATCAATATTCAGCAGTTCAACCACACCGTCGTTGGCAATCAAGGCAAAGCGTTTGCTGCGCATGCCCATACCGGCGGCAGAAGCTTCGCGCTCAAGCCCCAAAGCTTTGGAAAATTCGCAGTTGCCATCCGCCAACATCATAAGGTGCTCGGCATTTTGCGCTTTGCCCCAGGCGTCCATCACAAAGGCGTCGTTTACCGACATACACACAACGGTATCGACACCTTTGGCTTTTATGGCGTCCAGATTAACCACAAAACCGGGCAAGTGTGCCGCTGAACAGGTGGGCGTAAAGGCACCTGGCAAGGCAAACAAGACGACTTTTTTGCCGGAAAAGATCTCATCTGTGGTGATATCAACCGGTCTTTCCTCACCCATGACTTTTAAGGTAACGGAGGGAATTTTTTCACCAATTTGAATCGTCATGTTTGCTCCACTGTTACAGGTTGTCTGCCACAAAGTTTTGAATGGTCCCGAGGTCGTTGGGTTTTACCGTATAGCGCTCTTCCCGTTCAAACAGGTCAGCCATATGGTGTGGCAATGGCGGATCCTGAGGGTAGCCCGCTTTGCGAACCGCCTCTGGGAATTTCGCCGGATGGGCGGTGGACAAACACACCATCGGCACTTCTGCATTACGGCGGCAAGCACGAGCGGCATCGACACCAGTGGCGGTGTGTGGATCCAACAGGTAATCACTTTGGTCATACTCCTGAGCGATCACCTCCACCATGCGCTCATCGTCGCAACGGTAGCTGGAAAACAGCTGGCGGGCGCTTGCCAGGGCGCTTTCTTCAAGTGAGGCGTTACCGTTATTGAAGTCAGCCATTAACTGGCGAATCGCGCCGCCGTCCCGGTTGTACAAATCAAACAGCAAGCGTTCGAAGTTGCTGGAGATCATAATGTCCATACTCGGGGACAAGCTGTGTATCAGCGGTTGTTTGCTGAAATCGTTGTTGCTGATGCAACGGTGCAATACGTCGTTGGCATTGGTGGCCACTACTAATTGCTCAATGGGCAAGCCCATTTGCTTGGCAATGTAGCCCGCAAAAATGTCGCCAAAATTACCGGTAGGCACACTGAAGGACACCGCCCGATGTGGGCCACCCAAGGCCAGTGCCGCGTGGAAGTAGTACACCACCTGGGCCATGATGCGCGCCCAGTTGATGGAATTCACCGCCGCCAACTGACGACCTTCTGGCAAAAATGACTGATCCGCAAAGCTGGCTTTGACCATGTTTTGGCAATCGTCAAAGTTACCTTCCAAAGCGATGTTGTGAACGTTGGGTTCGAGGATGGACGTCATCTGGCGACGCTGCACATCCGATACCCGGTTGTGCGGGTGCAGAATAAAGATATCGATATTGTTGCAGCGCTTGCAGCCTTCAATAGCGGCAGACCCGGTATCACCGGAGGTGGCCCCCATCACTACGACCTTCTGGCCGCGCTTTTCCAGAAAGTGGTCAAACAGGTTGCCGAGGAATTGCAGGGCAAAATCCTTGAACGCCAGGGTGGGGCCATGAAACAGCTCCATCACCCAAAGATTGCTTTCCAACTGCACCAGAGGCGCCACCGCGTTGTGGCGAAACGTTTGGTATGAGCGGTCGATAATGTCTTTAAGTTTGGCATCGTCCACTTCGCCATCCACAAAGGGCTTAATAACTTCAAACGCCAGCTCGTTGTAGGGCAAACCGGCCCAGGCAGCGATTTGCTCGCGACTGAACTGGGGAATACTTTCTGGAACATAGAGGCCGCCATCGGTGGCCAAACCAGTGAGTACCGCTTCCTCAAAGCTGAGTGCCGGCGCCTGGCCACGGGTACTGATGTATTTCATTGCAGCAACTCCACACGAATTCTCACCACACTGCCCTGCACTTCTTCCAGCGCTTCCACTTGCTCAATGGCCTGCTGAATCACACTTTCTTTAGCCAAGTCCACCAACAAAATGACCGGCACCAGCTGTTGACCTTGCGCAGGCTCTTTTTGAATAAGGGATTCAATATCCAGTCCGTTGTCCGCCATTACGGTGGTAATCTTGGCCAGTGCACCGGGGTGGTTTTCCACCGTCAGACGCAAATAGCTGGCACTGACAGAGTCCTCGATATCCAGCACTTGGGGCGGATTGGGGTGAGAGGCATTGTAGCCGAGGTGGCCGGTTCGAAACTCCGGAGCCATGCTCAGGGTACGAGCCAGATCGACAATATCTGAAATCACTGCCGACGCAGTGGGTTCAGCACCGGCACCGGCACCGTAGTAAAGGGTTGGCCCTACAGCATCCCCCTGCACCATTACCGCATTCATCACACCGTCTACATTACCCAACAGGCGCCGCTCATTCACCAGTGCTGGGTGCACACGCAGTTCAACACCAGCATCGGTTTTGCGGGCGATGCCCAAATGTTTGATGCGATAACCCAGTTCACCGGCGTAGGCCACATCCTGAGATTCGATCTTGCTGATGCCCTCGGTGTACACCTTGTCGAACTGCAGCGGAATACCGAAAGCCAATGAGCCCAAAATAGTCAGCTTGTGGGCAGCGTCGATGCCCTCTACATCAAAAGTCGGATCTGCCTCTGCGTAGCCCAGCTCCTGGGCCTGGGTAAGCACAGATTCAAAATCCACACCCTTGTCGAACATTTCGGTGAGAATAAAATTGCCAGTGCCATTAATAATGCCCGCCAGCCACTCAATGCGGTTGGCCACCAGGCCCTCGCGCATGGTCTGGATGATAGGAATGCCGCCAGCCACAGCAGCTTCGTACAACACGGCTACGCCGTGTTGGTCAGCGGCTGCAAAAATATCGTTACCGTGAATGGCAATCAGTGCTTTATTCGCCGTCACCACGTGCTTGCCATTGGTGATAGCCAACATCACTAAATCGAGTGCCGTGGTGGTGCCGCCAATCATCTCCACCACCACATCCACATCGGGGTTATTGGCAACGTCAAAGATGTCCCGGGAAACGGTCACACCGGTGGTGTCGCAGTCATCCCGATCACGGCGGGCACCCACCTGAATAATCTCCACCGGTATACCGGCGCGAGCGTGGATGTCTTCGACGTTGCGACGCAATACGTTAAACGTACCTGAGCCCACAGTGCCCAAGCCACAGATACCCAATTTGAGTGATTTCAAGGTGCCTCCCAAGGCATTTGACCGCAAAACGTTGATGGCTAATAACAGCGGCACCGGGCCGCCAGAAAACGGCCCAGACCTTACCGACAGCCACCTTCGCTGTCAATTGGCCCTTGGCATTATCGGTATGTCCAAATGGGATATTCGGTCAACTTGCGGGGGCCTATACCAGTGCCCTAATACGCCGTTGACCGAATCTCTGGGAAACCGCTTGAAAACAGTGAGAAATTACAGGCCCAGGCGGCGTTTTAGCTGAGCAGCGGGTAGATAGCCGGGAATTAAAGTGCCGTCGCTCAGTACCATAGATGGGGTACCTGTAAGGCCCATCTTCGCCACCATATTCATATGGGTGGCAATGGCGTTGGTTTTGCACTCTTTGGCGGGCAAGTCGTAACCTTGTTTAGAACGAGTCATCGCTTCCAGGGGGTCATCAGAGCACCAGACCGAAGTGATTTTTTGCTCTGAGTCAGAGCCCATGCCAGCGCGGGGGAACGCCAGGTAACGCACTTCCACGCCAATGTCGTTCAGGGTAGGTACTTCCTGATGCAACTTGCGGCAGTAGCCACAATCGATATCGGTAAATACATGAAGCACCGCTTTGGTTTCACCTTTCGCCTTATACACCACCATATCGTCGACGCTGGCGGATTGGATCAGGTCCCGGCGAATAGGCGCATATACCGTATCCAGCCAGTTTTCGAAGGTGCCCAAGCTGGTTTTATTGAGGTCGCCCTGAATAAAGTAAGTACCGTCAGCAGAGGTAAAAATACTCGGCCCACCCACAACTTGCACATGAAACAAGCCTTCAATGGGTGTGGCCATCACATTGGTAAAATTCAGGTCGGGACGCCAGTTTTTCAGGCCAGCCACAATTTTCGCCTCCTGCTCCTGGCTGACCTCAGCCCAGGACAGTGCAGATACCAGCGCCAGAGACAAAGCCATCAAGGCATTACGTACACAAGACATAAGCGTATTCCATGTAAAAAAGTCGGTGAATAATGGGCTTGGAGTCTAGGGGAAGCGTCGGGTTCCCTTCAACTAGGCATTGCTGAGTTTTTGAACCATCACCCTCTGGGGTGGTGCTTGGCGTGCAATTCTTGCATTCGAGCATTGGCCACGTGAGTGTATATCTGGGTAGTGGACAAATCGCTGTGCCCCAACAGCAACTGCACCACCCTCAGATCAGCGCCGTGGTTGAGCAAATGACTGGCAAAGGCATGGCGCAGGGTATGGGGTGACAGCGGCTTGCTGATGCCCGCTGTGGTCGCGCACTGCTTGATACGATGCCAAAAGGTTTGCCGGGTCATCTGCTGACCGCGAGTGCTGGGGAACAACACATCGCTCTGGCGACCATTCAACAATTCCGGGCGTCCCTGGCGCAGGTAGCGTTCCAGCCAGTCCTGAGCTTCCAGGCCCAGCGGCACCAAACGTTCTTTACTGCCTTTTCCGAATACACGTATCACTCCCTGGCGCAAATTCACCTGTGGAATGGTCAACCCCACCAACTCCGACACCCGCAACCCGCAGGCGTACAGCACCTCAAGCATGGTGCGGTCCCGCAGACCAATGGCCTGATCCAGATCTGGGGCACTCAGCAGTCGTTCTACATCATCTTCGCTCAAGGTTTTCGGCAATGGCCGTCCCAAACGAGGGTTATCGATATTGTTGGTGGGGTCCTGCTGTAGATGATTTTCGCGTACCTGATAACGGTAGAACCCCCGCAAACAGGACAGCATTCGCGCCATAGAGCGAGCCGCCAAACCCTGCTGCTGGCGATAAGCCAGATAATCCTGAAGCTGGTGAGCGTGCGCACTTAACAAGGGACTTTGCAGCCAGTTGGCAAATTGTTTTAGATCACGGCGATAGGCAGCGAGGCTGTGCTCACTGAGCCCCCGTTCCATCCACACCGCATCCAGATAGCGGTCAATAAGCTGTTGGTTATCCTCTGACATGGGTGCTACTTTACGGCACAAAGGGCCTGTTGACGTATCATATCCACCTCTGCTGAGAGCGATTTTTGCGCTCTACAAGGCGTAAAGAGTGCCGTGTAGTCATTCTACATAAGCGATTTACAACGCAGTGGAGCGCAAAAATAGCCTCAGCCCCGTATTTTCTAACGAAGGGGGTTGGCACTGAAAAGGCGCCCCTCGTTGTTGCTTGTCGCTCATTTGGAATGACCAAACCACTCTCCTCGCGCCTAGATGGACGCCTTTTCAGCCGTCAACAGTGGCGGATATGATACGTCAGCAGGCCCTAAATGGAAGCGAGCTCAATCATGAAACAATCTCTGGAAACTGACCGCCTGATTATTCGCCCCATGGTGGAGAGTGATTTCGATGGCTACCTGACCTACGCTCAGGATGCAGAGGTAATGGCCTATATTCGTGAAGTGGGCGCTGTAGAAGAAATCCGTGAGCACTTTAACGGTTATATGAACACCTGGGCTGGTGAAGAAAATACCTGGATGGGCGCTGCCGTTACCTTAAAAGAAGACAATACACCGATTGGCGATATCGGATTTCGCTATCGGGATAAAGCCAGCGAAATTATCGAGATCGGTTACAAATTCAGCCGCCACCACCACGGTCGTGGCTACGGCTATGAAGCGATGGCTGCTCTTGTGGAGTTAATCAAACAGGATTGGCCAGTGCACAAACTGGTGGCCTACGCCGACCCGGAAAATACCGCTTCAGTACGGTTAATGGAAAAGCTCGGGCTGGAAAAAGAGGGACACTTTAAATCCCATTACAAATTAGGAAATCGGTGGACCGATGAAGTGGCTTATGGGTTGGTGGTTTGACCCATTATCATCCTGGGCCGCGTAGCGGCGTGAGACAAAACGGGCGCCGTAGACGTCCCGTAGAGACGAAAGAGGAAGCATCAGAGAACACCTATAAAATATTAATCCCCTGTTTTTTGACTTTTTTTGCCAGCTTTTTAGTTTCACCCCGAGCAGCCACAAGAAATATATCTCCCTCTCCTTCAAAACCCTGCACGAGGGACTCCAGAACTTTATCATCCGAAAAATAAAATCCTTTCGGCTTAAAGGCAATAATGTATACCGGTTGTTCCTGACAGTATTTGACCACCTTTTGTGCTACCCAGGCAGAGCCCACGTTCTTCTGTGCACTTAGCACTTGCTTCATCTTTTCCAGCAATGGCTGATCAATTACCGGGCTTACGTATTTATCATTCAGCGATGCCGAGTCTCTTTCTGCCTGTGCTTTTTGGTGAATCTCATTTGCGCTTTCAGCTTCTTTCCACCAGGCCTCCGCAGCCTGATTCTGATTATTATCCAGCAAATACTGATAGCCCAAATGGGCCGCTTCCGAAATAGTATCAGGCCTTTTAAAGGCAATACGCAGATGCTCCAGCGCTTCGTCATCCTTTTTTGTCAACAGAATACACCCGATATAGTAAGCAGCTCCCACGCTATCCTTGTGCCTTGATTGAAATGCGCGATACAGTGGTAGCGCCTCATTCTCACCAATGAACTCGTGGCTCCACGAAGCATAATCCCACAATTCATCATCAGTGAGCGCAGCGGCCTCTCTGCTGGCAAATTCCGCTAATGATTTTTGCGCCCCTTTCACATATTCATAGCGATCTTTCCATTTGCCTGCATTGGCTTCCATCCACCGAGCGTCAAAATATTCCAATGTTTTTTCATACAATTCCCCCAACCACTCTTGCGCTGCATTATTTTCGGACATTTCAGGCAACAACACTTCTTGACCCAAAGCCTTGACGCGATCATGCAAACTGGGATGAGTATCAGAATAGTGCGTTACAGCCTTGAGAGCTTCATCAACACGGTCAGCAAGCTCATTAGCCTGAATAGGGCTTGATTTTAAAAAAGATGCAAGCCCCTCATACGGCTTATATGGGGGATCAGATAAAGTATCGGCTTGTTTAAAGTAAGACGACCAAAATTTCTCATCAATATACGGAGCCAATGCGTGCACATTGACAAGTGCCTTTATCGCTACAGGGGGAGACACAAGCTCCGCTGAAATAGCATCTGCTTCGTACTCGTTATTCCTGGCCAAAGCAAACGAATAAGCAGAAAAATAAGGTGAGTACCATTCAAAGAAACGTCTCATCAGACTGGCGCCAAAGGAGCCATGGCCTGAGAACGCATGCATAACACGATCCCAACTCACACGAACGCGGTATACCCAACCAGAGAATCGACTATGATTGCCAGACAGGTGGCCAAACTCATGAGCAAGAACAGATCGCATTTCTTGCGGTGACAAAGCCAGCAATAATTCCAAACCTAAAAACAAGATATTTTGCTGGCCGCCTAAAACTCCGTATTTAGGGTGCTGTACAACGCCAGCATTAAGCTCTTCAGTCAAAATAACACGATGAATTTTTAGTGCTTTCAGACTTTTTGTCAGGTTGTCAATTTCAGCAAATAGCTTTGGGTAGTCTTTTCGTGCAAGCTCGTATCCCTCGGGTCTATCAAACCTTACCCAGAGCGCTTTAAAAAATGTCCAGATCGCAAATATAACGACAAAAATAATTTTTTTCTTTATCAACAAAAACAGCAGGCTTGAACTCACAAAGGCCAGTGCCACCATGCCACCGACCATACCCAGAAGCAATAAGAGGATCGTAAATATCACCACATAACCCAAGGCAGCAAAGAGCGCCAGTCGAGTTTTATAGCTATTGATATTACGTGCTGAGTCTTTTTCTGCTTTTTGAACAACTGCTATGAACTGTTCTTCAGTTTTGATCGTCATTGCTTGCACCTCACAATATCCGTATTAATCCATCTGTGTTAATGGAAAACCATAACAGTATGGGCAAACTTATATCAACAAAAAAAGGGGCGGCTAAATAGCCACCCCTTTTCGTATTCAATCGAAGCAATTAAGACTTGTTGTCCAGCTTCTCTTTGATGCGTGCGGAACGACCAGAGCGCTCGCGCAGGTAGTACAGTTTGGCTTGGCGAACGTCACCGCGACGCTTAACCTTGATGCTGTCTACCAGCGGGCTGTAGGTTTGGAAAGTACGCTCTACACCGATGCCGCTGGAAATTTTGCGCACGGTAAAGGCGGAGTTCAGGCCGCGGTTGCGCTTGCCCAGTACAACACCTTCGAACGCCTGTAGACGCTCACGGTTACCTTCTTTTACTTTCACCTGAACAACAACAGTGTCGCCCGGGGCAAAAGCAGGAATTTCTTTGCCCATTTGCTCTTTTTCGAGCTCGGCAATAATTGGGTTCTTACCACTCATGGTTCGCTCCTCAGTTTGTACGTTAAAAGTTTTACTCTTTTTGAGTAGCGCTGCGCTAAAGAGGAAATTCCCTTCAGGTGAAGGGCGTTTCATTCGCCAGCTTGCGACAACTCAGCTTCAATTGCCGCCAGTATTGCCTGCTGCTCATCACTAAGCTGCAGGTCTTTTAACAACTCTGGCCGCCGGGTCAGTGTCCTTTCCAGAGACTGCCGCAGCCGCCATTGTCGAATCTTTTCGTGA
This sequence comes from bacterium SCSIO 12696, assembly GCA_024397955.1. Lineage (NCBI taxonomy): Bacteria > bacterium SCSIO 12696. Next base: position 1,065,331 of record CP073744.1, read on the forward strand.
TTGCCGGATAGCAACACCTCCGGAACCGCTGCCTGGTAATCATCATCCATTACCGGGCGTGTGTAATGGGGGCAATCCAGCAAGCCCTCAGCAAAGGAATCTTCCACTGCCGAATCCTGGTGCCCTAACGCGCCTGGCAGATGGCGAATAATCGCGTCCATCAGCACCATGGCCGGCAGCTCACCGCCGCTGAGCACGTAGTCACCAATGGACCACTCTTCATCCACTTCCTGTTGGATCAGGCGTTCGTCGATACCTTCGTAGCGACCCGCCACCAGTATCAGATTGCTCTCTTTCACCAAGGTATTTACACCCTGCTGGTTGAGCACCCTGCCCTGGGGAGACAGATAAATGACCTTACAGTCCACACTGTCTCCACCCTGCCATTGACGCGCTGCGGCAATGGCCTGGCGCAATGGTTCAATCAACATCACCATGCCGGGGCCGCCACCATAGGGGCGATCATCCACGGTCTGGTGTTTATCGTCGGTAAACTGCCGGGGGTTGAAAGCCTTAACCTCCAACAGCCCATTGCTTACCGCTCTGCCAGTGACACCGTAATCGGTAACGGCAGAAAACATTTCGGGGAATAATGTGACCAATGCAACTTTCACATGCCACCTCTAGAAGTCCGGATCCCAATCGACTTCTATCTCACCCGCTTCAAGATCAACATTGAGTACAAACTGATCCACGTAGGGAATCAGTCGCTCTTTGCGATCCAGACTGTCGCTGTTGCCCTTTACCATCAATACATCATTGGCACCGGTTTCCAACAACTGCTTTACCACACCGAGGGTTTTGCGTTCACCGCCATGAACGGTTATCGCCGTTAACCCTTCCAACTGGTGCCAGTAAAGCTCGTCGCCAGATAACTCTGGCAGTACTTCTTTTTTCACCGCGATGTTTTGCTGGCAATAATTGCGCGCTTTATCCCGGTCGTCGAGGCCAACAATGTGCGCAATCAGGCCTTTGCCTTGTTTGCGGAAGTCGTCGAACTCAATCTCTTTCCAGCCCCCAGAGGTTTTCAACCACCAAGGGCCGTACTTGAAAAGATTTTCACGGGGCTCTGTAAAGGAGTTCACCTTTACCCAGCCTTTCACCCCGTGGATAGAAACAATCCGGCCAGCAATCATTTTTTCCGCAACAAGTGTCTCACTGTTGTTTGATGCCGGGCGCATTGTTCCCCTTCAGACGCTACGCGTCGTACTTACTTATGCCTGTTCGCCAGCGTCTTTAATCAGCTTGGCGACACGATCGGAGGGCTTGGCACCCTGGCTAACCCAGTGGTTAACACGCTCCAGATCAACACGCAGGCGCTCTTCGTTACCGCGGGCGGTAGGGTTGAAGAAGCCAACGCGCTCAATAAAACGGCTGTTGCGAGCATTGCGGCTGTCCGCAACGGTCAGGTGGTAAAACGGGCGCTTTTTGGAGCCGCCACGAGCCAGACGAATGGTTACCATGTAACTGTTATCCTGTACTTAACGGGGTTAAAAACCCCTTAAAAATTAACGAGATAGACCCATAAAAACAAAGCCCGGGCCAATTGAAACCGGGCTGACTATCTCCGAAAGGCGCGGCATTATACGTATTTGTGGGGAATAAAGGAAGGCTTCGGGCTTCGGGCTGCTAGCGACGAGCTGATCGAGCGGGTTTGTCATTCTGAGCGCAGCGAAGGATCTCTGAGGTTGCAGCACGCATGATCCCCTTCGCTGCGCTCAGGGTGACGGCGTTCTACCAATCTGCACGCAGCCCGTAGCCCGCCGCTCGCAGCTTTACTTCTTCTTAAACGGCAACCCACCCCCAGGTGGCATTCCACCCATCGGCGGCAGATCACCCCCACTCATCCCACCCATGGGAGGCATTCCACCGGGCAGATTGCCCATGCCAGGCATACCACCAAGGCCACGCATCATTTTTGCCATGCCACCGCCCTTCATCTTTTTCATCATCTTGGCCATCTGCTTGTGCTGTTTCATCAGACGGTTGAGATCCTGAATAGTGGTACCAGAACCCATGGTGATACGACGCTTGCGGGAGCCATTGAGAATATCCGGGTTACGGCGCTCAGCCGGGGTCATGGAGTTAATCAGTGCTTCCATTTTGCCAAACTGTTTACCGGCGTTGGCCTGTTCCATCATCTGGGACATATTGCCCATGCCCGGCAGTTTTTCCAGCATGCTGCCGAGACCACCCATATTCTGCATTTGCTGCAGCTGGTCGCGCAGGTCTTCCAGATCAAAGCGCTTACCTTTCTGTACCTTTTTAACCAGTTTCTCGGCTTTCTGGCGGTCGACTTTCTGCTCGACTTCTTCAATCAGGCTGAGCACATCCCCCATCCCCAGAATGCGAGAAGCAATCCGATCTGGGTGAAATGGCTCCAAGGCGTCGGTTTTTTCGCCCACACCAAGGAATTTAATGGGCTTGCCAGTGACCTGACGGACAGACAGCGCGGCACCGCCGCGGGCATCGCCATCCACTTTGGTGAGGATGACACCGGTCAGTGCCAGCGCATCGTTAAACGCCTTGGCGGTATTCACCGCGTCCTGACCGATCATGGCGTCGATCACAAACAGGGTTTCTACCGGGTTCAGAACTTTGTGCAAGTCCTGAATTTCCCCCATCAACTCCTGATCGATATGCAGGCGGCCAGCGGTATCCACAATCAATACATCGGCGTGCTGTTCTTTGGCGGCTTTTAAGGCTGCCTTGGCAATGGCCTGGGGCTTTTGATCCGCCGAGCTGGGCTGATAACCGACACCCACTTCCTCAGCCAGGGTTTCCAGTTGCTTGATGGCCGCCGGACGGTAAACGTCGGCACTCACCACCAGCACTTTTTTCTTTTCCCGCTCAGTGAGGTGCTTGGCTAGTTTGGCTACTGAGGTGGTTTTACCGGCGCCTTGCAGACCCGCCATCAGAATCACCGCTGGCGGCTGGGCCGCCAGATTCAGGGATTCGTTGCGCTCCCCCATGGTGATTTCCAGCTCGCGTTGAACAATCTTGAGGAACTGCTGGCCAGGGTTGAGGCTGCTGCTAACTTTTGCACCCACGGCACTCTGCTTTACCTGCTCGACAAACTGCTTCACCACCGGCAGCGCAACATCCGCCTCCAACAGCGCCATGCGCACTTCGCGCAGGGTGTCTTTAATATTGTCTTCGCTGAGCTGGGCCTTGCCGGTGACTTTCTTTAGGGTTTGCGACAGGCGTTCGCTAAGGTTTTCAAACATGGCCATGGGGGAAATCACTGCTGTATTGAGTTCAAGGGCGAGGAGTATAGCTTGATGTACCGCTGCGCGGTAGCTACGGGCAACGAGCGACTGGCTGCGAGCTGCCCGAGCGAAATTTTCACCCTGAGCGCAACGAAGAAAAACGCGGCTGGAGCACCAAAATGCAAAACTCGCTCGATCTGCTCGCCGCCCGTAGCCCGCCGCTCGCAGCTGCTTATTGATAACCCCTCGCATCTGCAAAGCAACTGTGCGACACTCGCCTTGCACTATAAGGATGAGATACCGCACAACCATGAGCACTTTGTACGCTGGCTATGGGGCCATCGCCCTTTATATCTTTGCCTTTTTTTATCAGGCGCAAAAGGTGCGTGCAGCCAGCCATGGCAATAGCAGTTCACCGTTGCGCAAAGAATGGCTGCTGGTTATGTGCGCTCTGGCTGTAGCCACTCACGGCCTGACCGCTTGGCAGCTGTTGGCAACGGCCAACGGGCTGGATTTAAGCTTGTGGCGAATCAGTGCTGCCATCTTTTTTGTGGTGAATTTGATTGTGCTGCTAAGCAGCCTGCGCAAACCGTCCCACAACCTGTTTCTTTTTTTACTGCCAATTACGGTGCCGGTTTTGGCCATCGCCCTGGTCAGCAGTGCCGGCAGCGCACAAAGCAAACCCGGAACCGGCGCGACTGTGCATATCCTCAGTTCTATACTGGCTTATAGCCTGCTCACCATCGCTGCGTTCCAGGCCATGTTGCTGGCCTACCAAAACTGGCAGCTGCGCCATAAACACCTCAAAGGTTGGGTGCGTGCCCTCCCCCCTCTGCAAACTATGGAAGCCCTGCTGTTTGAAGTACTGTGGGCGGGGGTGCTGTTACTGACCCTGTCGCTGATTTCAGGTTTCGCGGTATTTGAAGATCTGTTTGGCCAGAACCTTGGCCACAAAACGGCCTTTTCTATTATTGCCTGGCTGATCTACGCGGTATTACTTTGGGGCCGCTATCAACTGGGCTGGCGAGGCAACACAGCCATTCGCTGGACACTGATTGGTTTTATCGCCACCGCATTGGCGTACTGGGGCAGCAAATTTGTCTATGAAGTGCTGCTGTCGTAGCCATATATTGGTAGAGCAAAACGGTTGACCTGCCTGCAGCCATATCGCACCATACTGCTCCCATAACAAATAGAGGTTTATCCCTCCTTGGACGCGACGCCCCTGTGGCTATTGTTTAGCCTGCTGGCACTCCTGCTGCTTTGCTCCGCATTCTTTTCCAGCTCTGAAACCGGCATGATGGCGATCAATCGCTATCGCCTCAAACACCTGCAAAAAAAACACCGTGGCGCCCGTCGGGTCAGCCAGTTATTGGAGCGCCCGGATCGTTTGATTGGGGTGATTTTAATTGGCAACAACGCTGTTAATATTTTTGCCGCCTCTATCGCCACTATTATTGCCACACGACTGTGGGGAGACGCCGGCCTAATCATCTCCACCATTGGCCTCACCTTTTTGGTGTTGATTTTTTCAGAAGTGACCCCCAAAACCATTGCCGCGCTACACCCAGAGAAAGTCGCCTTTCCTTTCAGTTTGTTGCTCAAACCCATGCTCACCCTGCTGTACCCGTTTGTACTGTTGGTGAACTATATTTCCAATGGCTTGGTAAGGCTGTTCGGCGTAGATCCGAAAAAAGGCAGCAACGATGCTCTCAGCAAAGACGAGCTGCGTACGGTGGTCGATGAATCCGGCTCCAATATCCCCACCGATAACCAGGGCATGCTGCTCAATATTCTGGAACTGGAAGACGTCACCGTCGACGACATCATGGTGCCGCGCAACGAGATTTACGGCATCGACCTGGAAGACGACCTGTGCACCATTACCGACCGCATTGTTACCAGTGAATACACCCGCCTGCCGATATTTGAAGACAACATTAACGAAGTGTCCGGCTTACTGCATATTCGCAGCGCCAGCCGCCTGTTGCGGGGCAATGCCGGAGAGATGAGTAAAGAGGCCATCAAACGCTTTGCCACTGAGACTTACTTTGTGCCGGAAAATACACCGTTGCACACCCAGCTGATGAACTTCCGCCGCACCAAACATCGCACCGCTTTGGTAGTGGATGAATACGGTGAAGTACAAGGCCTGGTGACATTGGAAGACATCCTTGAGGAAATCGTCGGCGACTTCACCACCAATCAGGCAGAAGAAGCCATACAGGATATCGAACCGCAAAAAGACGGCAGTTTTATTATTGACGCCACCGCGACTATTCGCGACATCAACAAAGCCACCGACTGGGAACTGCCCACTGACGGCCCCAAAACCCTCAACGGCCTGGCTATTGAGCAGCTGGAAAACATCCCCGACGGCAACGTCAGCTTTAGAGTGGGCGAGTACCGCTTTGAAACCATATTGCTGGACGATATGAAGGTGATCAAACTGCGCGCCAACCGCACCCTGAACCTCAGTAGCGATCAAGAACCCGAAGAAATGTAACCGAAGGGCATTTTCTGCCACGCTCTACTTTACCCATTTATTGAGAATGAGTATCATTTAGTGTTTTTATACTGTCATAAAATGGAAACAACTGTATGTCTGTAAAAAGCACTGTATGCCAATTTATCGCCGCCATCGGCACCGTCATTGTCACCGCTTTCAACCCCGCTCTCGCCAGCGGCCCTGTTGGCGATCACGTCAACCACCTCTCCAACCACTTGGATGATTACAGCAAAGAAGTACACTGGCTGATCGACCAGATTGACGACATCGTCATCCGCTATGAACAAAAAGGCAGCAAAGCGGCCGGCTCTGACGCCATTATCGACCACTGGGAAGCAGTGGCCTTTCATTCCGCCATCGAAACCAACTATGTACCGGTTTACGCCTCTATCTGGCAAGGGCTGATTGGTGTTAAAGACAGCATCGAAAAAAACGCTTCAGCAGCCACTGTTCGAGCCGAACAGGATAAGCTGGAACAGGCATTGTGGCAGGCGCTGGGTGCGGTTAAAGTAGCCGCCCAATATCAAGATCGCGGCCTATTGAAAACCATACAGCTGCGCGATGGCGCCCCTAGAAACTCCATTGAAGCACTGCTGGAAATCAAACACCGTCTGGATAAAGTCGTGGCCAAATACGCCGAAGGCGAGAACAAAGAAGCCGTCAGCATTGTCCATGATACTTATCTAAACCTGTTCGAAGGGGTTGAAGGCGAACTGATTGCCCTGGATGCCGACCTGGTGGAAGATTTGGAAAAAGACTTTAACGTCACTCTGCCTAAGGCAGTACAGGACAAAACCAGCATTGATAATGTACGCGCGGTTGTAAAAACCATGGGTGACAAATTGAAACGTTGTAAAAGCCTGCTTGAGCAAGCCAAGCAAAACAAGAAGGACGTCTTTTAAGTGCAACGCAGAGCATTTCTTCAGTCCCTGGCACTACTGGGTGTTGCCGGAGCATTGCCCGCCAGCATACGTGCCTTGGCAGCAGCGCCGGCAGCTGTATCTGTAGACGACTTGCCGGCTCTGGAAGGGGAACTGACCCTGTACCTGGGGCGCGGTGAAGGCGGACTCTATGAAGACGTGCTCAACGCCATTCAAAAACGCAACCCCAAGTTCACCCTCAATATTCGCCGTGGACCCACCGCTGCTCTGGCCAATGCCATTGTTGCCGAAGCCCGCGCCGGCGTGCGCCGCGCCGACTTGTTCTGGGCGGTGGATTCCGGCGCCATCGGCCTAGTGAACTCTGCAGGCCTGGCACAACCACTTCCGCACAGCCTGACCGGGCAATTGCAGCCGGAATTCCGCTTTCCAGACTGGACACCCATCAGCGGCCGAATTCGCACCCTGCCCTACAATCGGGAAAGGCTGGCAGCAGAAGATATTCCCGATGATATTATGGCGCTGGCCGACAGCGACCTGAAAATTGGCTGGGCACCGGCTTATGCCTCATTTCAGTCTTTTGTGACTGCCATGCGCCTGTTAAAGGGAGACAAAGTCACCAAGGAGTGGCTGCGCGCCGTCAGCAAACACGCCAAAAAATACGCCGGTGAACTTGGCGTGGTGATGGCCGTAGAGCGGGGCGAAGTGGATGTGGGCTTTGCCAATCACTATTACACCTTGCGCCTGAAGTCCGGTAAGCCGGATGCCCGCGTCAACTTGGCGTTTACCAACAACGACGCCGGCTGCCTGGTCAACGCCTCTGGCATTGTTGCCCTCAGTGAAGGCGAGCTGCCGGTGAACTTTATTCGTTACCTGCTTACCCGGGAAGTGCAGTCCTACCTGGCCAATGAGGCGTTTGAAATTCCCCTGGTATCAGGCATAGCACCGCCTAACGGCTTGCCGTCATTGGGTACCGTATCCCCCCCTACCGTAGACCTCACCAAACTCGCCGACTTGCGCCCTACTCTGAACCTGATGCGCAGTGCCGGCGTGCTATGACCCGCTGGCCCTATTCGTACCCTATAGCATTATTGGTTGCCCTTTTTGCGCTGCTGCCAGTGGTGGTTCTGTTCACCCTGGCCGTGGATACCGCGCAACTGTTCGATAGCCGCAATCTACAGGTGCTGGGAAACACACTGTTGCTGATGGCGATAACAGCAGCAGGTGCTGTTGTCATTGGCGTGCCTCTGGCGCTGCTTACCGCTTACGTGCAACTGCCATGGCGCCGTTTCTGGCTGGTGATTTTGGTAGCACCGCTGGCCATGCCCAGCTACATCGGCGCTTTTACTCTGTATGCCGCCTTTGGCCCCGGCGGCGAAATTAATCAATTGTTTGGCTTAGCAACCCCAGCCTTCGAAGGCTTAAGCGGTGCAGCCATTGTAATGACTTTATACACCTACCCGTTTGTGTTGCTGGCCACTCGTGCCTCTTTGCTCAATCTGGACCCGAGTATGGTGGATGCCGCCCGCACTCTGGGTATGCCCTTGTTGCAGAGCCTGTGGAAAGTGGTACTGCCCAGAGTGGGCAATGGCATTGCCGCCGGTGCGCTACTGGCAGCCATGTACGCACTATCGGACTTTGGCACACCGGCGATTTTGGGCCTCGACACGTTCACCCGAGTTATTTACGTAGAATACAACGCCTTTGGCCTCAGCCAGGCGGCTATGCTGTCGTTGCAACTGTTGGCGGTGGCCGGGTTAATTCTGTTTCTTGAGTCACGGGTAAAGAGCACCCGCGAGCGCCCTGGGCGGCCATTGGTTCTGTGGCCAAGACGTTCGCAAGCGACACTGATGATTGCCGCTGTATTGCCGATTATTTTGTTGGCTATTGTGTTGCCACTGGCGGTGTTGTTCCTGTGGTTATGGCGGGAAGGCAGCGGTACCTTTACCTTGCAGTACGCATGGAACTCCACCTACGCATCTTTGTTGGCAGCGGCTGTGGCTGTGTTATTGGCCATACCCGTGGCCCACGCCGCCATTCGCGGCAAATTAGGGCGCTTTATGGAGCGCGTTATTTACCTAGGCTTTGGCGTGCCCGGCATTGTGATGGGCACTGCACTGGTGTACCTGGGTTTGCAATTGCCCGCCTTGTACCAAACTCTGGGGCTGTTGGTGTTTGCCTATGTGCTGCGCTTTTTGCCGCTGGCGGTTGGCACCATTCGTTCCAATGCGGAAAATCTGGATGGCAGCCTGGTGAACGCCGCTCGAGTACTGGGGGCCTCACCCAGCGAAGCGTTTCGGCGGGTTACCCTGCCGCTTACCTTGCGCGGTATTATTGCCGGTGGCGCCTTGGTATTTTTAGAAGCCATGCGCGAACTGCCCGCCACCCTGCTGTTGGGGCCAACCAATTTCGAAACCTTGGCCACCTATCTTTGGCGAGTATATGAAGCGGGCTTATTTGGCCAGGCAGCCATTCCCGGTTTGCTGCTGGTGGTGATATCCGGCCTCGGCCTGGCGTTAATGTTTTCCGGTGAACGCTGGAATTTAAAAGAATCGAAGGAACAGTAGTGCTTAAGGTAACTGACCTCAGCGTTCGCTACGGTGATAATACCGTTGTAGAGAACATCAATTTCTCGCTCCAGCAAGACGAGATACTGATGCTGGTGGGCCCTACCGGCTGCGGCAAAACCACAGTGCTACGAGCACTGGCAGGGCTGGTACCCATGGCCAGTGGCGAAATTCATTTAGGCGACTGGCAAGCAACACCACAAACACCCATTGCACCGGAGCAGCGCAATGTGGGCATGGTCTTCCAGGATTTCGCCCTATTCCCCCATCTCACGGTAGAACAAAACATTGGTTTTCGTATTAACGACAAACAACAAGTTAATCACTGGATAGAACTGCTTGGCCTGGAGCCCTGGCGCCAGGCAAAACCGGACACGCTTTCCGGCGGCCAAAAGCAGCGGGTGGCATTGGCACGAACCCTGGCCCATCAACCGGCTTTTGTATTGCTCGACGAGCCGCTATCGAATCTGGATGCAGCACTCAAAGACGACGTGCGCTGGGAAATCCGCAACGCCTTGAAGTCCGCTGGAGTGCCCGCTGTCTGGGTTACTCACGATCAGGAAGAGGCCTTATCCATCGGCGATCGAGTTGGCGTTCTCAAGAAAGGAAAACTGGAACAGTTAGATACTCCAGAAGCCTGCTACAGCAAGCCCGCCAATCGGTTTGTCGCACGTTTCTTGGGAGAAGCCAGCTTTATGGATGGCCAGCTGGAAACCGACTCAAACCGTGTGGCAACCGAGCTGGGCGGTGCCCCGGGGCTGCCCATCGATGGCGCCAGCGGCGATATTAGCCTACTGATCCGTCCGGATGACCTGTCCCTTGAGATCAACGGCAATGGCAATGGCCAAGTGCAATGGGCCCGCTACGAAGGCAGTGCACGACTCTATGCCGTACAAACGGATAAAGGCGCGCTATTAAAAGTGCGCTGCAGCCACGAAAACCAGGTACAACCTGGCGATCGAGTCAGCCTGCGTATTACGACTACTCACCCCTTGGCAGTTTTTAACAAAGACAGCCAGTAACCCAACCCTCAGCCAGCAAACGGAGAGCCTGACAAATACACTTGCAGGCTATTTATACCCCTGCAAACAAAATAATGAGAATTATTATCAATATTAATTGTCAATAATTTTGCTTATCACTACAATGATCACCATTCTAGTTCACAACAACCTAAAGAAGTAACCAAGGGGCCTCATCAATGAAATTTCACCCACTTCCATTGGCAGTGGCAATTGCCGTTGCCAGCAGTTCTGCTTTTGCAGAGGAACAGAAAAGGATTATCGACGAAGAAATTATTACCGAAGGCAAATACCTTTCTACCGATAAATTGAATTCCCTTAAAACGCCGACACCGATTATCGACGTACCCCAGAGTCTGTCCATATTCACAGCAGACCAAATCACCGAACGCGGTGTTACCAGCATTCGCGATATCGTCGACTACACCCCTGGTGTAAACACGTCTCAAGGTGAAGGTCATCGCGATGCAGTAGTATTTCGCGGCGTGCGCTCAACCGCCGACTTTTACATTGACGGCAACCGCGATGACGTTCAGTACTACCGCGGTCTTTACAACCTGGAGCAGGTTGAAATCCTGCGCGGCCCCAATGCGCTGCTATTTGGTCGCGGCGGTACCGGCGGCATCATCAACCGGGTATCCAAAAAAGCTGAGCTGGGCGTTGAATCCACTGGCTACAAAACCACCCTCAACACCTTTGGCGGCTTCGGCGCTGAGATCGACACCAACCTGAGCACTGGTGAAAGCTCTGCGTTCCGTCTGAACGCCATGTACGAGAGCCTGGAAAACCACCGCGACTTCTTTGACGGCGACCGCATTGGTGTTAACCCAACCGCCAAATTCGAGCTCAGCGAAGACACTACCCTCGACCTGTCCTACGAGTACGCAGACCACGAGCGTTTTATCGACCGCGGCATTCCCACCGGCCCTGACGGCCGCCCGGTAGAAGCGCTGGAAGATATCGTATTTACCGACCCGGAAAACAGTTTTACCACTTTGAAGGCACATATCTTCCGTGCCGCCCTGGAGCACAACATTTCCGATTCCGTGAAAGCCAATGTCAGCGCGTTCTACGGTGATTACGACAAGGTGTACCAGAATTTCTTTGCTACCAATTACGACGCAACCACCAATATCGTTGAGCTCGACGGTTACATTGACGAAACGGATCGTCAAAACCTAATTTTGTCATCCAACTTGGTGGCTGAGCTGGACAATCACACATTCATTGTGGGTGGTGAGTATATCGATACCTCATCAGACCAATTCCGCTTTAACACCGTTTTTGATACCACCAATGACGACCGGGAGTTTTTCCTGGCAACCCGCCCCATCAATCTGCGTGGCGGCACCGGTGTAAACGCTTCCGGCCAGGCCACTAATGTCGCGTTCACAGATCTGAATGATGACACTCGAGTAAATATCGAAGTGACCTCTTTCTACATTCAGGATCAGATTGAAGTATCAGAACAATTCGATATCTTGCTGGGGCTGCGTTACGACAGCTTCGATATTGAAGTTAATAATGTTGACCCAACATCCTCTTCTTTCGGCGTTCGTAACCGCACCGATAACGAAGTGTCTCCACGCGCTGGCTTGATCTATAAGCCACAAGAAAATGTGTCTCTGTACGCCAGTTACAGTGAGTCATTTTTGCCGCGCAGTGGCGAACAGTTTGCCAACATCAACGGCAGCAATGATGCCCTCGACCCCAATACCTTCAGCAACCGTGAAATCGGCCTGAAGTGGGACTTTGCTGAGGGCCTTAGCCTGACCGCAGCCCTGTTTGAGAACGAGCAGAGCTCACCACAGGTTGCTGATAATGACCCATCCACCCTGGATGTGATTGATTCCGTAATTGAAGGTCTGGAACTGCAACTGGCTGGTCGCGTTACTGATTACTGGACTCTATCTGCCAACTACAGCAACCTCGATGGCGTGATCATTAATCGCAGCGGCTCCACTGGCCTGACGCCACGTGAGTTGCCAGAGAATACCTTCTCTGTATGGAACACCTTCCAGGTGAGCGATGTGTTTGGTTTTGGTATCGGTGCAACCTACCAAGACGACAGTTTCATCAACAACGGAAACACCGCCTTGCTGCCCAGCTACACCCGTGTTGATGCGTCTTTCTACTACGATTTATCTGACGACCTACGTGTTCAGCTGAATATCGAGAACTTGACTGATGAGTTGTACTTCCCCAACTCTCACTCCACCCATCAGGCTACTGTGGGCGCACCGATTAATGCCATGTTTACTGTTACCGGTAAATTCTAAGCATTAGACAAACTTGCACTGATCATCGTGCAAATAAAAACCCCGGCTTTTCGAAGTCGGGGTTTTTTCTGTGTAAATACAAATGCGTTTTTAACGCCCAAAAATCATTTGTTTAATCAAAGGCACTTTGGAAATACTCTGCACTACCAAAACCGCCAAAACATGAACACCAGCAGCTATCATAGCAATGTCTGCGGAAATGCTGTGGGTTAGCTGCACCCAGTCTTCCCCCCAGAACATATCCCACTCTTGCATCCAGCCGCTGATACCACACACCAGGATTGAGCCCAGCAAAAACAGCACCATCAGTGCTCCTAATGGGTTATGACCATAGTGTGGTTGTTTAAGTGATTGAGGGGCGCCTTGAATATGGGCTTTCAGCTTCGCCCAAGTGGGCCAGAATTGGCGGAACCGGGCAGTTTCAGTACCAATAAAGCCCCAGATTAATCGCAGACCAATAAACACCAAGATTGCATAGCCTACCCACTCGTGGGGCGGATCACCTTCTTCAAGAAACCAGTAGTTACTGATAAAGGCGCCCGCCATACACCAGTGGAAAATCCGAACAAAAATATCCCAGATCACGGATTCGATGCTTGAGTATCTATTCGGTTATTTAGTGTTTAGTTAGTCCACTTCCTTTTTAACAATTTCGCCGGTTTTCGGGTTGAAATAGACCTCGATCTTGGTGCGCTTGCCATCGATCATCTCCCAACCATAAATTTCGTAGCAATGGCCATCGACTTTGAATTTTTTGATTTCAAAACCGTACTCATTGACGATTTTTTTCTGCATATCCAATGGAGTCATCCATTGATCTTGGGGGAGTTTGGGGCAGTCCGCACCGGCAAGTACCTGGCCCGAGCACGCAGCTGCGATCAACAATGGCAGGGTTTTGATCACTTTATTCATGGCTTTTCCTTAAATGGTAAGAGGAGTTTTTATATAGAGGTGAAAGACAAACTTCACAGAGCAAATAGAAATGATAACCAGTATCAGATTACACAGCAATGACAAAGTCCAACAAGGTGAACTAAAGAGCCTATAACCCCCTGGCCAGCAGGCCGTCGGCGGTAAACACAATCAATCCCAGCCAGATAAACCCAAAGCTCACCAGCTGGTTCACATCAAACGCCTCGTTATAGACAAACACCGCCAACAAAAATGAAATGGTCGGCGTCAGGTACTGAATCAAACCGATAACTGACAAATTAAGGCGCTGCGCGGCGGCTGCGTAACACACCAACGGGGCACTGGTGAGCAAGCCAGCGGAAAGCAATAAAATATCGATCTCTACCCGTGAATGGGCAAACACCAGAGTACCGGACATCGACAACCACACCAGATAACCCACAGCCATGGGCAGCAACAGCAGAGTTTCTACACAAAGACCCAAACTGGCGTCGACCACCGCCTTTTTACGCAGTAAGCCGTACAGACCAAAACTCACCGCCAAAGCCAACGCCACCCACGGCAAATAGCCAATTTGCCACAGTTGCCAGCACACCCCACACACTGCCAGCATCACCGCTACCCACTGAGGACGGCGCAAGCGTTCGCCGAGAAACAGCACGCCCATCACCACATTCACCAGTGGCGTCATAAAGTACCCCAGGCTGGTTTCGAGAATACGATCTACGGTGACGGCCCACGTAAAAATCAACCAGTTCACCGAAATAGCAATGGCAGACAATATCAGCCATCCCATCAATTGACGGTTGCCAAGTACCTGAACCAGGGAGTTCCAGCGCTTCATCAAAACCACTAAAGACAGCAACAACAACAGTGACCAAACCACTCGATGAGCCAACAACTCGAGAACGGGCACCTCCGCGACCGCTTTAAAATAAATGGGGAAAAGGCCCCACATACCAAAGGCGGCGAGTGCAAAGTACAAGCCGTGGCGAGCTTGATAATCCGGTTGGTTCATAACACTGTCTACAACTAGGAGGCGCAAAAGCGCCTATACTGGCAGCACAGCTTCGTACTCACAAGGAGGAACGCAGAAATGGCCAAAGCCCTTGGTATAGGTGGCGTATTTTTCAAAAGTGATAACCCCAAACAGCTAGCCCAGTGGTACCAACGCTGGCTGAATGTTCCCGTGGTGGACGATTACCACTTCGCCAGTTTTTCCCCAGACACCATGCCTGCAAACAGCTGTGGAGTGTGGTCGCCCTTTCAATCAGACACTGATTATTTTGCACCCTCGGACCAATCCTTTATGTTCAACTTGATTGTGGACGACCTGGACGGCGCGCTAGCACAAGTGGTGGAAGGCGGTGCGAAATTGATTGGTGAGATTGACGAGCAAAGCTACGGCCGCTTTGGCTGGTTTATGGACCCAGATGGCAATAAAGTAGAGCTTTGGCAACCCGTCCTTTAAAGAGAATTAGCCCCATTTCTATACGCACTTTTTTTTCCTTATGGCTGCTGATGCTATCGACGCTTAGTGTCGGGCAACAAGATATCCGCTGCGCTTCTTTCCAATGGGTAACTGACACTGATGGCGGCGAAAAAGCGGCCATGGTGGTCAGTGCCGTTATCAACGGCAAAGCCGTGGCCATGCAATTTGACACCGGCTCCGACGTCAGTGTGCTCTATGGTCAACAGCAAGCAGCGTCTTTGGGGCTAGCCGTTGTTGAACGGCCTGGCGACCGTATGATTGCTGAAGGTCACCTGGCTATCGGTGAGATGGATTTTCTCAGGCAGGCTTTACACATTGTCGATTACCCACCAGCCCAGGTAGCAGGCCGCATTGGCATGCGTACTCTGTTGGGCAATATTGTACAAATCGATTACCCCAGCCAACAGATATGCCTGTTGAGTAAGGCGCAATATCACTTGTCACGCAATCGTATTCGCCAAGTACAGGCGCATATCCGCAGCAGCAAGTTGTTTATAAACACAGAATTTAACGGTAACCAAGAGCAGCAGTTATTCTTTGATACCGGTGCCAGTTTGTATGCCCTGCTCACTGACAAACCCCACTGGCAACAGCTAACCGGCCGCCAAGGCAACGAAAAAAGTAATCTGACCATAGAGGGTTGGGCCAATGACCAAGTGGTTACCACAATAGGTGCGCCGTTAAAGGGAGGTCTTTTGCTTGGCGGCTTGGAAGTTGAAAGCCTGCACGCTCACTACATTCGTGAAAGACCCAACTACTTTGCCAATTTGCCTTTGGAAGCAGATGGCTTACTGGGCAATGCTTTGTTTTTCGATAAAAAAATCATTCTTGATCTGCGAAACAAGCGTACCTGGTTTGGCATTTTTAAATAATCACAGACCATTAAGAACAATTGTAGTGCAACAGTTTTAACCCCTTTCGGCGGTCGGCCTCAGGAAACTCCGGATGCTCGGCCAAACGCTCCACAAATACTAGCTGGGGCAATTGTTCCGCAAACGCAGTCTTTAGAAAATCGTCACTGAGATTGGGATCATTCAAGCAGGCCAGTACGTGAGTACCCTTGGACAGAACCCTTGGTAAGTGACGCAGTAAACGGGGATAGTCCTTTTCCGCCACAAAACTGCCCTTTTGAAAACTCGGCGGGTCTACAACCACCCAGTCGTAAGGGCCGTTAGCTGCCAGCTTTTTCCAGCTTTTAAAGACGTCCATTTTCAGGAAGCGACCACCAGACAAACTATTGAGTTGATGATTGCGCTGGCCAATGGTCAGCGCATTGCGGCTCATATCCACATTAATGACTTCACTGGCGCCATTGGCCAGTGCCACACAGGAAAGCGCGCAGGTATAGGCAAACAGGTTAAGGCCTTTTTTCCCGGAGCCGACACCTCGGCAATGATTTTCCAGCCACTGGCGCCCCGGTTCCATATCCACGAAGTAACCCAAATTTTGGCGCTCACCCAATTCCAGCTCAAAACGCAAACCGTCGCGATTGGCGTAAAACGGTGGTTGTGATGGCTCTGTCAGCCACTCATTGCGAACCGGTTTGCAGTAGCGATGCTGTACAAAAACCGGAGCAGAAAGCGCTAATAGTTGTTTGCCTAATTGTTCAAAAACACTGGGCCCTGGGTCTTTATAAAGTGTGGCCACCAGCACTGGCGGGTGCCAGTCTATGGTCAACCAGTCAAATCCGGGAAAACACTGGCCTCGGCCGTGAAACAGGCGGCGGCTGTGCTTTTGTTCCGGATCAAAGGGTGTAGTGAGCGGGATCACTGGGAATCGTCTTCTACCTGCTGGCGCAGCATCATTCGCACCGGATAATCCTCCAGCTGAATGCCTTGGTCGCCATTTTTTAACACCCGGCGCACCAGGTAGCTGCCGCCCAGGTCGCCGTTTTCGGTGTCCAGCAAATCCACTTTGTAGGGCTCAACCGTTTCACCATTATCGCGAATAACCTGTACCACAGGCAGGTGGCGTTTGTTGTGCTTCGAGTGCAACACAATGCCCACCAGACCATTGTGCAACTGCACAATGGTGCCTGCCGGGTAAGGGCCAATCAGGCTGATAAACTCCAACGCCAATTCCGGGTCAAACTGGCTATTGCGGCAACGGTAAATTTCACGCAACGCTTCCAGAGTGGATTTGGCCCGGGTGTAACAGCGGTCGCTGGTCATGGCATCAAAAGCATCCACAATGGCAATAATGCGAGAGTATTCGGTCAATTCATGGGCCCGTACTCGCCGCGGATAACCTTTGCCGTCCATCTGTTCGTGGTGGCTAAACGCCGCATCGATGGCGTATTCACCCACATCGCCACTTTGGCGTAACAAGTCCCTCCCCACTGTGGTGTGCGATTTCATGATGTCGAATTCCCGCTCATCCAACTTGCCCGGTTTGTCGAGGATTTCATCGGGAATTTTGACTTTACCCACATCGTGCAACAGGCCGCACATACCCAGCTTTTCCAGTTCTTTTTCCGGCAATCGCAGGTGGCGCCCGAAAGCAATGGCCAGAATACACACATTCAGGCAGTGCTCTGCGGTGTACTCGTTCATGTGTTTGATTTTGCTCATCCAACCCAAGGCAGCCGGATTGCGCAGCACACTGTCGACACACAGTTTTACCGTCGATCGTGCCGCACTGGTATCCACCATATTGCACAGGCGAACCTGATCGAGAATATTGCCAACGTTTTGCCGGGCTTCCTGATACAACTCCCGGGCGGTTTGGTGCTCCTGCTCTGCAGGCACGGTGGAGTTGTAGGTAGGCCGGGTGGTGAGGGTATTCACCAGGGAGTTGGCATCGCGGGAAACGTAATTGGCAGAGGTGGACTTAACCGTACTGCTGATACCGGAACGGGGCTTGGCTTTGGGCTGGGCAACGCCTTTGAATGGCGTATTTTTACCACCCCAGTTGCGACCGCCCTTCTCCACATACACATAATCACAGTACTCAGAGAGTTTACGCATTTCGGACGGGTGCTGAATCACAAAGCCCTGCAACAAAAAAGGCGTTTCCAGCCAGGGACGATCGAGCTCAGCCACAAACATGCCAATCTTTAGCTGCGATACCGACACCTGAATCAGGTTGTCCTGGCTGAGAAAAGGGTTTTTGCTCATTGGGAAAGTAAAAGAAAAATGGTCAATGTTGTAAAGGCAGCGTGACAGCGAGTATTAACCGGCTATCGGCCTAGCTCAGCAGTTGATTCACCGTTTTTTGCAGGTCTGGCAGCAGATCCGACTCAAACCAGGGGTTCTTTGCCATCCATCGACGGTTGCGAGGCGACGGGTGCACCAAAGGCCACAGGCCCGGTTTTGCCTGTCGTAGCTGACGCCAGTTGGACACTCGTTCAGTCAAGTTTCGATAGCCGTCTTTGCCGCAATACCGGGCTTGGGCGTAATTGCCAATCAGCAGGGTTAGCTGTATGTCCGGCATGTAACTCAACAGGCGCTGGTGCCATTGAGGGGCACATTCTTTTCTCGGCGGCAAATCCCCGGATTTACCGGTACCTGGATAGCAAAACCCCATCGGCATAATAGCGATACGCGGGTCACTGTAAAACTGCTCGCGGTCTACCCCCAGCCAGCGGCGCAAGTTATCACCACTGGGGTCATTCCACGGAATGCCAGTATTGTGTACACGAGTGCCCGGCGCCTGACCAATAATTAAAATGCGAGCCGGTGCGGCTATTTGCACCACCGGATTAGGCCCCAGCGGTAAGTCCGCACACAGGTTGCACTGTTTCACCTCGGTGAGTACATCAACCAGGGGTATGGTGTTTGTCATGGTTCGATCCCAGGGCTGTATTTGGTATAAAATGCGCGCCTTTGCTGCCACTCTTGGCAGTGTCCCTAATCGTTGAGAACCTAGCAATGCAACACGACCACTTCGGCCGCCGTCACATCGGACCCAGTAGCGAGCAAACCAACGCCATGTTGGCAGAACTGGGGCTGTCTTCGCTGGATGAACTGATTCGCCAAACGGTACCCGCCAACATCCTCAACCGTGAAGACCTGTCATTGGAGAGAGGCCTTACCGAGCAGCAGGCGCTGGCGGAGATCAAGTCCATCGCCAGTAAAAATCAGGTGTTTACTTCACTGATTGGCACCGGTTATTACGACACCATTGTACCCCCAGTGGTTCTGCGCAATGTGTTGGAAAATCCCGGCTGGTACACCGCCTACACCCCCTACCAGCCAGAGATATCCCAGGGCCGCCTGGAGGCATTGCTCAACTACCAGCAAATGATTATGGATTTGACCGGCATGGAAATCGCCAACGCCTCACTGCTGGACGAAGGTACAGCGGCGGCCGAAGCCATGGCGATGGCCAAACGCCACCTGCGCAAAAACAAAAGCGTGCGGTTTTTCATCGACGCCGACTGTCACCCACAAACCATTGCCGTGGTGAAAACCCGTGCCGAGCACTTTGGCTGGGAAGTGTTACTGGGTGATCCGCAAACAGACCTCGAAGCAGAGGATATCTTCGGCGCTCTGCTGCAGTACCCCACCAGTACTGGCAAAGTGATTGACCTGACTCCCATTATCGACAGCATTCACGCCAAAGGCGCTATGGCGGCAGTAGCTGGCGACCTGATGAGCATGGTGCTGATGAAGCCCGCTGGTGAAATGGGGGCAGACATTGTGGTGGGCTCCAACCAGCGCTTTGGGGTACCCATGGGCTTCGGTGGCCCCCACGCTGGCTTTTTTGCCTTCCGTGACGAATATAAGCGCGCCTCCCCTGGGCGCATTATCGGTGTGTCGGTAGACAGCCACGGCAAACCGGCACTGCGTATGGCTATGCAAACCCGCGAACAGCACATTCGCCGGGAAAAGGCCAACTCCAACGTCTGTACGGCCCAGGCGCTGTTGGCGATCATGTCCCAATTCTACGCCGCTTATCATGGCCCGGAGGGGCTGAAAGCCATTGCCAATCAGATTTACGACCTCACCAATCGACTCGCTTCGGGCTTGCAGCAACAGGGCTTTACTCTGCGCCACAACACCTGGTTCGACACCCTGACCGTTGAAGTCGGTGAGCAACAGAGTCAGATTATTGAAAAAGCCCTGAGCCAGCGTATTAACCTGCGCCCGGTGGGTGCCAATGCTATTGCCATCAGCCTGGACGAGAAAAGCACCGAAGCATTGATTGCTTCATTGCTCGGCATTTTTGGTGGCGAAGGCGACTCTGCCCTTGAACAAGCTGCATCGGGTATTCCAACGGAATTGCTGCGTACCAGTGAGTTTCTGACCCACGCCGTGTTTAACAACTACCACAGCGAAACCGAAATGATGCGTTACATGCATCGCCTGGAAGCCAAAGACATCGCCTTAAACCTGTCGATGATTCCGCTGGGTTCGTGCACCATGAAGCTCAACGCTGCCGCAGAGATGATTCCCGTTACCTGGCCAGAGTTTGGCGACATCCACCCCTTTGCCCCCATGGATCAGGCAGCCGGCTACCAGGAACTATTTGAAGGCTTGCAACAGCAGCTGGTGGCCTGTACCGGCTATGACGCGGTTTCCTTGCAACCCAATGCGGGTTCCCAGGGGGAATACGCCGGCTTGGTGGCCATTAAAAAATACCACCAGAGCCGCGGCGAGCACGACCGCAACATCTGCCTGATTCCCAGCTCTGCCCATGGCACCAACCCGGCATCAGCACACATGGCGGGCATGAAAGTGGTGGTGGTCAAGTGCGACGATAGCGGCAACGTGGACATGGCCGACCTGCAAACCAAGTGCGAGCAACACAGCCAGCAGCTGGCGGCAATTATGATTACTTACCCCTCTACCCATGGGGTATTCGAGGAATCTGTTACCGACATCTGCGATCTGATTCACCACCACGGCGGCCAGGTATACGTTGACGGTGCCAATATGAACGCCCTGGTGGGCCTGGCAGGCCCTGGCACCTTTGGTGGCGACGTATCTCACCTCAACCTGCACAAAACTTTCTGTATTCCCCACGGCGGTGGCGGCCCGGGCATGGGGCCCATTGGCGTTGGCAAGCATCTGGAGCCATTCCTGCCCGCTCACCCTCTACAGAATGTGCCGGGTACCGATATGGCGAACGGCACTATTTCTGCCGCTCCCTGGGGCTCGGCCTCGATCCTGCCTATCAGCTGGATGTACATTCGCATGATGGGCCGCGGCGGTATGCGCACCGCCACCGAAGTGGCTATTCTCAACGCTAACTACGTGGCCAAAAAGCTCAGCGACCACTACCCAGTGCTGTACACCGGCGCCAACGGTTTTATCGCTCACGAGTGCATCATCGATATTCGCCCCTTAAAAGAAGCCAGTGGTATTTCAGAAGAAGACATCGCCAAGCGCCTGATGGACTTTGGTTTCCACGCTCCGACTATGTCGTTCCCGGTGGCAGGCACACTGATGATCGAACCCACCGAATCCGAATCCAAAGCCGAGCTGGATCGTTTTATCGAGGCGATGGTAACCATTCGCAATGAAATCACCAAAGTGCAGAACGGCGACTGGCCTCTGGACAACAACCCGTTGGTAAACGCCCCCCACACCATGGACGATGTACTGAACAGCGATTGGGACAGGGCTTACTGTCGGGAAACTGCGGTGCGACCAGTAAGCTGGCTGAAAGACCACAAGTACTGGCCAACGGTAAATCGCATCGATAACGTGCACGGGGATCGCAATTTGATCTGCAGTTGCCCAAGCACGTCTAGCTACGCGGAAGAGGTGTAAAGGGCATTTGGTTAAAGGGCCCAAAGGCCCTTAGCCGCCGGTTAGCTGGCATAGCCATTGGGGTTCTGTGACTGCCACCGCCAGGTATCGGCAGTCATATCATCCAGAGTTCGGCTAGGCTGCCAGTTCAGCTCCTCAATGGCTTTGCTGGGGTCGGCCCAATATTCGGCAACGTCCCCCGGACGCCTTGGGCAAATTCGATAATTAATCGGCCGGCCACACGCCTTAGAAAAAGAATCTATCATTTGCAAAACGCTGCTGCCTTTTCCAGTACCCAAATTGTATATGTGATAACCCGCTTGGCGACTTATACAGCGCAGAGCAGCAATATGGCCATCGGCCAAATCCACCACATGGATATAGTCACGCACGCCGGTGCCATCCACTGTTGGGTAATCATCACCAAATACCGGTAACTCCTCCCGGCGACCCACCGCCACTTGGGAAATATAAGGCATCAGATTGTTGGGAATACCTTGGGGGTCTTCTCCCATGGTTCCGGAAATATGCGCTCCCACCGGATTAAAATAGCGTAAAACAATGATGCTCCACTCCGGCTCTGCCTGCTGCAAGTCGCGCAAGCATTGTTCAACCATCAACTTGCTGGTGGCGTAAGGGTTGGTAGTAGCACCCACTGGGGCGGTTTCCAAAACAGGCACCGTTTGCGGATCGCCATAAACCGTCGCAGAAGAGCTGAATACCAATGTCTTGACGCCTGCACGCTTCATGGCATCCGCCAACACCAGAGAGCCGTTAACGTTGTTGTCGTAGTAAGCCAAGGGTTTTTCAACGGATTCACCCACCGCTTTTAAGCCCGCAAAGTGAATGACCGCATCAATTTGATGTTCGGCAAAGATTTGGTCGAGAATCGCCGCGTCACGAACATCGCCCTTATAAAGCACCGGGCGCAGGCCTGTGATCGCCTCTATGCGATCAAGCACCACTGGGTGACTGTTACGGCCATTATCAAGAATTACTGGCTCCATTCCCGCCTGGTGCATTTGTACGCAGGTATGGCTGCCAATATAGCCTAAACCTCCGGTTACAAGTACTTTCATGGATTGTCCCTTCGGATTGCAGATTGTCTCGATTCTACATCGACAAACACAAATAGTTAATATAGGTAAAGTTACGTTAAAGGCTTGTAGGTACTTATTTTTAAAGATTTTTTCAGAAAAACCGAAAATTGCATCACGCCGCTGCCAGCGGTTAAAGTAAGCTCCGAGGTCAACACCATTCCCCCCAATAAGGCTGTTGGCTTCGAATGAGGAGGGAGATGCGAATAAGCCCCCATTTATTCGCTGTTGTAGGGCTGTTCCTCTCGGGCATTTACCTGAATCGGGCCGTACAACTGACAACAGCCCCACTGGCAACAGTGGGGCTGTTTTATTAGGGCCTCACACCACCTGCTCCAAGTACTTATCCAAAGTGCGCTCCACTTCCGCTTCGACCATCGATGCGAAACCCGACATCAGAAAGCCCAGCTCCACAGTTACCTCTACTTTGTCTTCCCCCAACAACGCCTTCGCTGACGCACCAGATTGCTTGTAATGCAGCTCATTGCCCTGCCACTCAGCACTGCCGCCCAACTTGTCGGTCAGCTTGTTCGCCAATTGCTCACCGAGCTCTCTTAATTGACCATCATCAAGCTTATGGTCACGCTCTACGTACACAGTCGCCATAACATTCCTCTGGGCTGAAGCTGTAAAAAATCTTTCACTATTTCTTCATGGTTAAACCGACGAAACGGTGTTAGCATGAAATTAGGTACAGGTTCTCAGACGGTATGAGGCCCTGTTTAATGGTCTACTCATTCAGACTCTGGTTTAAGCCAACGATGGGTATTATCACCGGTATGCAGTACAACTGCATCACAGTTTGTTACAAAGCGTTTGAAAGGGCGCCATGAAGTTATCTAGACTGAGGGAATAGGAGCTTATATATGGCAGACAGAAATTGTTTAATTCGTGTACTAAGGCATTGTTTCAGTGCACGCTTGTTGTGTCCGGCGGCGATTCTGGCTACCTTCGCCTGTGCCACCTCTGCCGATGACAGCCAGTTTCTGCCCAGTACCCTCAAACCCAGTCAAAGCAAGCATTCAACTGCTCACCCAGACCTCGACACCCTTTGCAATAAAGGTTTGGCGGAGCGCTCCCAGCAAATTCGCTCCAACGAGATGTCCGCCACTCACCGGGCATTAAATTACGATTGGCTGGCATCTCACGCTGGCGAAGCACGCCAGTACCACAATGGCCGAGCTTTTGGGAAAATTGCCCAGAAGATGTTGCGCCAATACTGGGATCAAAAACGCCAACAACTGGGCGACAATGCACTGCTCGACGGTAACGGCAAAATTCAGCGTGAATTTCGCGGTATTGATTACGGCTTAACCACCTCCGGCGGCGGCCTCAATTTCGGCCTCAACTATACATTTCAATAGTGACGTTCAAGTAACGGCTTTCGGGCAACCACCACCCCTGCTAGAATCCCGGCTCCTTTTCTGGAGCAAACCCTGTGACAACTGAACCATTTGCCTCCCTGCAAAGTGCCAGCGTATTTCGCCGCCTAAGCGCTCTGGTCTACGATTTTCTGCTCATGCTCGCGATTGTGTTTATCTGCGGTGTGTTGACCGTCATTATCCAGTACCTGATTTACAGCCCAATACCAGAAGGCCAGCAAATGCCGCCACTGCCGTGGTTGCCTGTGGTGTTGGGCTTATGGCTTGCAAATGCCTATTATTTTGTTTACTGCTGGGGAAAACGCGGCCAAACCCTGGCCATGAAAGCCTGGCGACTGCGAGTGCAGCAGCTGGACGGTTCCCTGACTACCACCAAACAACGCTGGCTGCGTGCTGTTATTGCCCCATTATCACTGGCAAGTGTTGTCGGTTTACTGTGGCGGCTATGGGATAAAAATGGCGATTGCCTGCACGACAAACTGACCGGCACGCGGGTGGTGTTGTTACCTAAGGGAGTTAACTAAAAGCTGCGGGCTTCGAGCATCGGGCCCCGAGCAGTATGGTGAAGTCCTGTTATTCTGAGCGTATAGCTAGCCGCTGGTATTAAGATCCTTCGCTACGCTCAGGATGACGACCTCGCTCAATCTGCCCGTAGCCCGTAGCCCGTAGCCCGTAGCCCGTAGCCCGTAGCCCGTAGCCCGAGGCAGTATTTACGCCGCCCGCCTTAACAACAGCACTCCAATTCCCATAAACACTGCAATCGGTACCAGCACAGCAATCACGGGCGGGAATTCATACACCAGGCTTGACGGCCCCAGCATCTGCTGACTGATCCAGAAGGTCATACCAAAGATTACCCCGGTAAAGATGCGAAATCCCATGGTTACCTGACGTAATGGGCCGAAAATAAACGAAATAGCCACTAGCACCAAGCTCAGCACACTGAGTGGTTGCAGCGCTTTATTCCAAAACTCTAACCAGTACGGCTGGGCATCTTGATTTTGGTTTTGCAGGTACTTGGCGTAATTGCGCAGCCCGCGAATGGACAGCGATTCCTTGGGAATAGCAATCAAGTTCAGCAATTCCGGAGACAAATCGGTTTGCCAACGACGCTGGAGTTTTTGTTCTACACGGGTGCGATTGTTGTCGATATAGGTAATATCAACCTTTTCTTCCAACCAGTAATCCTGATAGAAAACCGCACTCTCGGAAAAGCTGGCTTGCTTTAAGTTACGCTGCTCATCAAATTGGTAGCGGGTCACTCCGTAAAGTAGCTCACCGCCTGGAGCAACAATATTAAAGTGCATAAACTCGTTGCCTTCCTTGTTCCACAAATTAGAGCGGAACTTACTCTCTGCCTGGCCACTGCGTTTCAACGCTTTGTAAGTATTCGCGGATTGATCCGCATAGGGCACCAGGTATTCGGCGAGTAATACACCCACAAAAATCACAACCAGGGTTGGCCGCATCACAAACCAGACGATGCGCATTAGCGATACACCCGAGGCGCGCATTATTACCAATTCGCTATTCCCAGCCAGTGCACCCAAACCGATCAAACAGCCTATCAAAGAAGCAAAAGGGATAAATTCGTAAATACGCGCAGGCAGTGTCATACCCGTGTATATCAGAGCATCCAGATAAGTGTACTTATCGTTGATGATTTTGGTTTCATTGATGAACGCTGACAGCGCATCAATACCCACCAAAATAGCCAGCACCCCCAATAAACTGCCGAGAACCGACTTGGCCACATAACTTGCCAAGCGACGCATCAGGTAACTCTCCTAGCTGGTTTTCGGGTGACTTTGTCCCGCAGCCTGTCCCAGTAAAAGATCACCATTGCCAGCAACAGAAAGAACAGGTGTACGCCCCAAATGCCCGCATAAGGGTTGAGTGCCGACTCTGCCACTTTAGAAGCACCGGCATCCACCGCTTGCCAATACACCACAAACAACAAAATAGCTGGCAACAGTTTCATGTAGCGCCCCTGACGGGGATTGGTTTTGCTCAGAGGAATCGCAGCAATGGTCAGTATCAGCACCATGACCGGCCAAGACAGGCGGCGATGAAATAAGGCTGTGTATTGTGGGTCTGACGAGGCGGCCAGCTCAGGGGTACTCAACGCCTCTTTCTGCATTTTTTGAATACGCCAATCGTCATCTTTAGTTTGCGCCAGCCGCTTACCGAACTCAGTAAAGTATGTAATACGGAACAACGCTTCTCCCGGGTTACCTTCAATGCGATAGCCGTCTTCTAATACCAGGAAGTTGTCTTTCAAATTTTCCGAGCGTTTCTGGTAGCCCCGCTTGGCAAGCACCAAAACCTGACCACTGCCACCTTCGGTATTGGCCACTGACTCCGTATAAAACACGTCATCCAGCTGCCCACTGCCCACTTCTTCAGCGTAAGCAACACCGCTCCCAGCTTGAAGCTTTTGAAACCGCTTGGCAGGCATGGCATCCAATTCCGCTCGCTGTTGCTGAGCGCGTTCCAGAGCCGTGGACTTGGCAATGCCACTGGGTGTGAGGTGAATACTCATCAAGCCCACTACCGATGCCACCACCAGTGAACTGACCATCGTATAGCGCAAAACTTGATTGCGGCTCACACCGCAACAGGAAAGCACTGTCATCTCGCTGTCCAGGTAGAGACGACCATAAACCAACAAAATCGATAGGAAAAACGACAGTGGCAATAAAAGCTCAAGAAACTCTGGCAGCCGATATCCCATCAGCGCAAACAGCACTTCGGAGTCGTATTTGCCAAGAGCCGCATCACGCAGATATTTCACAAACCGGCTACTCATAAACACCAGCAATAGCACGAAGCACACAGCCACTGTGCTGCCGAGCAATTGACGTAACAGATAACGAAAAATAATCACGTTCTGGTTTTTCTCGGTGCCGTTGGTAGAGCTAAACAAATTGGAATAGACTAGCGCGCAAGTTTAACCATTTGTTCTGGGAGACACCATGGAATTCTCACTGCGCACCGCTGACGCCTTAACCGCAAAAACCGCCTGCTTGGTTATCGCGGTTTCTGAGGGCCCATTAACCGGTATTGCCCAAGCCGCCGACAAGGCCACAGAGGGCGCTCTTACAACGCTGGCAAAAAGTGGGGATTTCAACGGTAAAAATGGCCAGCAGCTGCTATTACCCCTGGTAACTGGTTTGAGTGCACAGCGAGTTTTACTGGTCGGCACCGGCAAAAGTGCACTGGACGACCAGGGATTCGTAAAACTGGCCACCAGTATCGCCAAGCGACTTACTGCCTTAAAAGTCAAAGACGCTCTGGTATGCATAGAGAGTTTAGAGGTCACTGGCCGTGATATGGCCTGGAAAACTCAGCAGATCACTCGCCTGTGCGGTGAAGCGGTTTATCAGTTCACTAAATTTAAATCACGGAAGCCACCTAAAACAGCCCTCAAAAAGGTATCACTGCACAGCAGCAAAAGCAGCGCCGCAATCAAAGCTGCTCTCGCCAACGGAGCAGCGACTGCCAGTGGTGTCAATCTGGCGCGAGAGCTAGGTGACCTGCCGGGCAACGCCTGCAACCCTCCCCATATGGCCACTCGCGGTCGCGCCATGGCCAAAGGTAACGCCAAAGTTACCTGTAAAGTGCTGGAAGAAAAGCAGATGAAAGAGTTGGGCATGGGTGCCCTATTGTCTGTTTCTGCTGGTTCCGACACCCCAGGCAAAATGGTGATTGTGGAGTACAAAGGCGGCAAAAAAAGCGACAAACCGGTGGTTCTGGTAGGCAAAGGGGTTACCTTTGACTCCGGCGGCATCAGCCTCAAACCCGGTGCTGCCATGGATGAAATGAAGTATGACATGGGTGGCGCCGCTACAGTGTTTGGCACTTTACAGTCCATCATTGAAATGGCGTTGCCTATCAATCTGGTGGGCATTGTCGGTGCAGTGGAAAATATGCCCAGCGGCAAGGCCACCAAGCCAGGGGATATCGTCACGTCTATGTCGGGCAAAACCATCGAAGTACTTAACACCGACGCCGAAGGGCGACTGGTGCTTTGCGACTGTTTAACCTACGCCGAGCGCTACAAGCCTCAGGCAGTTATCGATATTGCCACCCTTACCGGTGCCATTATTATCGGCCTGGGTCATCATGCATCTGCGGTTTACGCCAATGACGAAGGTCTTGCGCAAAGTCTGTTGCAGGCGGGCATCGACTCCACCGATCGAGCCTGGCAAATGCCTTTATGGGAAGAATACAACCAGCAGCTGAAATCTAACTTTGCCGACATCCCCAATATTGGTTCCGGGCGTGATGCGGGTTCCATTACTGCTGCCTGCTTCTTGGGACGCTTTACCAAAAAGTACAAATGGGCCCACCTGGATATCGCCGGTACCTTCTGGCGA
Source organism: bacterium SCSIO 12696 (assembly GCA_024397955.1). Classification (NCBI taxonomy): domain Bacteria; species bacterium SCSIO 12696. The sequence continues at coordinate 1,093,752 of CP073744.1, forward strand.
TCCGGCGCTGCCAAAGGAGCTACCGGCCGGCCGGTACCTATGTTAGTGGAATACTTGACCAAACTGGCCAAATAGCACTAAGTGATGAACATATGGCCATTCCCCATAGACGGGAATGGCCATTAATAGTATTTCACCGCAACGTAGAGACCTACCCTAGCCAATGACCGACGTCCAGTTTTACAACACCTGCCAACCTCTGGAAGACGCTCTGCAGTACACCTGCCGACTGATCGAAAAGGTCAGCGCTCGCAGGCTGCCAATATTGGTACACACCGCAGACGAAGCCATCGGCAAACAACTGGATGACTTGTTATGGTCTTTTCAGGAGACCAGCTTTATCGGCCACACCACCGACAATTCAGATTATCAAGCCATCAATATCAGTTGGGAAGACGACCCCGGCGAGCACCACCACGTTCTCATCAACCTTGGGACACAAGTCCCATCCTGGCACGGCCGCTTTGAGAAAGTGCTGGAGATTATCTACGATCAAAAAGACGTTATCGAAAGCAAGCGCAACAGCTTTCGCTACTACAAAGAACGCGGTTATCCGCTGCGCTACCATGACCTGAAGAAACACCCGATCTGAGGATAGCAGCCATGAACGGCACGCCAGACCCCAAGGAAAATACCGACATCCCGGTTCTGGAAACCCCCGCTACCGATATGGTCAATGACCAATTGCTGGACGAACTGGATATCCCCATTCTCACCACCCCCGCCGCTGACGTCGTCAACCACGGTACTGACGCTCCCAAAGCCGACGACAAGTCGATATAATCCCCCGTTTTTCCCGCTATCACCCTGCCCGCTCAATAAAAGCGTCGGCAGGCTATTGGATTTGTAATGGACAAGAATTACCGCCCGCACGACATCGAACAGAACTGGTACCAGACTTGGGAACAGAACGGCTACTTTGCGCCCTCTGGCGAGAGAACTGAGTCGTTCTCACAAATGATTCCCCCGCCAAATGTTACCGGCAGCCTGCACATGGGCCATGCCTTCCAGCACACCATTATGGACGCCCTTACTCGTTACCACCGCATGCAGGGCAAAAACAGCCTGTGGCAGGTGGGTACCGACCACGCTGGCATCGCCACGCAGATGGTGGTGGAGCGCAAACTGGCCGCCGAGGGCAAAAGCCGTCTGGATCTGGGCCGCGACGCCTTTATGGACAAAGTGTGGGAGTGGAAAGAAAAATCCGGCGGCACCATCACCCAGCAAATGCGCCGCCTGGGTAACTCCGTGGATTGGGATACTGAGCGCTTCACCATGGACCCCGGCTTTACCAAAGCGGTTCAGGAAGTGTTTGTGCGCCTCTACGAAGACGGCCTCTTGTACCGGGGCAAGCGTCTGGTGAACTGGGATCCGAAACTGCACACCGCTATCTCCGATCTGGAAGTGGAAAACAAAGAAGTCAAAGGCAAGATGTGGCACCTGCGCTACGCCCTTGCCGACGGCGCCACCACAGCAGATAGCAAAGACTATCTGGTAGTGGCCACCACCCGCCCGGAAACTATGCTGGGGGACACCGGCGTTGCGGTGAATCCGGAAGACCCGCGCTACAAAGACCTGATTGGCAAAGACATTATTCTGCCGCTGGTAAACCGCCGTATTCCCATCGTCGGCGACGAACACGCGGATATGGAGAAAGGCACTGGCTGTGTGAAGATCACTCCGGCCCACGACTTCAACGATAACGAGGTGGGCAAGCGCCACAGCCTGCCCATGATCAATGTGCTCACGTTTAACGGCGATATTCGCGATAGCGCCCAGTGCTTTAATTCCGATGGCAGCGTAAACGATGCTCTCGACCCCACCCTGCCAGAAAAGTACCAAGGCATGGAGCGCTTTGCCGCTCGCCGGGAAATTGTTGCGGATTTCGAAGCCTTGGGCTTGCTGGAAGCCATTGAAGAAAACGCCATGACCGTGCCTTACGGTGATCGTGGCGGCGTGGTGATCGAGCCCATGCTTACTGACCAATGGTATGTGGACGCCAAAACCCTGGCCAAGTCCGCCATCGAAGCGGTGGAAGACGGCCGCATCCAATTTGTACCCCAGAACTACGAAAATATGTACTTCGCCTGGATGCGCGACATTCAGGACTGGTGTGTGTCTCGCCAGCTGTGGTGGGGCCACCGCATTCCCGCTTGGTACGACGAGCAAGGCAATGTCTACGTAGGCCGCGACGAAGCCGAGGTACGCACCAAACACAACCTGGATGATACCCCGCTGCAACAGGACGACGATGTACTGGACACCTGGTTCAGTTCCGCCTTGTGGACGTTCGGCACCCTGGGCTGGCCTGCCGATGATGAAGAAACCCTTGAACGCCTGAAAGCTTTCCACCCCACCGATGTGCTGGTAACCGGGTTCGACATTATCTTTTTCTGGGTGGCACGCATGGTAATGATGACCATGCACTTTATGAAAGACGACGATGGCAACCCGCAGGTGCCGTTCAAAACCGTGTATGTCACCGGATTGATTCGCGATGACCATGGCCAGAAGATGTCCAAATCCAAAGGCAATGTGATTGACCCGCTGGATATGATTGACGGCATAAGCCTGGACGATCTGGTGGCCAAGCGCACCGGTAATATGATGCAGCCGCAGCTGGCGGAAAAGATCAAAAAACGCACCGAAAAAGAATTCCCGGAAGGCATTGCCGCCCATGGCACCGACGCCCTGCGTTTTACATTAGCAGCACTGGCTTCCACCGGCCGTGATATCAACTGGGACATGAAGCGCCTGGAAGGCTACCGCAACTTTGCCAACAAAATCTGGAATGCGTCCCGCTATGTGTTGATGAACGCTGAAGGACAAGATTGCGGGCAACTTTCTATAGATGGAAAGTGCGAAGCAGTTGAACTGTCGCTGGCAGACCGCTGGATTGCCAGCAAACTGCAAACCGTTGAAGCGGAAGTAACCCGCCACTTCGACCAGTACCGTTTCGACCTGGCCAGCCAGACGCTCTACGACTTTATCTGGAATGAATACTGCGATTGGTATTTGGAACTATCCAAGCCCGTTCTTTGGGATGAAAATGCATCACCTGAAGCCAAACGCGGTACCCGCCGTACCCTGGTTCGTGTGCTGGAAACCATTATGCGCCTGATGCACCCGCTGATGCCTTACCTCACCGAAGAAATCTGGCAGGCCATTAAAGAGCTAGCGGGTAAACAGGGCGACACCATTATGTTACAGCCCTACCCTAAAGCTGTGGACAACAAGCGGGACTCCGACGCAGAGGCCGATATCGAGTGGCTAAAGCAAGTGATTATGGGTGTGCGCACCATTCGCGGTGAAATGAATATCCCGCCAGCCAAACAGCTATCCGTGTATTTTTCCAATGGCAGCGACGCCGACCTGAAACGGTTGGATAGCAACCGTCAATTCCTATTGAAACTGGCTAGCCTGGAATCCATCACCTGGCTTAACGACGGTGACGAAAAACCTCTTTCTGCCACCGCCCTGGCCGGAGAACTGGAAATTTTGGTACCCATGGCTGGCCTGATCGACAAAGACGCGGAACTGGCTCGCCTGCAAAAAGAGATCGACAAAATCAGCAAAGACTTCGCCCGTGTGGAAGGCAAGCTAAACAACCCCAAATTCGTCGACAAAGCCCCGGTGGAAGTGGTGGAAAAAGAACGTGCCAAAATGGCAGATATGCAAACCGCTATTGGCAAGTTGGAGCAGCAGAAGACAGAAATCGCCAAGCTCTGACTGTAGCCCGGGTAAAGCGCAGCGGAACCTGGGTTTCGCTGCGCTTTACCCGGATTACGATGTAGTAGCACTTCGCGCTATTCCCCAGTATGCTTTTTCAAAAAAAAGCGATTTCCCCATGACAACCACCATTCTGATCGTCGAAGACCACAGCGACCTGGCCGCCAATATTGGCGACTTTCTTGAGGCCGGTGGTTTTACCGTGGACTTTGCCGCCAATGGCCCACTGGCGGTGCAATTGGCAGCCAACAATCACTACGACGCCGTGGTTCTGGATATTATGCTGCCCGGCATCGACGGCTACGAAGTCTGCCACCGGATGCGCAATCAACTGGGGCTGGGCATGCCGATAATTATGCTCACCGCACGGGATACCCTGGATGATAAACTCACTGGCTTTGGTCGCGGCGCCGACGATTACCTGGTAAAGCCATTTGAGTTAAAAGAGTTGGAAGCGCGTATTCATGCCCTTATTCGCCGCCAGCGCGGAGAACTGGAAAACAGCACCTTGCGCATCGGCGAGCTGACTTTTGACATCCAAACCATGCAGGTAAGCCGCTCGGGTCAGAACCTTAAATTGTCTCCCACCGGGCTAAAAATTCTGCGCCTGCTGATGCGCGAATCACCGAAAGTGGTGAGCCGGGAACAAATTGAAATGGAAATTTGGGGGGATGACGCACCAGACAGCGATGCACTGCGCAGCCATCTGTACACACTGCGCAAAGTGATCGATAAACCCTTTGATCAGCAACTACTGCACACCATTCCCGGTGTCGGTTTTAAGTTGTGCGACGATAGCCAATAAATTCAGTCGCTACCGTCACAGCCCTCGCCCACTGGCTTTGGCGATAATGGAACTCGTAAGCCATTGCCCATTGTCTTCACCGGCTGCCCTACCATTTCATCGTAGGCACTTTGCTGAATCAACCACATGGCCTCTACATGAATGCCGGAAAAGTCGTTTTTGATGTCCTCAATGGAGCGTCGACTGTACTCTTTGCCGGTTGCGGTACATAAGCTGTGATAGCGGCCATTGACCTTGGCCTGCACCACGTAAAGCGCCCCATCCAGCGAGTACAGTAACAGTTCTTCAACAGACTCCTGCCGCAACAGCTGAGTGATTTTGATTTTTTTCACGGCGCCTCCTACCAGGGAATGGTTTTGCCCTGCCAATCCAGATAACTCAGTTGCCCATCTGGCTCCAGGTGATCAACGATAGACAGTAATTGCTGAGCGACAAATTGCGGCGAAAATAATTTGCCGTCCGGCACATTCGCTTGAAAGGGCGTCGAAAGAGGAGTATCTGTCGTACCCGGATGAAACAGCATCAACTTGACCTGTTTAGCCCGGCGCGCGTACTCAACTGCAGCGGTTTTCACCGCCATATTCAGGGCTGCTTTGGAAGCACGATAACTGTACCAGCCACCCAGGCGGTTATCACCAATGCTGCCCACACGGGCACTGAATAGTGTGACCGTACAGGTACGGCCGTGATTGAGCAGTGGCAGTAAGTGCTTCAACCACAGCAACGGCACTAACGTATTGCTGTTTAAAATATCCAGAAAATAGTTACCCGAAAGCTCTTCCAGGCGCTTCTCAGGCATAGTCGTTGAGTTATGAAGAACACCGTTGCAGATAAATACTCGGCGAATAACAGGGCCATTCTCTAACTGCTGTATAACAGACTCAATCTCAGCCTCACTGTAATCGCAGGACATCAAGTGAAGATTTGGATGCTTCGAGAAACCGGGATTTCGGCAAACACCATAGACAGCTGCATTTGGTTCAACAGCCAAAAGCTGGTCGATGATCGCCTTGGCGATACCACTGCCTGCTCCGATCACCAAACTATCACTCATACCAGGCCGCCATCACCAGTGCTAAAACAGACTCTGACTTCCGTCCCCTTACCCAATTCACTATCCAGTTTTAGTGTCCAGCCATAGCGATTACACAGACGTTTGACAATGGCCATACCCAAACCGTGACCACCCAGCTCCCCTTCCGTACCGCCTCGATGAAATGGCGTTCCCAGCCTTTCCAAGGTGGCAGCATCCATACCGGGGCCGCTATCTTTTACCAGCAGGCAATGGGCTTCCAACACCACTTCTATCTTCCCTTCCGGAGTGTAGTTGTAGGCATTGCGCAGCAGATTATTGATCAAAATTTTGGCCACCGGTGTCGGTGCATCTACATTAAGCAGTTCTTTATCCACCACACTGATTTCAATGGCCTTATCGTGAAAGACCGTGCCCAGTGCACCCAGTTCATCTTTCACCAGATCATTGATCACAACTTTGTCGGAAGGCAGCTGATTGCTTTCTTCTCTGGCCAGCAGCAACAGGGTTTCGATCAATGCTTCCATATCAAACAACGTTCGATACATACGTGTCACAGTAGCGTCGCCAAAATCTTTTTGTTTACGCTCCAGCAATTCCAGAGAGCTGCGCAAAACAGCAATGGGAGTACGCAGCTCATGGCTGGCATCGCGGGTAAAGTTGCGTTCCCGCTCGATAAATTCCCCAAGGCGCTCGGTAAAGTGGTCGAGAGCACGCACCAGGGTGGACACTTCCAAATCCCGAGCATGTCGCAATTCGTCCAAATTCAACGCCAGCCACTGGCCTTCTTTGGGCTCTGCTTCTTCCACTACTTTGGCCAATTTAACGATAGGGGAAATGGCCCGGTGGGACTGGCGATAAGCAAGCCAGGCAAAGATATACAAAATGACCAACACGGCGGTTAACGGCAATATGCCAAACACCAAGGTCAGCAGAGACACACTCTCTTCATCAAAGATTAGATAAAGACGGTCAGCGCCGGAGGCAGTGGCTTTATCCTCCACATAAATAATGGGCTTGCTGCCATCAAAATGAACCCGCTGTAACCCAGGACGTAATTCACGCAATGGTAATGGAACGGTGCTGGCATCGCCGTTGTGAGCCAGAAATCCCCTCAAGTTGAGGGTATTGGGCATTGCCAGATCGGGATTTTGCTCTCGGTGTTGCCAAAAATATTCCGCCTCACCCTCCAGGGCTTTGCGCATCAACACACTTTCAATCATTTCCCTTGCAGCAAATACCCCCGCTGCGGCCACCAAGCTGATCAGGCCCACCTGCAATAGGAAGACCTTGGTCATTTTGGAATGGAGATTTTTTCTTGTTTTTGGCATCTGCCGTCCTAAACACCCATCAACCGGCTCAGTGTAGCTTTTTGTTAAACAAATAGTGAGTCACCATCCATTCATTCCCTGACTGGTAGCCAAACAACTCTGCACAGGCCATAAAAAACATCCGCCAGCGCTGAGTCCAGATAGCCCCCTGCCCCTCACCGTAAGTCTGCTCGAACAGCTCAGTGATCTCCTTGCGGTGACGATCCATATTGTCGAGCCAGGCTTCCGATGTTTTTTGATAGTGACTGCCATTCACCAACCATTGATCTTCAATGGTGAGATGATCCTGAAAGTAAAGCAATGTGTCAGCGGATGGCATCAATCCACCGGTGAAAAAATAACGCCCCATCCAGTTATCGTCCCCTTCGGTTTCAAAGGGATACAACACAGAGCGGTGACAAAAAATATGCACAAACAATTTGCCATCCTGACGCAACCAGCTACTCACCTTGGTAAGTAGTTTTTGGTAGTTGCGCACATGCTCAAACATTTCAATGGACACAATGCGGTCGAACTGTTGATCCAGTTCCAACTGGTTGACGTCCTGTGTAATCACCTGAATATTATCGATACCACGCTGCTTGGCTTGTGCCTGAATATACTCACGCTGGGAATTGGAGTTGGAGACTGCAGTAATCCGTGAATTAGGCAGTTTTTCCGCCATAAACAGAGTGAGTGAACCCCAACCACACCCTAACTCGAGGATATCCTGCCCATCCTCAAATTGGCCACGCTGTAAGTACAGCTCCAGCATCAACTGTTCAGCATCTTCCAAGGTGCGAGTATTGTTATTCCACCAGCAACTGCTGTACTTCAAGTGCTGCCCAAGCGCCAGTTGGTAGAATTTCGCAGGTACTTCGTAGTGCTGTTCATTGGCGGCATCGGTTTCGATCGCAATGGGGCTGTTGCGCAACTGGTTAATCAGCTCACTTTTCTGGGCGCTGGCCAGCTCCGGGTTATTGGCAAACTCATCCTGTAAACGTTGCTTCAGCAGCTTACGAATACCCATACGGATAGCGGAATCCGGTACCAATTTTTTTTCTGCCAGATCAATCATTTTCATCAGTTGCTCTCCACAATTTTTTGCAAATTCTTTTTCCACGGGACAAATGCGCTGGTAGTCTCCCGATAGCGCAGATAGGCATCACCGCGAGAGCGGATAGCCTGTTGTTCGGTGTAGGGAATACCAGTAATAAAAATCAAGAACAGCAGCATCAACACCGGCGCCAGCCACAGCCATTCGCCACCGACAATACCAATGGCGAGCAACGGATAACTGAACCAATGCAGCCATTCAAAAAAATAGTTGGGGTGACGGGAATAATTCCAAAGACCAACTTCACACACCTTGCCTTTATTGGCTGCTTGACTACGGAATTGCGCCAGCTGCTTATCCGACATAGTGACGCCCGCAAAAGCCACCAGCGCCAATATCACAGCCGTAATGTGTTGAGTGCCAGCTGCAGCCACTTCACCATTGGCGATCAACCAGGCGGGCAGGCTAAAGCACCAAATCAACAATGCCTGAAACTGAAAAAATAAAAAGTGATACGGATTAACTCGTTTTCCCCAGTACTGGCGCAGATATTGATAGCGGCCATCTTCCGGCTCGGTAAATACCCGATGGGTCAGATAAACCCCCAGGCGCAAATACCAACAACCCATGAGCAGTGCCACTGTCCAGCGCAACCACTCACTACCACCACCGGTAAAACCGTAGTAAAACGCAGACACGGAAATACCCAGTGCCCATACCGCATCGACAATACCTGCATTATTGCTGCGCACTTGCCACAACCAGGCAAGTGCCATAGCAACACTGGCGGCCAACAGGGTCTCAACTGGTAAGCTTTCAACTGCAAAATCAGGCCAAGGCATGACGCCCCTCCTGCGACCACTTGGCCGCTTTTCTCAGTAGCAACGGCACCACCAACAACCAACTCAGTGATGTAGCGGCAATAACACCTGTGCTATCCAGCCACACTACCGCGCCCAACTTTTGCGCGCCGTAATAAGACAGCGGACTGCCAACAGCCGCCAATAACCCGGCCAGATACAAATTGCGCTGCATCCATGACAGGGAATGATTCAAGGTCAGCGCAAACGCCACCCACAGACAGACAATCCACAGAGGGGCCACCGGAAACAGTGGTTGATTTGAATATTGCAAAATACCCAGTAATGACCACAAGGTAGCCAGGAAAATGCCGATGGGAATGGCAAGTGCCAACAATTGCGCGTCTGCACGACGCACCGGTGATATGGAAAAATGAAGCAGCACAAAAGCCAACGTCGCCAGAACCGGCAACCAGGTATTGCCCCAACTGGCACCCAGTACACAGCTGAACCAAACGATTTGAAAGGCAATAAAGTTAATCATAAAACCACCACACTCTTGTTGATGGTTTGGGTAACGGTTTCAAAGACCGTGGCCAGCACGGACGCTGGCCTCGAGCCCCCATGGAAGGGTTTACGGCGTGTCTTTGAAACCGTTACCCGCACCATCTCACTCTCCACCTGGAATCCACTGCTCACGACGATTCTCACTGGCAGCAAACAACAAGTGCACATCACTGATACTGCGCTCACGGAAACCGCCCTCGCAATAACACAGATAGAACTCCCACATACGGATAAACGCCTCCGAATAACCCAGCTCACGCACCTGATCCAGCTGGTCCATAAAACGCTCACGCCAGTCCTGCAATGTCAGTGCGTAGCTGGGGCCAATATCCTCCAAATTCGTCAGCCGCAAACCCGCCTTCGCTGCACTGCCAGTCAGTACACTCACGCAGGGAATAAAACTGCCGGGGAAAATGTAACGCTTGATAAAATCCACCGAATTCAGCGCTTGCTTGTAACGATGATCTTCAATGGTGATTGCCTGAATTGCCCCCAGGCCATCCGGTTTCAGCAACTGCTGACATTGTTTGAAATAACCGTCCAGAAATTGATGGCCCACGGCCTCCACCATTTCGATGGAAAGCAACTTGTCGTACTGGCCGTCCAGATCACGGTAATCTTCCAGCAGCACGGTGATTTTGTCGGACAAACCCGCACCGGCTATACGCTCTACCGCTAGTTTATATTGCTCTTCCGATATGGTTGTAGTGGTCACCCGGCAACCGTAATTCTGCGCAGCAAAGATAGCAGCGCCACCCCAACCGGTACCAATCTCCAACAAATGATCGGAAGGCTTTAAATCCAGCTTGTCGCACAACCTGGCTAACTTTAATTCCTGAGCCTGGGCCAGTGACTCATCACCCGTACGGTACAAAGCGGAGGAATACATCATCCACTCTTTGTCCAAAAACAACTCAAATAAATCGTTGCCAATATCGTAGTGGGCAGCAATATTGCGCCGACTGCCACTGCGATTGTTTTTATGGAATTGATGAACCGTTTTCAACAGCCACCCGGCAACGGTTGCTACCCCGCCTTCCATGCCATCCAGCAAATCCTGGTTGCGCACCAGAATGCGCACCAAGGCCGTTAAGTCAGAGCAATGCCACTCACCGGCCATATAAGATTCTGCAGCGCCCACACTGCCGCCGGTTGCCACACTTTGAAAAAAGGCACTGTCGTTAACATGCATTTGCACCTGCAAATCTGCCTGGCCATCTCCCAACAGGTAATGACCTCCGGGTGCCGCCAGGTGAATGGCACCATTTTTTAAGGGGCCAAGTCGATTCACAAACAACTTTTCGAATAACGTACTTTTGCGCTGCGTCTTTTCAGGGCTTTTTAAAAAACGATTTTTTGCCGCAAGCGCGGTTACCTGAGTAGTCATGACTTGTCTCCCGTTATTTCAGGTAAAGGGACTTTAGGTAAAGAAGAGGAATGAGTATTTGGGTGATCAAAAAAGGGAATGCGCTTCAGCCATAAGCGCAGTGCTTGCCAATAAATTCGCAACACCACCAACAGGGTTTGCATCGGGTAATGGATAGGCAAGAACGCCATGGATCTGCTTGTCAGCGGTTGCTGTTTTGTCGACATTACCGCGTCAAACTGACGCAGGCCGTCTTTGAGAAGTGTCATATGCACATGCGCTTTTTTAGCGCGCAACGTAAACCGCCAGTGGTACTGCAAATCCATAGGCATAAACGGTGATACGTGAAACTCCTTATCAAACTCGAAGCGAGTGCAGCCATCGACAACCGGCAAAACATAACTGTGGCGTTCGTTCCAGGGAGTATTGTTGATTTCCGTAACGATGTAGCTCAGCTGATTATCGGGGTTGTAGCAGAAGTAATAGGTAACCGGGTTGAACACAATGCCAAAGTAGCGCGGCTGGGTAAGGATTTTTACCGTACCTTCAAAGCGGTCACCACAATCGCGAAAGATGGCATTAATCACCGCTTCTTTGAGATTGGCTTCCGGTGCGGCCAAATAGTCTTTACGGTAGAAGCCAATGGCATTAAAACGCTCCAACGACCACCAGCGACTTTTGGAAAAAGTCTTTTGTAGCTGATCCAGGTCTAGCAGCACCATCGCCATCGGGTAGCGAAACCGATGAGGTCTGGGACGGTGGCGGCTGTGCTGTACCCAACCTTTGTAGATGCCATCAGGTAACATGAGCATTCACCAGGTTACCTTCAATGTGATCCACCACTCGCAGGGCACTGCGTACCCCATCCTCGTGAAAACCCCAGCCCCAATAGGCACCGCAGTAATGGGTTCGGTTATGGCCGGATATCTGCGACCAGCGATGCTGCGCAGCCAGGGTAGCAGCGTTGTACACCGGGTGGCTGTAATGGCGTTCAGCGTAGACTTTTTCAGGGTCGATCAGATGTTCGCAATTGAGAGAAACGATAAAATCCGGTGTGCCATTGTCGGTTTGCAACCCAGCACTGCCCAGCCCTTGTAGCTGATTCATGTGGTAGCTGACTGTGCATTGGTTAGACAGGTCGGCTCCTAAGCGCACGTTCCAACAGGCCCAGGCTTTGAGGTGGCGTGGAAGTACCGAGGTATCGCTGTGCAGCAGCATGTGATTGTTTTGATAGGCAATACTGCCTAGAACCTGCTGCTCGGTAGTGCTGGCATCTGCCAACAAGGCCAGAGCTTGATCCGAATGGCAGGCTATGACCACTTGATCAAAGTGCTGTTGCTCGCCATTGATTTGCAAACTAACCCCATCTTCACTGCGCTGTATCCGTTCCACCGGAGCATTGACATGAAGTTCACCACTGAATTTTTGCAGTAAAGCATCCACATAACTGCTGGAACCATCCTTGACCACCCGCCACTGGGGCCTTTTATTCAGCGTGAGCATGTGGTGGTTGTGCATAAACTGGACAAAGTAGCGTGCAGGAAACTGCTCAATGCTGGCACTGGGCCCCGACCAAAGCGCACAAGCCATTGGGATCAAATGCTTTTCAATAAAAATGGGGCTGTAGCGATTTTCACGCAAGTAATCGCCCAGAGTCTGATCATTGGTGTCATCGTCCAGCAGTGACGGTGCCTGCCGGTAAAAGCGCAATAGATCTTTGATCATTCGATGGAATGTTGGACTAAAAATATTTTTGCGCTGGCAAAATAGCTTATCCAAATTGGTGGCGTTGTACTCCAACCCGGATATCGGGTCAGAGACACTAAAACTCATGGTGGTACGCTGGCTGGCCACACCCAGGTCTGTCAGCAAGCGGCAAAAATTTGGGTAGTTTTCTTCGTTGAAAACGATAAAACCGCTGTCGATGCGCCAAAATTTTCCCGCCACATCGATATCGTGAGTGTCTACGTGGCCACCGGGGTAGTTACTGCTCTCAAACAGCGTTACCTGGTGGTTTTTGCCTGGACTGTTATCAAGGTTTTTATCAAGACTCTTATCCAGGTAATAGGCACAAGCCAAACCGGATATACCACTGCCCACAACGGCAATCCTTGTAGGCTGAGGGTTCACGTGTGGCGAATTCATCCTTGCTGCTCCGCGGTATTCTGAATAGCATCTTTCGCCAAATGATTACTGTCCCGCCGTTTTAGTGGAATGGTACGCAGGTTCCAGATCAGTCCCATACGCTCCATGCCCTTGAGCAAGTAATAGCTCATATCAATTTCCCACCAGTAAAAGCCCTGGCGAGCTGAAGCCGGGTAATAATGGTGATTGTTATGCCAGCCCTCTCCCAAAGTCATAAACGCCAGCCAGAAGTTATTGCGACTCTCATCTGGCGTACCGTAACGAACCGAGCCAAAACGGTGCGCGAGGGAATTGATGCACAAGCTGGCGTGAATCAGCACCACGGTAGACACAAAATACCCCCACACCAGCATTTGCGGGCCAGTGGTATTCAGTTGTGGGGCCACGGCTTCCAGTAAAGCACCCAGTCCATAGAGGAATACTGCCAACAGTACCGGTACTGCCAAGTCGTGACGATCCAACCAACGCAACTCGGGGAAGCGCTGGAAATCCGAAATCAACGAGTAATCCGCCTGAAAGTGACGGTGAGACAAAAACCAACCCATGTGACTCCACCAAAAACCATCTTTGGGAGAGTGGGCATCGCCTTCCCGATCAGAACAACGGTGGTGATTGCGATGATGAGCCGCCCACCACAATGGGCCACGCTGAGTGGCACTGGCCCCTAACAAGGCAAACAGAAACTGCACCATCCGGCTAGTATGAAAAGTTTTGTGAGAAAAGTAGCGGTGGTAAAACGCAGTAATGGCAAACATTCTGGCAATGTAGAGTGCAGCTGCCACGCCCAAAGCAATCCACGAAAATCCCACAAAAAACACCCCTAAACAGGCCAGGTGTAAAAGGATAAAGGGGATAATGCGCACCCAATCTACTTGTCGGTCATTCCCTGACTCAGCCAAGGTATTCAGCGAATCGCTATTTTGTTGATTGTCGAACCAGGATTTGATTGCTTTCATACAGCCCCCTGTGGATGGGGCTAATCTAGTAGCGGTTCTGTGAAAAACCTGTGAAGTTGATTTCACAGGTTTTTCACAATTTTTTTTGTGTAATGGCGCTCATGAATCGAGCGCTCAAAATTTATTCTGTACTCTGTACCTTGCTGGTCAGCATCTGCTTAGCTGGAATTATCTGGATGTACACCAGCGTTGAAACGCCACCAAACTCGTTCAATAGCCAGAATTACCAAAACGCGTTGGCAAGGTACCCCGGAACACTGGCAAGCGATGAAGACATACAACGCTTTGCCAGCGTCTATGGTGACCTCAAATCAAAAGAGCTCAATGAATCCATCAACAGCCTTTATGCGGAATCATTGTATTTCAACGACACATTCAATACCTTTGAACATCGCAACGAGCTGCGCGACTACTTAGTGCATACCGCGAATAACCTGATCACTTCAGAAGTGGTTGTTGATGACGTCGCTCGCAGTGGTAACGAAGTGTATCTACGCTGGACAATGACTATTAGCTTGTCTGTCAAAGGCAAAGTCATCAACAGTGAATCCGCAGGGGTTACTCATCTTCGTTTTAACCCCAACGGCAAGGTTATCGTCCATCAGGATTTCTGGGACGGGGTGGATGGCTTTTATCAACACCTTCCTTATCTGGGCGGCGCCACCAAACTGCTGAGAGAACAGTTATGAAATTATTTCTAATTCTAGTGGCAGCCATGATTTCCAGCGTCGCTGCCGCCACTACCAGTATCAATAAATTCACTGACCATGTGATGGTTGAAGAGCAGAAACTGCAGCTGTGTAATCGCGCCGACATCAGAGTCATGGCCATGTTCAATGTGGGCGAAGCGGCTCTCTACTTGCAAGAATGTGATCGCACACAAGAACGCTTGGACCAACCTGCCCAGCTGTCTATTGTTTACCGACGGGATTTCAGTGCTAAAGATTTTCAAAGTTCCGCTCGAAAACTGCTGAAGCGCAACCTGGACAGCCAGACTTTTAACGCTATTGAAGCTGAGCTAAAGCGTTTCAACGACAACTATCAGGCGATGTCCAAAGGTGATCGTTACGATATCTGTTATTCACAGAAAAGCGGCTTGATGCTGCACAAAAATGGCGAATTAATTTCAAGCAGCCAGTCTCAACAACTGGGCGAAGCCTACCTGATGATCTGGTTTGGCGATCGCCCATTTAGTCAAAAACTCAAGAAGAAGCTGTTAGCAGCAAGTAACGGCTAAAGCGAAGTCACAATCGCTTCACCTTAAAGCCGGCCTCCCTCAATAGCGCTGGAACGCCCTTATCACCCACAAAGTGAGCAGACCCGGCCACCACAAAATAAGTTCCGCCTTGCTTTATAAAGCCTTTCACCTTATCCGCCATACCGCGGTTTCGGGAGTAGAGAAAGGTTTCCACCAGCGCATCAGACTCTGGTGAGCCACTATCCATGGTTTCAATCGCCAGTTGAACCATGGTTTTTTCATCGCCACTTTTCCAAGCTTCCACCAATGGTTGCATCAACTCTACGGTTTCACCCAGTTGTTTCAACGTCTCTTCAATAATGAACTCAGCAGGGCCTATTTCGCCAAGCATTTTCATCAGCTTTTTCGAACCTTCCAGCTCGACGATTTGTTTACCGTCTTTGCCCGCTTGTTTCAGAAAGTGCAAATCAAGGCCGTACTGAACGTCCAGACCGGTTTTCATGGCAGCCATATAACCCAAGGTGACCATTAACATGCCGGGACGCATGCGCGAAAACATAGCTTCTGGCAGTGGCAGCTGGTGTTCAATAAGCGCAGACTTGAGTTGATTGAACGCTTGTTCTGATATGTGATCATTTAATTTCTGGCCTGCCGGATACATACCGTACTGAAACATCAATTGCTGTTCCATGACCGGATCTGCATTGAGAATATCTGCTTCAACCGCCAGAGTGTCTGCTGTTGCAAAGGCCTCTTCCACTTCCGAGCGCAACGGATAAAAACCCTTATCTGCCAAGTGGATAGAACCAAAAAGATAAACCGTAGCCCCCTCGGATTTCAGCTGCCAGAACAGTCCGCGATCGTTGGCGCAATAGGCAGACAAAGAAAATACACACAATAGAACACACAAAATTGCCCGTTTCATAGAATTTTCCGCTGTTGTTTTGGTCGGAATAATAACAGAGCCAAGCCGAGCAATTGCAAATGCAGTTGCTATACTTGAGAAAGAAGTCATCTTTTTCTTTTCTGGCTGACCTTAAAAAAGCATTTCGAGTCAACCACTTAGTGAGGTTCCACAATGAAAAGACACTATTACGTTAGCAGTGATCTGGACGATCTGGAAAATGTGGAGAAGGAACTCGAATCCCAGGGTTTTACCACACCACAGATTCATGTTTTAAGCCTGAATGATGCGGATGTTGCAAAGCACGAGCACCTTAATGAAGTAGAGGCCGTGCTGCGCAAAGACGTCGTAAACGGCACCATTATTGGTGCCATTATTGGCCTTTTAGCCGCCGCGGTGGTTCTTTTATTGGCTCATGCGTCAAATCTTCCAGAAAAAGCCACCTGGGTTCCCTTTATCTTCCTGGCTATCATCGTACTGGGTTTTTGTACTTGGGAAGGCGGGCTATTTGGTATTCAAGAACCTCACAAGCAATTCAAACGCTTCCAAAAACAACTTAAAAACGGGCAGCATGTGTTTTTTGTGGATACAAAATCTGAGCAAGAATCCATTCTCAGTGCCATAGTCAAAAACCACCCCAGATTAAAGGACGCGGGCATCGGCTCTTCAACCCCAGCTCTGGTCATTTGGTGGCGCAACAAATTTTCCTGGTTTTTGAAGTCTATCTAGTAGACTTACTGGTCAAACGGCAAGTCCAATTGGGTAAAGTCCCTGTGCGGCTGTAGATCCACAAAGCGTACTCCAATTCCTATCAGTCGCACTGGGCGGTTGCCACGCACAAAAGCCTCCCTTACTAATACCGCAAAACTGTCCATAGTCAGCGCGGGATCATTGCTGCGTTCCAGTGTGGTAATAGTAAAGTCGTTAAACTTCAACTTGATGAACTGCCGAACCACCTTGTAACTGTCGTCTACCCGGCACAGCCTGCCCTTAAATTCAACCAACAGCTCCGGCAGTTTATTGACACAACTGTCCACGTCGGGCAAATCATTGGTATAGGTGTGCTCAACGCTGAGTGATTTACGGCGGCGATGAGGTTTTACCGGGCGTTCATCCTGCCCCCGGCTCAACTGGTAAAGGCGTTGGCCAAACACCCCGAACGATTCCACCAACGAGGGCAAACTATGCCGTTGCAAATCACCACAGGTGGCAATGCCCATTCTATCCAGTTTGGCTGCTGTCACCTTCCCCACCCCAAAAATTTTATTCACCGGTAACCGGCGCAAAAAATCTGGAACCTCTGTGGGAATAATAACTTTTTGACCATTGGGCTTGTGCCAATCGCTGGCCACCTTAGCCAGGAATTTATTGGCCGCGGCGCCTGCAGATGCGGTCACCCCCACCTCATCAGCTATACGCTGGCGAATTTGTTTAGCAATTAATGTGGCACTGCCCTGGCAATTCTGACAATCGGACACATCGAGGAAAGCTTCGTCCAACGACAGTGGCTCCACAAGCTCAGTGTAAGAAAAAAATAGTTTGCGAATTTGCTGGGCCGCTTCCCGATATTTGTCCATACGCGGTGGGATGAGGATCAACCCAGGGCATAAGCGGCGAGCATGAGCAGAGGCCATCGCAGAGCGCACACCGTATTCGCGAGCAGGATAATTGCACGTTGCGATCACTCCGCGCCGGTCCGCTTCACCACCAACAGCAATGGGCACATCTCGCAATGAAGGGTCGTCACGCATTTCGACAGCAGCGTAGAAGCAATCGCAATCAATATGGATAATTTTGCGCATGGCAATAACTGTATGTAATTACAGTTATTGTGGGCTGATTTTGAGGAAGAGGCAAGGAGCTGCGGCTGTAATACCCTCTTTAGCGCAACAAAACACTCCTTACCCTGAGCAAGCAAAACAATTAATTTGCGCCGTCCTTGGCATGGCTAATCACAGTGATCAGCGCAAGAGTTAGATTACCCCTGAGCTTCGAAATCATCCTCGCGAAGTTTGGCTGTGCCAGCCGCTTGTAAAACCCACAACTCTTTGTGAATCACACCGGAAGCGTTATTCATTTTCCAACCGGACGTGAGCAGAACACTATTGGCATCTACCACGTCCATTTTAGGCTCAACATATTCAACATCGGAGAAGCCCTGAGAAATCAGATTTTCCCAAAATGCCTGTATTTGCTCAGTACCCGTAAAGGTACCAAATGGGCGCGCATGCATAATTGCGTCCGCTTCATACTGAGCCGCACAGCCAGCGGCATCGCCACTGTTAAAAGCGGATTTCCAGCGCTCGCTGGCTGCAGATACAGCGTTCAGTAAGCTGTCGTGTTGTTGGTCGCTCACAATAACTCCTTAATTAACAAGTCTTCAAACAGGCTCACGGGCCCAATAAGTATCCAGTAAAAAACCACCCAAACAACCTAACGTCAGCCACAATGCCAACCCCCTTTCAGGAATAGTCAGCAGTACCAGCGCCACGCTCAGCATCACCAACAGGGAAACTCTGGGTAGTTTGACCTTGTGATGAGCAGAACGCTGAGTATCGTAGGGCAGAACCAGGTTAATCATAGGTGCCAACCCGGCCACTAAAGGCCCTGCCCAATAGATCGCTGGCTGGGTAAACAGCAGGAATGCCGAAGCGCACACAGACACCAGAGCCCAAAAAATAAAACTGGCGCGAAAGATCATCTTTAATGGCATGAAAACGACTCTTTGGGGCAATAGAAATGAATCACGAAATACCAATACCCGCCGGGCTATCAGTCCCTGGCTTGCCACTGTAGGGCGCTGGCTTTTCGTCGCCTTTAGCAAACCAGCGTTTGATTTGCTGAGGCATCACAATAAGTGCGGGGGTGACCAGCAACGTCAACAAAGTGGAGAACACCAAACCATCGACAATAGCACTGGCCAGTGGTGTCCACCAGGAAGTCACCGCACCGCCAAAGCCAGCACTGCGCTGCAAAAAGTCCACACTGAAACCGTTGGCCAGTGGCATAAGGCCAACAACCGTCGTTACAGTGGTCAGTAACACAGGGCGCAAACGCAGCACTGCAGACAAGTGTGCGGCTTCAAAGGGGTTCATATCCGGGCGCTCACGGCGCAGGTGGTTGTAAGTATCAATCAAGACAATATTGTTATTCACCACAATGCCAGCCAAGGCGATGATGCCCACACCGGTCATAATGATACTGAACGGCTGTTGGCTAAACACCAACCCCATCAGCACACCTGCCGTCGACATAATCACAGCGGACAAAATCAGAAACGCCTGGTAGAAGCTGTTGAACTGCATCACCATCATAATCAACATCAGGAACAGCGCCATTATCCCTGCGGTGGCGAGAAACTGACCGGATTCCGCCTGTTCTTCGTTGGCACCGCGAAAGTTAACTTGTACCTGTGGGTCAATTTCTGTAGCAGCCAGCCATTCCTGAATTTCTCTCACCTTAGTATCCGCCAACACCCCTTCCAGTGTATTGGCTCGCACAAAGGCCACTTGCTCCAAGTCGATACGTTGAATGCTGTCCACTTTCTGCTGTGGTACCAATTTGATAAAACTGGCCACAGGCACCGGCCCCTGAGGGGTGGTCACCCGAATATTTTCCAGTGCTGACAAGCTGCGATCACTGTCTGGGTAACGCACACGAATATCCACTTCGTCTTCGGCATCATCGGGGCGATATTTGCCCAGCAATACACCATTCGTGATCATTTGCACCATTTGACCAACCAGAGTCACATTAACCCCGTGCATAGCCGCCTGAGCACGATCCAGAGTGATTTCCCATTCGATACCTGGCTGTGGCGTGGTGTCTTCAATATCCCGCAAGCCTTCAACGTTTTCTTCCAGATGGCGACGAATCATGCGCGCAGTGGCGAATAATTTATCCTGATTCTCTGATGCCAATTGCAGCTGAATATCACGGCCAACCGGAGGGCCACCCTCAACCGCGTCGGCGGTAAAGTAGATGCCAGGCATATTGGCCGTTGCCTCGCGAATAGATGCAAACACTTCAAGGCTACTGCGTTCTCGCTCAGTAGCATCTACTAACTCAATCAGTACTTCGGCCACTTCATCCCGGTAGCGGGCGCTGCCGTTATCGCCAACCCCGGTGCCGCCACTGGCGGAATAAATGGCCTTAACCTCAGGGGTGGACAAGAGAATTTTCTCAACCTGTGCCGTCAGTTGCTCACGCTCGATAACTGACAGGTTACCCTTGGCACGTACAGAGCCCTTGCCGTAGTTATTCTCAGTCTCTGTAAAAAACGTGGCACCGCGGCCAAACTGGCCGTAAATTGAAAAAATCACAAACAGCAAAGTAATGGCGGACACAAACACCGCCACTGGCTGGCGAATAAAGGCACCTACCAAGTCGGCATAGGCGCGACCAAAGCGAGTCATTTTTTGCGGCCAGGAATTATCTGGCTCAGGGGTATCTATCTGGCGGTGGGTTTTCTGTGCACGGCCAATTAATGTTCCCAACACCGGCGAGAAGAACAGCGCGTAGATCAGCGACCACACAAGCACTGCAAATACAGTCACCGGCAAATAGCTCATAAACTCACCGGTGGTACCCGGCCACAACATCAATGGCAAAAATACCAGTAACGTGGTGGCGGTTGAGGAAATCACCGGCAAACGCATGCGCCCCACGGCAATCAGGTAGGATTCTTTCATGGACTTGCCCAGGCTACGCTGGCGATCGGCGTATTCCACCACCACAATGGCACCGTCGATCAACATCCCCAGAGCCAACAGCAAGCCAAAAGCAACCATAAAATTGAATGAGAAACCAATGGATTGCAAGATGATCGCGCTGCCCATCAAGGAAAATGGGATGCCAAAACCAACCAGCAAGCCGGAGCGCAACCCCAAAGCGGCGACGACAATAATCAGTACCAACACCATCGCCGTCAGAATATTGCCGGACAGCTCGCTAATCATCTGATAGCTAAACTCGGAGCGATCAAAAACGTAGACAATATCCACACTGGCGGGCAAGTCAGGGCGCCCTTCATCAATCACCGCTTTAATGGCTTCAGCGGTATCAATTTCATTGAATTTATCTCGTTTGGATACCGTCAGGGCAATGGTGGAGCGACCGTTGATGTGACTGAAACCACTGGCATCTTTAAAGGTGCGGCGCACCTCCGCCACATCTCCAAGAGTGACAACACCGTCTTCGTCAAAGCGCAGAGGTAGATTGTAGACGTCGCTGCGGGTTTCGATCAGTGCCGGCACCTTGACCCCGAAGCGCCCCTGGGCAGCATCGTATTCACCGGCGGGAATAAGACGATTGTTATTCACCACCGCCTGAAACAGTTCTTCCGCCTGCAGGTTGTACCGCTCCAGACGAGACTGGTCGATCACCGCCTCGACCACTTCTTCCCGGCTACCGCTGAGGTTAGCCTCCAATACAGCGGGCAGCGCTTCAATTTTGTCCTGATAGCGACGGGCAATCTGAAACAGCTCCCGCTCCATCACTCCGTCGCCGGAGAAGGTGATCACCAGGGTGGGCTCTTTAGCAGCAGTGGCTTCCTGAACCACTGGCTCCTCGGTATCCGTGGGGAATTTGGCTTGGGCTCGATCTACTGCCACGCGCACATCCTGGATAGCTGCATCGGAGTCTCGTTCAATCTCGAACTCAATTACTGCAGTGGCTAAACTTTCGTTACCGTAAGTTTTGATCTCTTTAATGCCCTCCACAGACTTCAGCTCGGTCTCCATGGGCTTAATCAGCAAGCGCACCGCATCTTCCGGAGAGATACCATCATGGAATACAGAGACAATAACAAAGGGGGCGTTGACGTTAGGTGACACCTCCAAGGTCATCATTTTTTGGGCAGCCACACCAGCCACCAGAATGAATACCAGGATAGAGAGAGTGGCCCGGGAGTGGCTGATTGCCTTGTCCAGTAGTTTCATGGCACCAGTGCCCCAACGGTATCAGCGTCGACGTCGGATTCACCGGCAATTTTTACATCCACTTGCTCACCGTTGGCCACATATTCCTGGCCCACAGTGATCAACAATGCTTGATCCGGCAGACCCAGCACCCAAACGCCCTGTGAATCATCACCGACAATCTGGACTTCCTGAAACGCCACCCGGTTATCGCCATTGAGTAGGCGCACGCCCACTTCCCCCTGATCGCCAAGCCCCAAAATACCCGATGGGATACGCTGCGCCATCAGCGGCTGAGACGACACCACAAACTGAGCGGTCAAGCCGGCACGAAGGCGCCCTTCCGGGTTATCTATGGTGGCTTCTATGCGGTAAGTGCGAGTGGCCGCGCTGGCCTGCTGACTGAGGTAACTGACTTTCCCCTGTGCACTGCTGCCGTCGACAAAGCGCACCTCTGCCGGGCTACCCAAGTTGATTTGTTGAACCTGTTGTTCAGATACTTGAGCGATTACCTTCAGCGGTGACACCTCCAGTATGTGGCCACAGACATCGCCGCGATTCATAAAATCGCCCTGTTCCACATCCCGAACTTCCACCACACCATCAAAAGGCGCGCGAATCGCGGTATTGCGCAAATCCAGCTGACGCCTTTGCAAATCTGCTTGTGCTCGCTGCCGGGCACTGTTGGCCTCAGCGATAGCCAACTCTGATTGCAGCCCTTGTTGCTTGAGTTTATTGACTCCCTCAAAACGCAGCTGGGCTTCCCGCAAAGCGGCCTTGGCTTCGTCCAGTCGCTGCTGACGATCTTCTACAGCCAGCTCACAAATAACGTCACCCTCAGCCACAGACTGGCCACGTTCAGCGGGCACTGCAACAACGCGACCAGCCACTTCCGCCCGCAGGGAAACCTGGCGGTTGGGTTCAGTGCGTCCCCGTGCCTGAAACTGGCTGGCATAGGGCTGTGCAGTAAAACGAGCTGCGGTCACCAATGTGCGTCGATTCTCGGTAGACTCCGCCTTCTCTTCCACCTTGGGCGCTTTCCAGATACCGCTGGCAAACCACAACAGCGTTACCACGAACACCACCACTGCAACCCGAACGTTTTTATTCACCACAAACTCCCTGAAACACAAAAAAGACCGGATAACCGGTCGTAATAGCGCCATATTAAACCAACGGCCACTATTTCGGAATATGTGTTCTGGAATTAGTTACAGGGGATCGTAATGATATCTTTGCAGTTATATGAGTCTGTATACGGCGCAAAGTTTACCCCAAACAGGCCTTATTCGAGCGCCAACTCCAAAGGCTTGTCCTGAGGCTTTAACGCGCCCAGTTCGTAGTTGAGATAGATCAGCCGCTCAGCCAGCTTTTCGGCCTGCGCAGCCAGGCCGTGAAGTTGCTCAATCGAACCTTCACGCCCCATCACCGGGGTGTTGTTATAAGGCCGATTTGCCAGCTCACTGTCAGGAAATTTTTGCCGGTAGCAGTCGTTGCGCCAACGCAGTACATGCACTAACTGTTTGTAGAGATACAGCTTGGTGGCGATGTGAATGTCCTGGTGGTAATCCAGATCACCCAACTGTTCAAAGTCCACTGCAAGCACAATGGTGGTGCGCCCCTTTTGTGGCACACGCACGAAGTTGCCCCTGGGCTTTCGAGTTAGCTGGCCGATGTCGCCAAAGATTTCTCCCGCGTACAACTCCGTTAGTGGAATGCTTTCATCCCGTGACAGCACTTCCAACTCGCCGCGTACGACGAAATAAAGCCAGCGATCCAGGCCACCGGGGCTTAGCACCACATCGCCCGGCTCAAAAAACATCACTCTGGAGTGTTCCAGCAAGCGCTGGTACTGCTCCTCATCATTTTCACGAATCTCACGGAACAGATGCAGCGAGGCAACACGCCTCTGTAATTCCCTGTCCTCAACATCGGATGCGTTAAAAATTTTCATGGATTTCCTCAAATTTACCGGCACATCTCACGTGTACCTTAGTTCACCAGCAACTCACGACTGCAAAAAGCATCATTCTAAAGCATCGATCAAAAGCCCTGTGTGACCCTGCTCATACTACACCGGCAACCGCGAACAATAACAGCCACAACCCCCCTAGGAGCTTTTGGCGCAAAACTCGCCATTCGACAAAAAAGTGTGAACAAATTCACAAATTAACCATTCACTTATCGCCCCTCTGAGGGAGACAGCTCGACCATTAGCTGGATTATGGTAATTTAGTACCAAAAATAAAAACAACAAATAATTCTTTTGAATTAAATAAAGAGTACTACAGGGTAGACAACATGAATCAAGCACGTCACTCACCACTCTTGGTTAGTATGGCCATCAGCCTGTTAATTGGTTTCACTGCCATACCCGCGCAAGCCAAGGATCTGGTATTAAATGGGGTGTCCAGCTATCGGGAGCTGGGCAATGATAAGTTCCTGGCGGCACTCTACCTGTCAGCACCTGGCAGCAATTACGAGCAGATCATTGCAGCACCCAGCAAGCGCATGGAAATGCGACTGACCAGCAGCTATTCGAAGCGCCGCTGGGTCAACTTATGGATGCAGGGTATTGCCATCAGCAACAGCAGCCAACGCTTCTCCAATATGGCTGAGCCACTGGTTAACTTATTTAACCAGCAAAAAGGTGGCCTCGAGCCCGGTGATGTTGTCACTATCAGCCAAAGCGACAATGGCTCCAGCTACCAAATCAATGGCGTTACCCTCGCCTCAGGCCTGCCCTCCGAGTTGTTTGACCTGTTCGTGAATACCTGGGTTGGCAAGGCTCCACCCAGCAGCAGTTTTCGCGATGCCATTTTGGGCAAGGGCGATAATCTGGGCAACATGGAACAGCAATTGGCTACCATCACCCCTGCCTCTGGTCGTGTAACTGCAGTCGAAGCCTGGATAGCACCGCCGGAACCAGAAATTGACGAAGCACAACTCTTGGCAGAACAAAAAGCGGCTGAGGAAGCCGCCGCTAGAGCAGAGGCATTGGTAAAAGCGGAAGCCGACGCTGCCCAAAAAGCGGCTGAAGCCTCAATCCCCACCCAGGTTGCTTTGGTGAATGGCTTTATGCTCAATGATTTGGGGTACGACCCACACGCTATTACCTTGGCGGCAGCGGAGGCGTTGCAACAACAGGCTGAATCTCTTGCTGAAGATGCTTTTTCTGTAGAGTCCGCATTGGCGCTGAAGGACTATATTCGCACCACCAAAAAAGAGATACACGGGTCGCTGAAATACCCACCTCGTGCGTTGCGCCAGGGTTATGAGGGCCAAGTCAGGCTCAATATTGAGCTGGACCGCCAGGGCAACCTGGTCAAAGTGGAAGCCGCCGAAAAAAGCCGCCATAAAACGCTGGACTCAGCCGCTATTCGAGCGGTGAAAAAAGCGGCTCCTTACGAACCCATTCCTGACGAAATCAGCGAAGAGGTTCTGAGCCTTTCGATTCCTTTTAAATTTACCCTTGTACAGAACTGATACACCCTTCCCCGTCCTCGCTTAGGCGGGGGCGGTACGGTAATAACACCCCTTAAAAACCAAATCATTGCTAACAATCTGGGGCTACAATAGCCCCATGAGTGTTTTCCCAAGCAAATGCATCCATCAGCCCATAGAGCAATTGGGCAGCCGCTTTTATTCTCCGGTCACCCCCAGCGGTTTGAGCGAGCCAGTATTGGTTCATACCTCGCCACCTGCTGCTGCACTGATTGGACTTGCCAACCAAGCTACCACTAGCGATGACTTTCTGACACTCGCCAGCGGCAACGGCCATTTCGATGGCTATTCACCATTGGCTATGGTCTACAGCGGCCACCAGTTCGGCAGCTATGTGCCTCGCCTGGGGGATGGGCGAGCGATGACATTGGCTACCATTACTGGCCCCAACGGCGAATGGGATTTGCAACTGAAAGGCGCGGGCCAGACCCCCTACTCCCGTTTCGGCGACGGCCGCGCTGTGCTGCGCTCCACCATCCGCGAATACCTGTGTAGCGAAGCCATGCATGGCCTGAGCATTGCCACCACCCGTGGCCTATCCATCACCACCGGCAGCAACAAAGTACAGCGGGAAACCGTCGAACCTGCAGCGGTACTGATCCGCCTGGCGCGCAGTAATATTCGCTTTGGCAGCTTTGAATACTTTCACTACAACGGTGAGCACCAACAGGTGAAACAGCTCGCCGATTTTGTCATAGAACGCCACTATCCAGATTGGCAAGATAGTGAAGACAAATATTATCGATTGTTCAAACGAGCGGTTGTCGCAACCGCTGAGCTTATTGCTCATTGGCAAGCAGTGGGTTTCGCCCACGGTGTTATGAACACAGACAATATGTCCATTCTCGGCGACACCCTGGACTATGGGCCGTTTGGCTTCCTGGACACTTATCAGCCAGATTTTATTTGCAATCACTCTGATGAAACCGGCCGCTACGCCTTTAACCGCCAACCGGGAATTGGTTTATGGAATTGCAACGCGTTAGCGCACGCCCTATCAAGCCTGGTGAAATCTGAGCAACTTAAACAGGCACTGCAGCACTACGAACCCACTTTTCTCGATACCTTCTTTGGCTTGATGAGCGGCAAGTTGGGTTTGGAAAACAAACAGCCGAGTGACGGCCAGTTAATAGACGATTTATTGCAGCTAATGGCAGATAATCAAGTGGATTACACCGGGTTTTTCCGTCAACTTTGCGGATTTGGTGGCGACAGTGATAACCAGAAAATAGCCCAGCTATTTAACGACCCCGAGGATTTTTTAACTTGGTCAAAACGTTATAAAGCTCGCTTACAGCAAGATTCAGTAGACCCGCAAAAGCGCCGCACCGCGATGCTGCGCAGCAACCCCAAATATGTGTTGCGCAATTACTTGGCGGAAATAGCGATTCGACAGGCAGAGGATCGCAACGACTACTCGGAAATAGACGGTTTACTCAGGGTGCTTTCGGCGCCTTACGAGGAGCACCCGGAATTAGAAAAGTACGCAGCCCCACCACCCGAATGGGCCAGCGGGATTAGCGTCAGCTGTTCTTCGTAGCTTCAGGCAAGTTCTGACTTTCCTCACCGGCACCCAGCATCAACCCAAGCCAACGGGTTGATTCGTTATTTTCCAGAGCGATTTTTACCATGATGGTCAATGGGATAGATAGCAACATACCGACCATACCCAGTGCCCAGCCCCAGAACACCAATGACAAAAATACCACCAACGCTGACAGATTCAGGCCCTTACCCATCACCCGGGGCTCAATGCCATTGCCAACAATAGTATTGATGGCGAGATAGCCCACTGCTGTCCACAACGCGGGTAGCGGCCCCAGTTGCACCAGTGCCAGCAAAGTCGGTGGCAAAGCTGCCAGAATAGAGCCCACTGTAGGCACAAAGTTGAGCAGAAACGCAAGCATCGCCCACATAACCGCGTAGTCCACACCTACAACCAACAACAGGATGTAAGCGAGCAAGCCGGTGCCCAGGCTGATCAGGGTTTTCAAACCCATGTAGTTGTTAACCACCTTGCTAAAGCGTTCCAAAGCTTCCAGTGCCGCGGTACTGCCACCACGGGCATGCACCAATTTGGCGGCAAAACCCGCTTCCTCAGCTAGAATAAAGATCACCGTCAGCAAAATCATAAACGCGTTGGCCATCGTGTCGCTAAAGCCAGCCACGACATTGCCCGCCATTTTCATAGCCACACTGGGGTTAATCACTTCTTTCAACTGCTGGGGGTCGGCATTCACCCCCATACCCACCAGCCACTCCACCAGCCCGGAAGACATCTCTTGGAGGCGCGCCTGATATTGGGGCAAGTCGTTATTGAAATCCCTTACAGCACCGCCGACAACGGCACCCACGGCAATACCTGCCAAAACCACAGAAAGGATGATTAATGAGATGGCAACGCCGGACGGCACTTTGCGTTCGCGAAGCCAACTGAGTAGCGGAGAGCACAGCATGGCGATAAATACAGAGAGCAGGAATGGTACCAGCAGGGATGCCGCCTGCTTCATCCCCGCAACCACAATCACAAAAGCCGCACCCAGCAGCAAAAAACGAGCAACCGGTGAAAACTGTTCGTTGTGCACACCCATGAATATCCCCAAAACCGCAATCACATTTTGGGTGCAGTGTAGACGAGTCGTTGAATTGCCAAAAGGCCTTATTCGCGAAGACTGTCGAGGATGGCCGCGATTTCTGCCAGGCCCTGCTCTGTGAATAACATGCCCGTACCGCCGATATATTCTGTTTCCGTCAATTCGGCACAGCGCTGGCGCACGGCTTCCAGCTTGGTGTCATGCTGAATAGGCACACCAATAAACACATCCCAATCACTATCAGTAGCGGTTCCGGCGATCACCATCTGCAACAGGGTCACCACATTGCTGAGCTGAACCCGATAGACCGGGGTGCCCACGCGAACAAATACCCACAAGGTCACTGCAATAAACAACAGGGTGAATAGCAAGGTCAGCACATAGCCCACTGTGATTTGCCTCAAGCAAAACCAAGAGTGTAAACCACCAATGCATGACACTTAAAAAGCTTTACTAAAGGTGACGCCTCCCCACAACAGGTGACGATCGCCCAGGCCCTGTTTCAATTCCGATGATTGGCCGCGAACCATATAACTGATGCGATACCCCCCATCAAATGCCAGAGTGTATCCCGCCCAGGCTTCAACCAGGAGATGATTCACTTCACCACTGCTGTAACTGACTTCACTGTCGCGAAACTGGCCCTGCAACAGGGCGTTGTAAGCCCGGGCCTTTACTGCAGCGCCAAACCAAAAATAACGTTCTGCCTGGGTACTTACGGCTATTTCACTGCTCTGTTGGCCATAACTGGCCAAGTGGGGATTAAAAGACCACCAGGGACTGTGAATCTCTCCCGCTCGCACATTAAAGCTCCAGGCCACTTCAGATAAATAGCCCACCGACCCTTGTACAGCGGTTTTGACTTCCAGCCGGTCATTGTCCAGTTGCCAGTTATTCTGGCGCGATACTGCGTAGCGCGCGGTTAACTCGCCACCATCGGATATCTGGTTATTCCAACCATTGGCTTCATCACCACCCAATAAGTCATGAAGCTGGTTTTGTACGCTGCCCACCAACGGCAAACCCAACACACCCAGGGTCAGGCTGCTGTCCCAGGCAACTTCATTGTCGGCATCAATTTGCTGACGAACGCTGCTGAGATAAACCAGGCTACTGTAAGGCCGCTCGCCCTCAATAGGCTCAGCGGTTGTAATGTCTTCCGGAGTAAACGCAAACACACCGGTTTCCAGGGTAACCCGCTCCAGCCCACTATCAGCCCGATTGCTGACGCCAAATCCACGATCCAGCCAGTTCAACGCTCGATAAGGCGAGTACCACTTACTTCGTGCCCCAGCGCCAGATAACACCAAATTAAAGCCATAGGTGTAATCACGATCGTTGGTGCCGGGAACCAAGATGTCGTTATCGAAAGAAATCGCCCACTTGCTCCAGGTAGGTTCTTGGCTAGCACTATCGCCAGCTGCCTGTACAGGTGTATCGGTAATGTAGGTGTTGGGAGAGTTGGCCGCCTCAGCACTGGCGACTGTGGGTAAGACAAAAAACGAGGAAAACAACAGGCACTGCAGTGAACTTCTCATGGTCGCTTATCCAGTTGTAGACAATTATTTCAATATACGACCGGTCGTCTTATTTTTAGTTCAAAGAAAAACCTTCAAGTTGTCCTCATCAAACCTTAAGGCTGCAATAAGCGGGGATAGGTGCCCAGAAAAATATCCATGGGCTGACTGTTTTTGGTGGCTTTCATACGCACTAATGCGCCCTGCCAGGCGTTGAATACGAATTCCGCCAGCAATTCAGTATCTGCGTTCTCAGGCAAATCACCACGTTCCTTGGCCTCTTCCATCACCGTAGCCAACTGGCGAGTGTTGGTTTGCAGCACTTCTCTAACCGCGAGGCGAATGGCTTCACTGCTGTCAGCCATTTCCTGGCAAATATTGCCGAGGAAGCAGCCTATGCGGAAGTCGTTATCACATACTTCCTGAACATGGTGCACAAAGTAGTTACGCAAGCGACTCAACGGTGGCTGCTGCCGGTCACCCAGAATTTTGCTGTTAATCTGCTGGTCTTCAGCAGCCGCGCTTTGCAAAGCCTCTACGGCAAAGACTTCTTTGCTGTCAAAATAGTTGTAGAAAGACCCTTTGGGAACCCCAGCGGCGTCAACAATATCCCGTACACTGGTGCCATTAAAGCCCTGGCTCTTCATCACCGCCATACCGGCGGCCAGAATATGGTCTTTTTTCGACGCTCGCTTGCTCATCAATGCTTCTCGGTGCCCTTGTACTCTAAGAATATGTGACCGGTCATCTCCAATGTCAAGAGCTCTGATGTCAAGCAATATGCTCTTTCAGCAGCACCACTGAGTCACCAACTGCGATTTCACCACTGGTCACTACCCGAGCACAGAGCCCGCCGTGGCCAAACATAGCGGCAAAGCCTCCCGGGCCCAACGCTTCTTCCATACGGCTGCAAGGGTGGCAATGCGCGGTACCCTCAAATTCGGCATCGCCAATTCGAAAACGGCGGTGGCGCAACACCAATAGATTAATACCCGATACCACCATATTGCGTCGCAGTAGCTGTGCTGGAATGGGGTCACGCCCTAATATGGAGGCCATTGCCTGAATGTGTTCCTGGGCAATCAAGGTCACCTGGCGACCAGAACCCGGTGTTTTCAGGCAGCGATGATCCCCTTGCAAGCCCAAGTCCTGCAAGGCAGTAACACGCTCAACCACGGTCATTTCAGCTCGCCGTTGTGGTCGCAGGCCGATCCAACGCAAAGTGCCTGGCTGAACCGCTTCGCTGTAGCGCAGCAATAAACCGTGAGGGTTTGCCATAATAATATCCAATTAAAACACTGGAACTTCCGCACCGCTGTGCAGCCCAAGTCCCATCGTAAATTTAGAGGTAATAGACCATGAAAATAAAGGTTTTGTTTCTGTCACTACTATTAGTGGCACCATTTAGCCACGCAGTGGAAGAAATCAATACCGGTTTTTGGGGCAATACTGCCATCAAAGGCTATGACCCCGTGGCTTACTTTACCGAGAACCGCGCGGTGAAAGGCAGCAAAAAATTCCAGCATCAATGGAAAGGGGCTAACTGGCGCTTTAGCAATGAACAAAACCGAGATCTGTTTGCTGCCAACCCAGATAAATACGCCCCTCAGTACGGCGGTTACTGTGCCTACGCCGTGGCAAAAAACGATACCGCTGGCATCGACCCTGACCAATTTACAATCCTCGATGGCAAACTGTATCTCAACTACAACAAATCCATTAATGACAAATGGTTAAAAGATCGCGACAATTTCATTGAAGAGGCCGATAAACACTGGCCGGGATTGATCGACTAATACTACTGAAAAATAAGCCCCACAAAGAGTCCACTGCGTGATAAACCGGCTACCTACTTCACTGCGCCTTCTGCTGCCCGCCTTAGCCGCCTTTCTCGGCTACGGCGGCTGGACACTTTACGTCAACAGCGACGGCGACCCCATGTCAGCAATGAGCTACGCGCTTTGCTACGGCGGCTACAGTTTTGTAATGACACTGGTCACCAGCGGTCTGCTGGAAATTTTGTACCGGCGTTTTTACTCTTATCCCAAAGGGGGTCTGTTTGCAGCAGCCATCACTTGTCTGCTGCTCTACGCAGGGGCCTGGGGTATCAACTACGCTGCGGGCACCCCTAATATTTTACTGACTATTCTTCCGGGGGCTGCCTTTAGTACGTTGTTTGTCGTCTCTTATGTCGCCGGCCTCGCCAAAATTACCCGTGCCCGTGGCTAAGAGTCGTCTGCTATTGATTGTTGCCTTACTACTGCTGGTTGGCGGCTGTACCACTAAAATTGCTTACAACTACGCGCATTGGTGGGCCAACTGGGCGGTGGATGATTACATCGACCTCGATCAGGATCAGAAAGCATTTTTTAAAAAGGAATTTCGCCAACTGCACCGCTGGCATCGCCAGACCCAACTGCCCCTCTATGTGGATTTTCTGCAGCGTTTAAGAACCGAGCTGTCAGAACCGGAAATCACTCCAGAGTTAATTCACCAGCAAGCCTTGGCAACGCAGCAGCTGATGGAAAACAGCAAGCAGCGGGCCAATACCCCACTGGCAGAATTGCTGGTTTCACTGTCTTCAGAGCAATCAGATAAGCTCCTTGTCACCCTGAAAAAAGAAACTCAAAAGTATCTTAAAAAGAATACCTTCAAGAGCGATAAGAAACGCTTTAAAGCCCGGCAGAAGTCCATGGAACGGTTTACCAAAAAATGGCTTGGCCCGCTTTCAAAACAACAGAAGCAACGAATTAGCAGCTGGGTGACAGACGTCAGACCTATGGCAGAGCTGGACGCCAACCAACAGACCCTCTGGCAGGAAAAATTTGCCGTTGCCTTAGCCAGCGGCCAACAAAGTGACATCAAACAATTTCTGGATGATTATTTACTGGACGATGAAAGCCTGTGGACACCGGAGTATCGCCAACACACGGAACACAACCGAAAGATTACCCGGGAATTGTTGGCGGATTTGCTCAACAGCCGCAGTGACAAACAGAAGCGTCATCTGGATAAGAAATTAAAGCGTTTGATAAAAGATTTTCAGGAATTGCAGTAGTACAAAGACGATAAACACAGTAACAAAATATGAAGAGTTAATCGTTCGGCACATGGATGTGCCGACGCCGATACAATCGGCGCGAGCCCAATAAAATCAAGAGGTTCCACGCAACATCGCCAGATTTTATTGGGCGACAATTATTTATGTGAGGGATCACATAAGTAATTGCCAGGTTAAGAGTCAGCGACAACAAAGTCGGTATCCGCCAAGCCTTCACGAACCAAAGCCAAACGCTCAGCCAACTCATCGGTATCGTAGGCCACCGCAGGAATAGCACCCCAAACCGGAGCGGGCCAACAAGGATCGCCTTGATAGCGAACAATATGATGAAAGTGCAATTGCGGCACCATATTGCCAATAGTGGCCAAATTAAGCTTATCCGCTTCCAGCACCCTTTCTAACAGCGATGACAACTGGCAGGATTCCACCATCAGCTGCTGCCGGTCTGCCTCATCCAACTGATGAATTTCAGTGAGATCCGCCCGCTGTGGTACCAGAATAAACCACGGGTAATTGGCGTCTTTGTGCAACAGTAGCAGCGATAGCGGGAAGCGCCCCACCACAATAGTGTCTTTCTGCAATTGCCGATGTAATCTAAATGCTGCCATCACTGTACCCCCATCAGTCAGATACGTAGAATACGCCTTTTTTACGACAAGTTTTAGGACAAATCATAGAATGCGCGCCACCCGTTTCCTGATCGCTACCCAAAAAGAAAGCCCCGCCGACGCCGAGATTATTAGTCACAAATTGATGTTGCGCGCCGGCATGACCCGCAAGCTGGCTTCTGGCCTGTACAACTGGCTGCCCCTGGGCCTGCGGGTGCTGCGCAAAGTGGAAAATATTGTACGTGAAGAAATGGATCGCGCCGGCGCTCAAGAGCTGCTGATGCCAGTGGTTCAGCCCGCCGAACTGTGGCAAGAATCTGGCCGTTGGCAGCAGTACGGGCCGGAGCTACTGCGCATCAATGACCGCCACCAGCGGGATTTCTGCCTGGGCCCCACTCACGAGGAAGTCATTACCGACCTGATTCGCCACGAGATTCACAGCTACAAACAGCTGCCGGCCAACTTTTACCAAATCCAGACCAAATTTCGCGACGAGATTCGCCCTCGGTTTGGCATTATGCGCGCCCGCGAATTTCTAATGAAAGATGCCTATTCGTTCCACACCTCTCAGGAGTCACTGCAAGGCACCTATGACGACATGCACCGCGCCTACTGCGCGATCTTCGAGCGCTTAGGTTTGGACTACCGCCCAGTACTGGCAGATACCGGCTCTATCGGCGGCAGCTTTTCCCATGAATTTCATGTGCTGGCCCAGTCCGGTGAAGACGCCATCGCCTTTAGCAGCGGCAGCGATTACGCGGCCAATGTAGAAAAAGCGGAAGCATTGGCGCCGCAAGGCGAACGCCCAGCCCCCACTCAAGAGTTAGAAAAAGTGCACACTCCGGGTGCTTATACCATCAGCGCGGTGAGTGAACTCCTTGGCAAGGAACAACAGCAAAGTATCAAAACCCTGATTGTTTTGGGTGAAGAAGACGATAGCGATGAAGACCGCAACCAGCCTCTGGTGGCATTGGTGCTGCGAGGTGACCACGAACTCAACGAATTGAAAGCGGAGAAATTGTCCGGGGTTGCCGCGCCATTGACCTTTGCTCCAGAAGAGCGCATCAAAGCCGAATTGGGCTGTAGCGTAGGCTCGCTGGGGCCGGTTAAATTGGCGATTAACACCATCGTTGACCGGGATGCCGCGCAACTGGCGGACTTTGTCTGTGGTGCCAACGAAGACGACTATCACCTCACTGGCGTCAACTGGGAAAGAGACTGCTCCATCGGCGATGTCGCCGATATTCGCAATGTAGTGGCTGGCGATGCCAGCCCCGACGGCAACGGTGTGCTGGAAATCAAGCGAGGCATTGAGGTTGGCCATATTTTCCAGTTGGGCAGCAAATACTCCGAAGCCATGAACGCCAAAGTGCTGGATGAAAACGGCAAGGAAAAAGTCATGACCATGGGTTGCTACGGCATTGGCGTCAGCCGCATCGTCGCCTCTGCCATTGAGCAAAACCACGACGACAATGGCATTATCTGGCCGGACGCATTAGCTCCGTTCCAGATTGCTCTGGTGCCCATCAACATGAATAAATCGGACACGGTAAAAGAAACCTGCGAAAAACTGTACGCTGATCTCAGTGCCGCCGGCTACGACGTGTTATTTATGGATGAACCCAAAGCGCGCCTCGGTGCCATGCTCGCGGATACCGAACTGATGGGCCTGCCCCACCGCTTGGTAGTCGGTGATCGCGGCCTGAAGAATGGCACTGTGGAATACAAAAACCGTCGCGCTGAAAACAGCGAAGATATCGCCTTGGGCGAGGTTTTAGAATTTATCAACAACAATGTGGCCAAGTAAAAAACAACATTCACTATCACTGTTTCTACTGGCCTGCTCGCTGTGGGCAGGCCTTGCGGTTGCCAATCAACCGCCGGAACAGGAGCTGGTAGACCTGCTGCGCCAAGCCGCCGCAGACAGTACCGGGTTTGAAGACAAATACGACGCCCACGTGTGGCTGGCAAGCAAAAACGGTCCGTTAAAGCGATTTATCAAAGACGAAAAAAAGCGTCTGGAGTTGTTGAAAAAAATTCACCGAGAGGCAAATCGCGCCGGAGTTCACGCCGAAATTGTATTGGCGGTTATCGAGATTGAGAGCGGCTTTGATCGCTACGCGATTTCCCATGCCGGTGCTCGGGGTATGATGCAAGTGATGCCTTTTTGGAAAAAAGAAATTGGCCGGGAAGACGACAATCTATTCAATGCCGATACCAACCTGCGCTATGGTTGTACCATTCTCAAGTACTACCTGGACAAGGAAGACGGCCGCGTCGCCGAAGCCCTCGCTCGCTATAACGGCAGCTACGGCACGTATAAATACGCGGGCAAAGTATTGGACGCGTGGTCGCGGTACTGGAAGTAACGAGCAGGAAATAAAAGACTGGAAAAAAGGAATATAGCCCGGGCAACACTCAGTGGAACCCAGGCTACCTGTTAAAGCGGCTTACTCAACCTCGTGGCAAACCACTTCTATATTGTGCCCGTCCGGGCCAATCACAAAGGCACTGTAGTAACTGGGGTGGTAATTCTCGCGAATATCCGGGCTGCCGTTATCCAGGCCGCCAGCAGCCAGTGCAGCCTCGTAAAACCCATTTACCTGGGAACGGGTTTCAGCGCGAAAGCTGATGCTCATCGGCCGCTGGGAGAGATCTTGCTGGCCAAACCAGATTTCTGGTTTTCCCTCCGCACCGTAACCGGCCCAACCTTCTACTTCCATCACCAGAGCGATACCCAACGGCTCCAAAGCCTGGCTAAAAAATGCCTTGGTGTTGTCCAGATCGGTCACTGTCAGGCTGATATGGTCAATCATACTATTACCCTTACTGTCTTCATTTGTTATAGGTTTTGAACTAGGGTCTGTTGACGCTCCATATCCACCTCTGCTGAGAGCGATTTTTGCGCTCAACAAGGCGTAAAGAGTGCCGTGTAGTCATTCTACATCAGCGATTTACAACGCAGTGGAGAGCAAAAATAGCCTCAGCCCTACGGGTTGGGGCTGAAAAGGCGCCCCTCGTTGTTGCTCGTCGCTCATTTGGAATGACCAAACCACACTCCTCGCGCCTAGATGGACACCTTTTCAGCCTCCAACAGTGGCGGATATGGAGCGTCAACAGACCCTAAATGTAACAACCAATGAATCAAATATCGAGCACCACTTGCGACCCTTTTGAGGATTTTTCGGTCACTTCTTTTCGGCCAATACGCGCTTCCGAAACACCAAGGGCAATCAGCTGGGCAACCACCGCCTGAGCGCGTTCAGAAGCCAATGCCAACAGGGCTTGGGTATCAACGGCCTGGCGCTCAACCAGCTCGTTATAAAGTTCGCTGGAAGGGCGTTCCGCCACCGGGCGATCACTCAACAACTGCCGGTACAACCTGACCACACCAGCCTCCCAAGACTCATCGCGATCATCGAGAGATTGCTGAGCAACTCCCGCTTCCAGCAACCGGTTGTCCAGCTGTTGCTGCTGCAAATACTGGGTGTCTCTGCCTTCATCGTACTGCCCGGCAATCGTCAATTTGAGCCCTGGCCGTTTTGCCAAAGCCTCTGCCAGCATTTGCACTTTGCCTTGGGACAGTTCGCTCAACGCTACCGCACCCGGTGCAAAGGGAATGCGTTGCAAGTCGTCTTGGCTACCCACCAGGCTACCCAACAATTTAAAGGGAGAAGCCACGGTTTTGATGATTAGATTCTGAAAAGCTGACCACACCACAGAACTGAGGGTAAACGACGGATCACTGAGGTCGCCGCTCACCGGCACACTCATGGAGATCACTCCATTGACGTCTTTTAGCAGAGTAATCGCAGCCCCTAATGGCAGGCTGACGGCATCGGGGCTATCGACCTTTTGCCCCAGGGAGAGCTGCTCAATACGCACCTTGTTTCTGCCTTTGAGGCGATTGTCCTCAACCTGATAGGTCAGGTTGAGTTGCAATTGCCCCTGGTCGATGGCACGGCCCACGTAAGTACCGCTATAAGCACTGAGGCTAGGCATCTCCAGGGCGTCAAATTCAAACGCCAGATCGAGATTGATCCCCGGTTCCGTCGGCCCCAGTGTGCCGCTAAGAGCAATGGGAGCGTACTCATCCACCAACCCTTTAATATCTACTTTGGCAGGCTGGTCGCCGCGGGAATCAAAACTGGTGATGGTGCCAGAGAGCTGATCCAGCCGTGTCGCGAACGGCGACACCAGGCTGGCGTCGGAGAACGCAATCTGGGTGCGATCGAGAATCACCTCTTTTACGACCAGTGACCAGGGCTCACCGTCTGTCTCTGCTTTATCGCTTGAGGCTTGCGGCTGATCCTCACTGGCCAAAAAGCGCTGCACATTACTGCTGCCCTCGCCATCAATGGCGACTTCAGCAGCGAGCTGACCCAACGTCACTTTATCGATGGAAGCCTGCTGTCGAGCAATGCCAATGTCGATGCCTTCCATGGAAAACTGTTGCCAACCCACCAGCTGGCCACCATCGGCAACCACGGACAACTCATTCACCTGACTGCGGCCGGCCATCGAAGACAACTGGCCATCAAAGTTCAACTGAAACTCCGCATCCAGATTACCGCTGGCAATCTCGCCGTTTACCCGGTTGGCCAATATCGGGTTGATGCTCGGCAGCGGCAACCGCAAACCCACCTGTAACTGGCCACTAAGGGATTGAGGAGCCAACGCTCCAGCCACAGACAGGCTACCCTCGCCGTTCAAGGTGCTGCTCAGCTGCAAGTTCATAGCGCCCTGCTCTGGCCAACTGATATTTTCAACCGTTAGCGACAAATCTTGTAAGCCCACAGACTCTTCACCCAAGGTTTCCGCGCGCCAAAATAACTGACCATCGACCATGGCGAAGCGATTGATGGTCAACTGCCAGGGAGCCGCATCGGCGTCTTGCTGAAGTTCGGGTTCGGGCTCTGGGCTGCCACCCTGTGACGGGCCAGCAAACAACTCAACCAATGGCAGTGTTGTGGTGCCCTCCTCGACCCGGTGGCCACTTTCCAACTCGAAATCCTGCCACTGGATATCGCCAATGGCCGCTGTACGATTTTTACTATTGGCAGAAACACCACTAACAGACAGGCGTTGCCAAGCCACCGTATTGGGTAAATCCGGGTCTGGATTTAACGGCTCAATATCCATATCCGCCAGTTCCACACTGCTGTTTGCCAGCTCAAACTGAAAGCCCTTCTGCCAACCCAGCCGATAGTCGAGAACGCTACTAAGTGCGCCTTCTTTTAGGCGGAATGCCAACTGCGGCGACAACAACTCCCACAGTGGCCGTAAGTTGAGGTCGTCGATTTGCAAACGACCACTGGCTTGCTGAGTATGCAAAGACAGTTCACCGGCAATAGCAATGGAGCCACCACCGCGGCTATCCAGTGAAAGCTGATAGCTGGAAGCGGCTTCGCCGCCCACAGAAAAGCCACTGCTTCTCAATTCAAGGTCGTTCAGTTGATGGCGAAATGGTCGCTCCCGACTCAAGTCGCTGTGGGCCAAACGTTTGGCGGTGATGTCGATATTGGCAATATGCACTGCTGGTGCAGGGCCAGCGGGCTCTGTGGTTTCAGTGGCAGGCAGGCTGTCGCGATAGCGCAAAACATCTGCAAAGCTGTAAGCACCATCGGATAGCAGCCGCAAATGGCCTTGCAACCCCTGTAGCGACAGCGCATCAAAACGGTAGCCGGAACGAAACAAGGTACCCAACAGGGAAAAGTCCACTGCCAGTTCATCAAACCCCAATAACAACTCACCGTCCGGGTCCTGAATTGCCAATTCTTCCAACCCCAGCTCCAGGGTCAGAGGGTTAAACCAGCTACCCCCCAGTTGCAGCTCGCGGCCGGTTTCCTGTAAGTGGATTTTCTTTAATTGCCAATTGAGCAGCGGCGGCAAGGCCAACGTAGCCAACAGCAAATAGGCGAGAGCAATATAGAGAAAAATGCGGAAGGCTTTGCGCACGAGACGGCCCTTTTTACTGGAGAAGTAAGGGCGCTAATCATAGCATTGAAAAGTGGGGTGACTATGAGCCTGTAAAAATCCGTCATCGCGAATACAACATGGCTCGCGATGACGGTAATTGTTGCTACGGCAGGTCATCCACCAGTTCACCCTCTTTCTGCGAGGGCATCAGGTCTTCGCGGTCGATGTGCATGGCCAGCAGGATATTGGCGGCCACATAAATAGATGAGTAGGTACCCACCAGTACACCGACCATCAGGGCGATGGAGAAATTGTGAATCATCTCGCCGCCCACAAAGAACAGGGCTGCCAACACCAGCAAGGTGGTTAAGGAGGTAATTAAAGTACGGCCCAATGTCTGGGTAAGGGACTCATTAATCACATCCACCGGCGACGCTTTGCGCAGCAGGCGAAAGTTCTCACGAATCCGGTCAGAGACCACAATGGTGTCATTCAGCGAGTAACCAATCACCGCCAGTACCGCGGCCAATACTGTGAGGTCAAACTCCAGCTTAAAGACGGAGAAAAAGCCCAGCACAATCACCACATCGTGAATCAAGGCGGCCACTGCACCCAGAGAGAATTTAAACTGGAAGCGAATCGCCACGTAGATCATCACAATGGCCAGTGCCGCCAGCATGCCAATGCCACCGTCGTCGCGCAGTTCTTCACCAATGACCGAACCGATGACCTGAAATTGTTTGATTTCCAGTTGATCACCATCGGCACGCAGAGTTTCTTCCACGTAATCATTCACGGTTTTGGGCTTTTCCGTCACCGGGTCGATGGGCAGCGCCGCCGCATTTTCCTGCATGCGGATAATCACTTCGGTTTCCGAGCCGTAATACTGAACCACCGGGCTAAAGCCAGCATCGCTCAGCTGGCCGCGAATTTTCTCCAGGTCGGCGGTTTGCTCATAACCCACTTCCACCTGTACACCACCGGTAAAGTCCAAACCGGCCTGGATGCCATTGATGGTCAGCGACACAATAGAGCCAATAACCAGCAGCAACGATAACAGGGTCGCCTTGCGGCGCTGGCCCATAAAGTTAATCACTTTGTCCAGGCGCGGGGCGTTTTCTTGTTCGTGTTGTTCACTCATCGGAACACCTTTAAATAAAGAGTTTTTTCACTTTCGGGCGGCTGCCGTAAATCAGGTTTACCAAGGCACGAGTGCCCATAATGGAGGTAAACATGGAGGTAACAATGCCGATAGACAAAGTAACCGCAAAGCCTTTCACCGGGCCGGAGCCAATCAGGAACAGGATCAGCGCCACAATCAAGGTGGTGATGTTGGCATCAAAAATGGACACAAAAGCGCGGTCGTAGCCTGCAGAAATCGCCTGTTGCGGCGACAGCCCGTTTTTCAGTTCCTCTTTGATGCGCGAGAAAATCAGCACATTGGCATCCACCGCCATGCCCACAGTGAGCACGATACCGGCAATACCGGGCAAGGTCAGAATGGCACCAAACAATGACATGGCGGCTACCAGAATCACCAGGTTCATGGCCAGTGCGATATTGGCCACAATGCCAAACACCTTGTAGAACACCAGCATAAACAACAGTACCAATGCCAAGCCCAGCTGTACCGAGGTCACCCCCAGTTTGATGTTCTCGGCACCGAGTGACGGGCCAATAGTGCGACTTTCTACAATTACCATGGGCGCTGCCAAAGCACCGGCGCGCAACAGCAATGCCAACTCACGGGCTTCCTGCAAACTATCGAGACCAGTAATCTGGAAGCTCTTGCCAAACACCCCGCGAATAACAGCCTTGCTGATGATTTCTTTGGTTTCGGTGGTTTCGATAACGTCGATTTCGTTACCGTCCGCATCCCGACTCTTTACAATTTTGGAATTTTGTTCCACAAACAGGATGGCCATGGGGTGGCCAACATTCTTGAGGGTGGTCGCCCCCATCGCCGCACCACCTTCGGTATTGAGGCGAATACTGACCATGGGGCCACCGTTTTCATCGAGGCCTGAAGTCGCATCAATCACCGCTTCACCGGTGGTGATTGGGCTGCGTTCCAGAGTGGCATTGCGGCCGGGCTCACTTTTGAAAGGGTAAGTCTGGCCACTGCCGCGAGCTTCGAGACGGAATTCCAGAGTAGCGGTTTTGTTGATAATGCGCTGGGCTTCGGCGGTGTCCTGAATACCGGGCAGCTGCACCATAATGCGATCTTTACCCTGGCGCTGAACAATGGGTTCCGACACCCCCAGCTCGTTGACTCGCTTGCGCAGGGATTGCAGGTTCTGCTTTACCCAGCTGTCGACGCGCTCTTTCACCCAGCTGTCACTGGCTTGCAAACGCAGCAGGTATAAACCATCCTGCTCTTCTTCCACCCGGTTCTCCGGGAACGCAAATGCGCGAAATTCGCTGGAACGCACCAGCTGTTTGAGTTTACTGCGAGTTTCTTCATCGCGACTGGTGGCGGTGATGCTCTCGGGGCTATCCATGGTGATACGCACACCGCGAATCTGCTCCTCACGCAGCTTTTCCTTGAGGCTGGAAATCTGGGTTTCTACCTCTTGTTGCAGGCGGTCACTGGTGTCCACTTGCAGCAAGAAATGAATACCACCGCTCAAGTCCAAACCCAATTTCATCGGTTCGCCACCGAGGTTGGCCAACCACTCCGGCGTGTTGGAGGCGCGGTTCAGTGCAGCGATGTACTCATCGCCCAAGGCGTTCTTAATCACATCCCTGGCCGCCAGCTGCTCATCGTCCTGTTGCAGGCGCAATAGCACATTGCGCTCGTTGACCTCACCGCCCAGAGTGGTAATACCGGCATCGCTCAAAGCGGCTTCAGCACGATCCAGGATCGACTGATCCATGGTCATATTGCTTTTCTGGCCGGATATCTGAATCGCCGGGTCTGGCGGGTAAAGATTGGGCAGGGAGTAAAGAATACCGAGTCCGGCAATCACCAGGATCAGCAAGTACTTCCAAAATGGGTAGCGGTTCATTTTTCTTCCTGTGTAAAAGCCAGTTGCCATGTGCACATGGCACGATGACAACGGGCCTTAAAGACAAAGCGCCGAATTATAGTGCAAGGTGCGGGCTATTGGTGGCTTTTCAAGGGCTGCTGATGATTATCTGGGCGCCCGTAGCCGGTAGTGGCGTAAAAATCATCCACAAAGGCGTCCAATTCGCCCGCAGCAATGGCGTCCCTTAACCCCTGCATCAGGGTTTGGTAGTAGTGAATGTTATGGATAGTGGCCAATTGCGGCCCCAAAATTTCCCCACACTTGTCCAAATGGTGCATATAGCTGCGACTGAAATTTTGGCAGGTATAGCAATCGCAGTTAGGGTCAATGGGGCCGGTATCGGTTTTGTTTTTGGCGTTGCGAATTTTCAACACACCCTGGCTGGTAAAGTAGTGGCCATTGCGAGCATTGCGGGTGGGCATCACACAGTCGAACATATCCACACCCCGGCGCACCGCTTCGACAATGTCCTGGGGTTTGCCCACCCCCATCAAGTAACGGGGTTTATGTTCCGGCATATGGGCCGTAAGGCCATCCAGCACCTTTAGCATCTCGTCTTTGGGCTCGCCAACCGACAAACCACCGATGGCGTAAC
This sequence comes from bacterium SCSIO 12696, assembly GCA_024397955.1. NCBI lineage: Bacteria > bacterium SCSIO 12696. Next base: position 1,136,367 of record CP073744.1, read on the forward strand.
CGTCGAAGTCGATTTTGGTCAGGCCATCCAGTGACTGCTGACGCAAGTCGTTGTACATACCGCCCTGGATAATGCCAAACAAGGCCGACGGGCTGTCACCATGGGCCTGTTTACTGCGCTGAGCCCAGCGCAATGACAACTCCATGGAATCGCGGGCCTCCTTTTCCGTCGCTGGGTACGGAGTGCACTCGTCAAAAATCATCACGATATCTGAGCCCAGCTCCCGCTGTACCTGAATGGACTTTTCCGGGTCGAGAAAAATTTTGTCGCCGTTGACCGGAGACTGAAAGGTCACCCCCTCCTCGGTAATCTTGCGCAGCTTGCCCAGGCTAAACACCTGAAAACCGCCGGAATCCGTCAGAATTGGCTTCCGCCATTGCATAAAGTCGTGGAGGTCGCCGTGCTGCTGCACCACTTCGGTACCGGGACGCAACATCAAGTGAAAGGTATTGCCCAACACAATTTGCGCGCCAGTGGCCTCGATGTCCCGGGGCAGCATGCCTTTAACGGTGCCATAGGTGCCTACGGGCATAAAAGCCGGGGTCTCTACCGTGCCGCGAGGGAACTGCATACGGCCTCGGCGAGCCTGTCCGTCGCTGGTATCCAGCTCAAATTTCATAAAGCATTGGCGGGTCAAAATTTTTCTCCAATTATCCCTTAGCCCGGATGCAGCTCAGCGAAACACGGGGCCGCATTTGTAGCCACCGTTCTCCCGGGTTCCGCTACGCTACATCCAGGCTACTCTATATATCTTCTTTTGGCGCATCCGGGTTACGGGTAATCAACATCGCATCCCCATAACTAAAAAACCGATATTGTTGTGCCACCGCCTGTTGATAGGCATTCATGGTATGGCGATACCCGGCAAACGCGCTGACCAGCATAATCAAGGTGGATTCCGGTAAGTGGAAATTGGTCAGCAGTGCGTCTACTACCCGGTACTCATACCCTGGATAGATAAAAATATCGGTATCGCCACTGTAGGGCTCAATGGCACCGCTGGAGGGCTCAATGGCACCGCTGGCCGCGGCTGACTCCAGGCAGCGGACACTGGTGGTGCCCACTGCAATCACTCTGCCACCCCGAGCCTTGGTATCGTGCACTTGCTGGCACACCTGCGCCGTCACCTCGACGACTTCCGCGTGCATATGATGGTCGGCAATATTATCCGCCCGCACCGGCTGGAAAGTGCCCGCCCCTACATGCAGGGTCACAAACGCCAGCTCAACCCCTTTGGCTTTGAGCTGCTGCAGTAATTCATCATCAAAGTGCAGCCCCGCCGTGGGTGCCGCGACCGCACCGGGGGTTTGCGCATACACAGTCTGGTAGCGCTCGCGATCGTCATGGGTATCGTCACGGTCGATATAGGGCGGCAGTGGCATATGGCCAATACTTTCCAGCACCTCAAGGGCGCTACTGTCACCAGTGAACTCCAATTCAAACAGCTCACCCTGACGGCCCAACATCTGCGCACTGGCATCACCATCAAACAACAACCGCGTACCTGGCTTTGGAGATTTGCTGGCGCGCACATGGGCCAGCAAACGGCGGTCGTCCAGCAGACGCTCCACCAGTACCTCTACCTTGCCACCACTCTCTTTATGGCCAAACAATCGTGCCGGAATCACTTTGGTGTTGTTAAACACCAGCAAGTCACCGGGGTTTAGCTGATCCACAATATCTGGGAACTGCCGGTGGGCCAATTCTCCGCTAACACCATCCAGGCACAACAGGCGGCTACCGCGTCTTTCGGCAGCGGGCTGACGGGCAATTAGCTCATCCGGCAAGTGGTAGTGAAACTGATCTCGGCGCATGGTACCGTCAGGTTGTAAAAAGGGCCGCAAGGGTAGCGGAAAGTGGCAATTTTTTCCATTGACGACACAAGTGCCGCTGCTATAATCCCCCGCCTGTGCCAGAGTGGTGAAATTGGTAGACACGACGGATTCAAAATCCGTTGCCTTCACGGGCGTGCCGGTTCAAGTCCGGCCTCTGGTACCACACATACGTCCAGCAACATCGAAGGACATACGAAGAAGACCCAGATATCAAAAACTTAACGATATTTGGGTCTTTTTTTTATGCCATGAATTCTTTGATATGCAAAAGGATGACTTTTTAATCCGCAGCATGATATTGCTTAACGTAAGTTTCAAAAGCCTCCCAAGCAAAGGATAAATCTGCAACTTGCCCGTCTTCGCTGACACCATCGGCAAGAAATTGAACCCACCCATCCTCAGCCTCGAACTCTATAGACAGTGAGCGGCGCGACAGGGGGGCACCGATCTCATTGACTTTTGACGTTTCAAAAAACAGCACTTCAATACCGGCAACTAGTTTGGTTTTAACACCCCAGTCTGGTGCCCAAGTTGCAAACTCGCTGCTTTGCCTCTTAATGTGCAGCGTAACCTCACGAATTTCTTGGGGCTCTTTTTGCAAACTGCCCAGGCTGGTTTGAACACAATCGTCCGGAAACCAATAAGATGGATCCCCATCTGTTGCGTACATCAGCCCAAATGAGCGTGCACAGATAGAAAAGGCCGATGGCAGACTTAAAACCATAGGCTCTGTCGGGTGAACCATGACACGCTTTTTTGTTGCTTGGTACATACCGAAACAAATAACCCCTATCACAGACGCCAAAAGAAGATATTTTTTATGCTTTTTCATGGAGGCCTTTATATTCCCAGTTTATCGTCGTGGACATTAGCAATGTTCTCGCAAGCGACGGTAAAGCATAGGCTCAAATATCGTTACCCACAAAGCACTTTTCTTTTGACCCTCAAATGATATAAAGTATCATTCACTGTTAAGCACACTGTTTTACCTCTCGAACAAGACCTACCTCAATACTCGGCAACACTTGTAGCAACAAGGCTACTTAAGACTTTATCGATGAACAGCCCCACACAAAGAATCACTGTCGTTCCCACCAACATCATTACTGGTTTTTTGGGCGTTGGAAAAACGTCAGCCATCATGCATCTGTTGAAGTCAAAACCAGACAATGAGCGCTGGGCAGTGTTGGTCAATGAATTTGGCGAAATAGGCGTTGATGGCAGCCTGTTTGAAGGCAAGCACAGTGAAGATCAAGAGGTGTATATCCGTGAGGTTCCTGGTGGCTGCATGTGCTGTACGGCGGGTCTGCCGATGCAGATTGCTCTCAACCAATTGCTCACCCGTGCAAAGCCACATCGTTTATTGATTGAACCCACCGGGCTTGGTCACCCTCTCGAAGTACTGGAAGCGTTAACCGCAGACCATTACCAGGATGTTCTTGCGATTCAAAAAATCATCACTCTGGTTGATGCGCGCAAACTAAATGATTCACGCTATACAGAGCACGCCACATTCAATCAACAAATTGCCATCGCCAACGTTATTGTGGGCAACAAACAAGATTTGTATCAGCCTGGGGATGAAGCGCAACTGAGAGCCTATGCCAAATCGACAGCGGCAAAAGGTGTGGAAATTATTTTCACGGAACAGGGCAAATTGTCCACCGATGTGCTGGATGGACTTATCCCTGTTTCCACAAAAGCTGGTCACCAACATCAACACCTTAAAGAACTCAGTAGCAGCACCCCAAGCGAGGACATCATACCCAGCGATGGGTTTATTAAGGCCGTCAATCAAGGAGAAGGTTTTCACAGTGTCGGTTGGCGTTTTGACCCTGCAAAAACTTTTTGTCGAGACAAGTTGGTTTTGTTTTTAAGCGGCATCGTTGCCGAAAGAGTAAAAGCCGTGTTTATCACCGAGAGTGGTGTGTACGGTTACAACCTGACCAACGATGCACTGACCGAAATTGAACTGAATGACTGCTTGGAAAGTCGCATCGAAATTATTGCCAGTGAGATTTCTGAGCAATGGGAAGAGCAGCTATTTGCCTGTATCGATGATTCGCAGGCACTTTCAGGTTCTGTCGTCTAGAATAAATAGGGAGCGTTCCAAAATACTCAGGAGGAATGGTTATGCCCTGTTCGAAAACGTCCTCACACCCAAAACACACCCACGGCCCAGATTGCGGCCACACTGCCATTCGCCACGGTGACCACACTGACTATCTTCACGATGGCCACCTGCACTACCCTCACGAAGACCACTACGACGAACACACCATCGAAGTCAGCGCAACTAATCCTGACAAGTGTGCTCCTGTGCACACCTGCGGTGACCATGTCCACGGCCCCGGTTGCGGTCATGAGGCAATTCCACACGGCGACCACATGGATTACATTGTCGATGGCCGCTTACACCATGTGCACAATGGGCATTGCGATGATCACGGGCCAGTAGAAGTGTTACGCAATTAATTCCCGAACTGATCATCCATGTAATCAGGGATGAATAAAACTCTGAATTTACTGTGATTCAGGCATTCTTGATGAATGATGCTCCACAATCATCCAGCGCTTACCGTTCCATCGATACACAAAACTGAACCGTGCCTGCGCAGTGGTAGCATTATTAAAGGTAAAGGTATAAACACCGGAATGGATGGCAATTTGACCAAACGTTCGCACATTCGATTCGTCAATTTTGCCTTTAGGGCCCATTTTAAGAAAATCCACAAAGTAATCCTGAATTTCTTTGTGATTGTGGCGCACCTTATCGGAAATAGTTGGGAGTAAAATAGCCTCAGCGTCATAAAAAGGGACTACTTTTTCCGGGTTGCCAGTTTGTAGCGCACTATTCCACTCATCAAACAGCAAAACAATTTCATTGTCACCCATGCACGACCCCCAGGTTTTATTTTAGTGTTTTCTTATTTTTCTGTTAGCGCTTAAAAAGCAGTCCGGGCAGGTGATCAGCCGATAAAGTCCAGCGTTAACAACAGTCGCCGTTGTTCGGATTTAATAGCGGGCGAACGGTGCACCAGGCCCGCATTTTCATTGCCTTCCCAAAGCTCACCTTTAAGTAAGGCGACGCTCCCTTGATTAAGCTGCTGGATATCGGTTGCCCGGTCGAACAACCCAGACTCTTCATCCGGTTTTCCCTGACTGCCAGCGCCTAACTTACTGCGATCCACAAAGTGGTGAGGAAGCCACTGAGTGGCGACACCCCTATAGGTGGTTACCAAACGGCAAGGCACTCGGTCTACGTGAAAGCGCGGGCACATAGCGCGATCAAGGGCAGTCAATCTCACCCCAGCCCGTTTGAGGTCAAACAGGCAGCAAAACATATCAACCAGTTGCGCGATATCTTCGCTGAGCGCCAGCGCCACCTCCGTGGCACCCAATGCCTCACTGACTGCTGCACAAGCACTTTGCGGCGCCACAGTTAGCGACGCTTGCAGGTTCGGATACTTTTCAAGAATGCAGTCAGCGGCTTGGGCCAGCTCATCGATAGCACCACGTTGCCAGATGACCATATTGGCATCGCTCTGATAAATATCAGCCAGCACTGTTGGCTCAACGCCCTCAATAGCACGGCGTGTCGCTACAACTGGAGCTGGGTCATTGTGTTGAATGGCAAGTGCGCTCATAAACGTTCTCTAAAAAGCGAAACAAACTTAGAAGTAAATAGGAAAGAGCCTGAAGAGCAGGATCTCAACTCACATAAGAGAATTATGATATAACATATCATAATTGCGATAAAGACGATTGGCGTTTACCCCGAAAGGCCCACCAGACACCCCCCCCCAGATTGAGGGGCCGTGTTGTGGAATAGGTTTGTAAGTAGAGGCTGTATGTAGGCCGCTACAGCTGGGAATTACCGAGGGATCACCGGAGTTTTAGAGTATCCGCATCAAGGAAGGAAACGACAGCGCTCAGCCGCCAATCTTCCCTCCTCCATGCTTCGTAATCACCACCACCGATGGCCGAGGCGGGTTTGTGGGGTCGAAATCAGGCCAACGAGTGCCGGGGTTGCTGTAAGTGGCGCCAGGCGTATCCCCGGGGTGCTGCACTGCCACAAAAAAAGTTTCCCCATCCGGCGTAAAACAGGGCCCACAAGCTTCCGCACCTCTTGGGCAACCAAAAAAGTGACGTGTTAACGCCCGCTGCTCTCCCGTGGTTTCGCAAGCCCAGACGCCGTCATGCACTGGCGCTTTGGCGCCTTCAGCGCTCAGGTTTTTGGGGAAGCCGTCGGTACTTACCCACATCCGCCCGGTTGGGTCAAAAGCAACGTTATCTGGGTTGGCAAACCAACCATCCTGGCTTACTTTGTGGTGGTAGCGGCCACGTTTTGAGCTGTCTGGGTGATCAGGGTCACCGGCGAGCAAAAACAGTTCCCACTGAAAGTGATTTGCCAAGTGATCCCGGCTGCCATCAATTCCCGGGGGCAGAATCTCTACAATTTGCCCCCAGCGATTGTCCGCGCGAGGGTTGGCCGGATCGGTATTTTCCAACGTGCGCGCACTGTTGTTGGTCAGCATGGCGTAGGTGCGCCCGGTCACCGGGTCGGTTTCAATATCTTCTGGGCGATCCATGGGGGTTGCCCCCAACAAGCGTGCCAGAAAACGGGCTTCAATCAGCGCCTCGCCCTGATCCTGGAGTTTGGTAAAGGCGGGAGACGCCCAGCCACTTTCCTGCAATTCAATTTTGATCCACTCGCCAACCCCATTGGGGTGAAATTTGGCGGCATACAACTCCCCTTCCGCCAACAAATCCAGGTTTGCCTGACGGTTGTTTTTGTCGTATTTGCCGGTGGAAACAAATTTAAAAATGCACTGATTTTTACCATCATCGCCCGAGTAAGCCACCACCGGCTTACCGTGTTCCGCGACGATAGTGGCACCTTCATGGCTAAAACGCCCCAGGGCGGTGCGCTTTTTGGGCATGGAATTGGGGTCGTAAGGATCCAGCTCCACCATCCAGCCAAAGCGGTTAAATTCTCTGGGCTCTTTTTCGATATTAAAACGATCGTGGTAATCCGCCCAACGGTAAAATGCCCGCTCACCTTTTATCTCTGGCACCTGGTTGGCCCGCTCTTCATCGGTAAGATCCGGGTCGTTGTTCACCACTTGGTAGTAGCCAGCGCCAAAGGTACCGTAATTGCGTCGCTCCCCTGGTGCCAGGCTGTCGGCGACCACCTGATCACCATCGAAGTAGCTCTGAAAGTTTTCTTCGGCAATCAAGATGGTGCCCCAAGGGGTAACACCCCCGGCGCAGTTGCCTAAAGTGCCATAGACCTTTCTCCCGGTGGGGTCGGCACTGGTTTGCAAACGCCGGTGGCCTGCAGCAGGGCCAGTCATTTCCATCTCGGTATGGGCGCTAATGCGACGGTTGTAGGGGCTGTCTTTAACTACCTGCCACTGGCCATCTACCTTTTTGATTTCGATGACAGAGTGGCCGTGGGCGGCCATTTCAATATCCACTTGCTCACGGCTGGCATGACGTTGGGTATCGCCTTTTTTAACACCGGGAAACATCAGGTGAGAAGAGGTGTACTCGTGGTTCACACACAGCAAACCGTGGTCACTGTTATTGGAACCCAGGGGCAGCGGCTGAAAACCGATAAAATCGTTGTTGTAGCCAAACTGCCGTAGCTGGCTGTCCGCATCCCGTATGCCACCGCTGAAGTTATCGGGAGCGTCGGCAAAAATCGGTTCGCCCCAGCGAATCAGTACATCGGCACTGTAGCCCTCTGCTACATGGTGAGTAGCATCGTAGCCGTGAGGCAACTCTTTAAACGCCAATGCCTCGCTTTTATTGCCATTACTACTGCCACAGCCACTAAGACCCAGTGTTACCGAGCTGCCGGCTACTGCAGCCGTAGTACTAGCAAGGCTTTTTAATGCACTGCGACGGGACAGGCGGCGATTGAGTACCGAATCAAAGGTATCGGAAAGTTGTTTATCACTCATGGTGGCTCACAGAAAATTTAGCCAAACAAAAACTATCTATTTAAAAAATAATCTTTTTGTTACACACAGACAAAGAAAAATTTTCACAGATTTTTCCGACTTCGAAAAATTCGTGATGATAACAACGGCGAATATACAACTACTATTTTTTTATTAAATTTCCACCCGAGCACATATAACCAACTACTTCATCACCATTCATAATGCATGATCCGTTATCGATCTTGCACATACCACTAGATGGGCAAAAGCCAAAATTCGGATAAGTACGAAAGTCGCCAGGGTGAACCAGATTATAATTGTAGCCCTTGTCACTGTAATAGGTTCGAATGAAATACGGTTTATTCTCTCCCGGACCATATTCACTATTATATTCAACACCTTGATCATCTAAATGAATTATTTGATTCCACGGGTCTACACCATCAGATTCATTCCTGCCTGGACAGTCATAAGAACCAGAAAATGAACTCCACAATCCCCACAATCTGTCACTTCCAGAATCAGCTAAAGAAGGGAGCGGTGAAAATATCATCTGATTGGCTTTCGCTAAGTTACCAACTGTAGGGCATTCATCATAGCTCTGGCTAACAAAATTCGCATGGATTGCAGGCTTTGGATTACTGGAATCCATAGTAGAGTTAAAGAATTTGTTAAAAGAAATTTCGTTATCGTCACTGGAGTCTCTCAACTTAATTGCCGTTCCAGAAAACTTATAAAAGCTGTTTCCTAAAATTCTGTTAGAACTTGACGACTTCGATATATAGATTGAATGCAGTCCCTCGACACCTGTTGAATTTTCAATCAGATGAAAATCATTTCCTATTATTAAATTATTTGAGCTAGAACTGACACCTAAAGCAGCATAAGCGCTACCACTGCATGAATATTTATTGCCAATACGAACAAATCTATTAGCAACGATTTCATGATAACCGCTACCCAGCAACCGAATTGGGTTTTTCATATAATGAAACTCCAACCCTCTTACTACAACTTTAGGAAAAGCCGGAAGAGGAATGACATTTCCATCACTTGAAGGTAACGCCTCTGCACCATCTATGCTAATGAATAGCCTACACTGAGAGCCATCCGAATCTAAAGGGGAGGTCCTGCCATCGAATATTGCCCGGGCAAACGGTTGACTGGAAAAATAATGAGTTTGAATAACGAGTGTCTTGCGCCCAGGGTTTGTCAATCCGGCAATAAAATCACTATCAATAACAGAAGATTCCCCTTCGTTGCCAACATAATATATCCCAGGGCGCACTAATATTCTTACAGTATCGACATTTTGAAATTCAGACTTGGCTAGTTCAAAAGCGCGCTTTAGCGTTCTAACTGCATCATATTTATAGTGAGTCCCAGCATTAAGATCATTTCCATCTACACGCATATATAGATCAGTCGACGATGAGGCCAAAACATTAGATACAAAAGAGAATAGAAAAAATCTCAGAAAAATAGAAACACTTTTAATTCCCTGTTTTTTCATCTTAAACGTTCCTTATTTTTAAGAAATACATTGATTTTATTATGCTGTACAAGAAGTTAGCATCAAGCTCGACATTCAGGCAAGGCGAATTAGACAAACACAGAAAATCAATTTTTATCAACAATAGCTTCTTTTAGGCGCAATGCTTTCACAGAATGATGACATCTGGATTACACCTGATTGCGCAGCGCCAAATCATCTGGGTAGGGCTGTAAATAACGCTGGGAGCGAATGTAATCACAACCGTACTGCTCAATATGGTGACGCAGCAAAGTGATGGGTGCCACCAGTGGCACTTGGCCCCGGCGATAGTTATTGACCACATCGGCGATGTCCTGACGTAAGGGACCAGGTACGGATTTTTTCAGGTAGCCAAGTATGTGTAACAGCGTATTGGCGTGGCCTTTGCGCCGGGCCGGTTTGGCAAGGGCGTCAAACAACATCTGTGCATAGCGTTCAATCATGTCCTGCAAAGGCAATTCACTACCACGAGCCAGCATGCGGCCAATATCCCGGTAAGCACTGTAGCTGTGCGCCATCACCAAATACTTGTAACGGCTGTGGAACTGCAACAAGTTATGGTAGCTGGGGTCGCTGCGCACTTGATGGCGAAAGTCACTGTGTGTGTACACTCGCAGGATAAAATTTTCCCGCAGTTGAGCATCGTTCAAACGCCCCTCTTCTTCCAGTGGCAACAGCGGCCACTGAGCTTGCACCGCCTTGGTAAACAACCCCGCACTTTTCTGTTCGTTGGGGTGCCCATTACCCTGATACACCTTGATGCGCCCCAAACCACAGCTGGGAGAGTTTTTCATCAGCACATAGCCATCGAGCTCTGCCATCGTTGGCAATTGGCTTTGGAAGCCGGCAATCAGTTTGGGGGCCAGGTTCTCTGAACCATCAGATAACTGTAATTCCGGATTTTTGGGATCACCCACCAAACGCATGGTGGGCCTGGGAGTCCCAAAGCCAGCAGCGACTTCCGGGCAAAACGGTTTGAATTGGAAATAATCGTTGAGAGTATGCAGGCAAAGTTTGGATTGGCTGTGACCACCGTTGTAACGCACTGGCTGCCCGACCAAGCAGGCACTGACACCGACGAGTATGGGGTTTAATTGCTCAGTGTTCACAGCAGCTCTCCTATAAACGCTCCTCAATCAACCGGGCCATCATTTCGATATGCCCCGGTGAGTCGTTGAGGCAGGGAATGTATTGGAATTGTTTGCCACCAGCCGTGATAAATGCGTGAAAATTCTCGCCTTCTATCTCCTCCAGGGTTTCCAGGCAGTCCGAAGAAAAACCCGGGCAGATCACCGCCACATCAGTGATCCCCTGCTCCGGCAAAGACTCCAAGGTTTTATCAGTATAGGGCTGTAGCCAAGGGGCTTTGCCAAACCGGGATTGGAAAGTGGTCAATATTTGCGACTCGTCATAGCCCAGCCGTTCACGCACCAGCCGGGTGGTCTGTAGGCAAAAGCAATAGTACGGATCACCCTGTTCCAAATAACGCTGCGGAGTGCCGTGATAGGAAAACACCAGCCGCTGGGGCATGCCATGCTCTTGCACATGGGCTTGTATCGACTGGCACAGGGCATCGATGTAGGCCTCATGGCTGTGATAACCACCAATAAAGTGAAAGTCTGGCACCCAGCGGTAGCGACTTAGCTGGCGGCTCACTTCATCAAAGGTTGAGCCCGTGGTACTGCCACTGTATTGGGGGTAAAGAGGCAATACCACCAGGCGGCGCACATTGTGTTTGGCCAATTCCGCAAGAGCCGAAGCAACAGAGGGGTTGCCGTAACGCATCCCCAACACCACCTTCACCCGATTTTCACCACAGCGCTCGTTTAATGACGCCTGCAAGGCGTCGGCTTGGCGTTTGGAGATATCCAGCAGAGGCGAACCCGCCTCTGTCCATATCTGCTGGTAGAGTTTGGCGGATGAACGCGGCCGCAGCGGCAAAATAAACAGATTGAGGATAAGCCACCACAGCAAGCGGGGAATTTCCACCACTCTTGGGTCACTCAGAAACTGCTTCAGGTAGCGACGCAACGCGCCAGAAGTGGGTGCATCTGGCGTTCCCAAGTTATTCAGCAGTACGCCCACCGGCGGCTCTGGAAGATCGTGTGGCGGTGTAGTTTGACCCTTAAAGCCCATGACTTACCTCATTAGCGTGCTCAGGCACGCAGAGTAACCGCTTCGCCACAGAGTGCAAGTTATGTTGACCTCATAGCTATTTTTTGTGTTTGATAGACGCCCATTTGAATTTCCCGTTCGGAGAATTTATGGAAGATCACCAGATTGTCGATGCCAAACCCCGCAAAGGCCGGGTGTACAACGCCCCATGGGAACAAGCCTTCGAGCGGGTTTTAACGCCATTCGAAGAGTTTATTCATCGCCAAACCACCAGTGGTGTATTGCTGATGATTTGCGCTGTTCTGGCGTTGGTTATCGCTAATACCGATTGGTTTGTACCCTACAGCCAGCTACTGGCCACCAAAACCGGCATTGCCTTCGGTGATGGCGGCATGAAAATGAGCGTTCATCACTGGGTGAACGACGGCCTCATGGCGTTCTTCTTTTTCCACGTAGGCCTGGAGCTGAAACGTGGCTTTTTGGTCGGCGAGCTATCCAGTGTCAGGCAAGCCACCCTACCGGTTTTGGCTGCCATTGGCGGCATGGTATTTCCCGCCTTGGTCTATGTGTCCCTAAACCCTGAAGGCCCAGGCCTGGACGGCTGGGGCATTCCCATGGCCACCGACATCGCCTTTGCGGTGGGCACCTGTGCGCTGCTTGGCGGGCGAGTACCAAAAAGCCTGATCGCCTTTTTGGTGGCTCTGGCCATTGTCGATGACTTGGGCGCTATTGCCGTTATCGCGCTGTTCTACACCGAAGACATCAATCAAATGGCACTGCTGCTCTCCCTGGCCTGCGTTGCACTGCTTTGGTTCCTCAACTGGTGGGGCATTCGCCGTCCGCTGCCCTACCTGGTGGTGGGTGCAGCTTTGTGGATACAACTGCACGAGGCGGGTGTACACGCCACCCTGGCCGGAGTAATTACCGCGTTTGCAGTACCTGCCAAGCCGAAATACAACCCCGCGGCATTTAGCTCTCAGGTAAAAGATCTGATTCGTCGCTTTGATGGCAGTTATCGTCCGGGCGAAAATACGCTTCGCAACGAGCATATGCGTGCCTATGTACGCGCTTTGGGCGATGGGGCTCGGCTGGCTGAGGCGCCGCTGCAACGCATCGAAACCTCACTGCACTTGCCGGTGACTTACATTGTGATCCCGATTTTTGCGCTGGCTAACGCGGGTATTCCGTTGGCTGGATTCGCCGGTGAAACCGAAATCTTTAACAACATCACTCTCGGGGTTGCCCTCGGCCTGCTGGTCGGCAAGCTAATCGGTATTGCCGGTGCCACTTGGGTGGGTTGGAAACTGGGATTGGGTGAACTACCCAGTGGCTGTAACTTCCTGCATATTGTGGGAATCGGCTTCTTGGGGGGTATTGGTTTTACCATGTCGATATTCATTGCCGAACTGGCATTTGAGGGCGCCGCTGGCGACCTGGTATTGGCCAAAGCCGGGGTAATTATTGCCTCACTGATTGCAGGTATTGCCGGGTTTATTTGCCTGGCAAAAGCGTCTCCCAAAAAAGACCACTCTGAAACCGAAGACCAAGCCGAGCAGACTACTGAGGCGTCATAATACCCCTTCGTAACCGGGCACCGGATTCGTTAAAGCGTAACCGTGTGCCCTTTTCTTCAATACCTAACTGCGCACTGGCCACTGCGATATCCGGCACTGTTTTGCTGGATATCGCGACCTGATAATGGCTCCAGAACACATCGCCACCCACCTGCCGATCCAACTCACGAATCAAAGCGCGCGTACTCCAATGCCGGCGTTTTTCCATACAACAACTGCGAAATCGTTCTAACGCTTGATCCAGAGAGCTGGGGTTATCCGGCCGGGTTCGCAATGCCACGTCCACCGACAGAAAATACGCCGCACCGCTCCAATAAACCCGCATATAGCTGCCGGTACGCCACATCAGCGGGCTCACCCGTCTTAAACTCAAATGCGCCATGCTGCTATCGGCGCGGCCTCGGCGAAACCCCGCGTACAGTTTTTTCCAGGCACGCTCGGGGCTGTGGGTGCCAGCTCGTGCCATCAATACATTCTGGTAATAACTGGCTAGCCCTTCGGAAAACCAGATACCACGTCCACCCGGATAGGGCAGAAACAAGTGGCTGAATTCGTGCACTGCGGTCCAATCTGCTTTAAAGCGAGACAGGGGAAAACGAGGATCAATGTGGAATGTCACCCGCGGTATTCGGCTGCGAGTCACCTGGCCCCAAGGTACCGGCTCCCAGCTGCGGTGAGCAAAGCTGATGTGTACAGAAAACGCCTCAACAGGCAAACGTCCATAAAGGGCTACGGCAGATTCGGCGGCGTGGTGAATCCAACGTTCGATCTTTTGCCGTTGAGCTTGGGTAGCGCTATCCGGCATCGCGATGGTGATCGTACTGCCCGCCACAGACAGCGTAGAATCATCTACCGCACTCACCCATCCCGTCCACAACACCAAATAGAGCCACAACGAAAGTCGCATACCACCTCCAAAGAAATTTAGAAGTAAGCGATAGCCATTGGTTCCGAACGTAACCCCGATTCAGTAGCTGATGGCTGTTTCAGTATCCGTAATTGGCGTCAGTTCCAGTGCACCTTCTGGGGGATGATCACCGAAATAGAGATTGCCCTCAGCGTCCCGCCAACGGTAAATCGGGTTACTGGTTTGCGGCGTAATTTGCATATCCAGCTCCATAACCTGAAAGCTCTCTGCCGACTTCTGCTGAAGGCTCTCCGCCGACTCCTGAAGCGTGTCTGACGCATCATCAGCCAACTGGCTGGTCTTGACCTTAATCGACTCGATAGCCTCAGACACCTTTTTTGATGCCTGAGCAAACCACTGACTGGAGTTGATATTGGGTGCCGGCATTTGTCCAGTACGAAGATAAGTTGCGTAGAGGAATAGACCAAATAAGATAACGGCTAACATTATTCCCTTAACAAATAGGCGTTTTTTCATAGTTTTTGTTATTCAGGTTAATGATTATCAAAATTGGGGAAATTTAACGCCCAGCTAAAAGGCGCACCGATAGGTGCATCTAGCGGAACAAAGTGGGCATTTTTGATGCTGCTTGCTAAATTTTTCAATACCCAATTACTGCTCGGAATCTTACTTTATCATTTGGAGACACCATAATTACCTTTCCATGACCATATTTAATCTCGAGGCGGTCCAGTGAGAGCGCCGGACTTGATATAGAACTTCGGGTGTCATTTACCGAAGAAATCGAAGTAATCGGTATTATCCATGAGAAAGGGCCACTGAAAACTTTTAATTCGTCGTTTGAAACAACATATTTGGTAGACAGCAATAACCAAACTGGCAACCCAGCGCCTCCTATTACAACAGATAGCGCTAAAGCATAACTTATTAGTTGACCTTGTAGCGCAGTTATATAGGCCGCCGCCAAGCAAACCAAAATTGTTCCAACTAAAACCACTAGTAGCCAAGCATCAATCTTGGATTTGAAAATTTCCATGGCCTTTTTACCCCCTGAAATTTAACGTCCTACGCACGGACAGCAAAGCTGCGTAGCGGTTTGACGTCCGAACTGCGATAGAAGCATTGTGCTGCAACCTCTCAACTCTTTGGACACTTAAAATATTTAACATTTGGATAAGTCTGTTTGTTAAATAGTACTTGCTCATCGCTTGAAAGCTCAAATGTATCAGTATCTAGCCAAGTAGAGCCTTCACTTGATGAAAGCGATATAAAAGCCACCGTATTTTGATATACGTATATCAATTTTATATCACCATAACCTTCCCACCCCTTTTTCTGGGATTCGGTTATTTCGAAATAACTTTCAGTGATTTTTCCGCAATTTTTCTTATCCTGAGCCCAAACTCCTTGAAATCTTTCAGGAACCCTCTTTAGCTCACCAGCAGATAAGCTTAGTGAAAAGGTTATTGATAAAGCTAGGATTAAAAAGTGTTTAGTATTTTTCATAGAGTTAACGCCCTTATTTGGGGTGGACTGAGAAATGCGAACGCCACCCCGGCCCCGCAAAGGCGACCAAAATAAGCTTGTTATGTGCACATAAGCTTAGCATTTGCATCACTTCCAATTAACTTTCCGTTAACAAAAATATGGCAACCCCAAAAGAAGCCTGGCCACTTACTCCAAAACTTTATTTCTACCTCATAGTCAGTTCCATTCAGGGACTTAAAACAGAACAATTGCCTACAGTATTGTCTTGAATACAGCTTCTAATGCTTTTATTGATATCGGAAACCATTTCTCAATTTCTTGCCAGAGCTCCCCTAGAGCGAAACTTAAAATCCCATTGGTTGGTAAATTCTATTGTTATCCTGTCTTACTGAGCTATCCATATTTTTCTAGGTATTTAGCAGCTCCTTTATACACAACACCTTGTTAAGGGGCGGCGCACGAAGTGTGACGTCCCGCGGAGGCTGCGCTTTTGTAGCCGGAGTAAATTTGAGTAACTTCTTATGCATCTGTTGTTTAAAAAACACCCCAAACTACCCCGACAACGACAAACATTAAGCCGATAAAGAAAAATAATTGAATACGTGATATTTGAAGCAGCAACGAATTGAGCTTCAGGTCGCCGGATGAATAGTCAGTAGCAAAGGTGCGCAACCTTTGTAAACGAGCAAGCAGGTGAATTTTTTTATTGCTTAACCCCCAATAGTTAGCAAGTTCAGGAAAGTCCGCATTTAGCAGGCGGTTTAGAGCGATAAGTTTGATAGTTGATACAGCACCTGCTGCGCACATCAAACATACCCCTACAACGATTAAAGTATCTTTCATCTCATTCTTCTAGTGTTATGCATAACGCCTTGCTCACCGAAAAATTACGAGCGTAGCGAGTAATTTATCCGCCTGCAGCAACTTGTTATGGGTTTTCACGCTGAGCCTTCTGCTCTGCAAACCGTTTTTCCATTTCTTCTCTTTCCACCTTTCGGTCTTCGCTGGAGTACACGTCTGTTTTTACACGCTTGAAACCGCTTACGATATAGCCGATGTCCTTTTGCATTTTTTCTATGCTCTGGGCGATGGCATACAAACTTGGCTTACCTAGTTGATAGCGGCCTTTAAGTTCACTCATATCCAGTACTATTTCTTCGGTATACTTTTTCCCCGTCGCACTTTTGTAACTAAGCTTGAAAGACAAAATTGAAGATGATTTTCCTTCGAAATCTTCTGTCGTTTGGGTATAGGTAGAGTAGATATTCTGGCCTGGTCCAAAATGACGAAGGCCTGTTCTAAAGAAGTTAGACTCGGTAAACTCACCAAGAAGCTTCTCTGCTGACTCTCCGCCCTCTATAACAGCTGGCTCAAATTGCAGATCACTAGCGGGACCGAATCCAATGTTTTGGATATTTAGACGAATTATATGAACAGCAAACTCAAAGCTGTCGATTGTGATATGTATTTTTGGCTCCGTTTGTACTTCCCTCATTTTTCTAGTTTCGGAAACGAGAAGCCCAGTGAGGATTGCATAGACGACGGTAGAGAGCGTAACAACAGCAGTAAATATTACTATCAATGCTTCTGAATTCTGTTTAAGAAAGCTTAATATCTCAGTCAACTAATAACTCCTTTTAACTCATAATACCCCGCGCAGCCTCTTAGGAGCGGAGTGAATTTGACCGGCTTGTTATGTGTTTGGGTAGAATACAAGACAGCTACCGTCCTTAAGCGCACCTTCGTAAAAATCACTAAAGCCCTTATGAAGATCAGAGTTCAAGACTTCAACTTTTAAGCCATTACCTTTTAAGCCGTTAACACCTTCAAACCCGAAGTTACTAATTTCCTTTGTAGCAGCCTCGAAATCGACAGCTTCTTTTGCTTGTCGAAGAAAAAGTAAACCGTCGTGATTAGCTCCTTTCTCTGGAGAGTCCCAGTTGTATGCTGACTTTCCCGAGTAAGTACCATTAAAACCGTAGAGATATACTTTTTCCATTACTTACACATAACGCCTAAAGCAGCGGGCGACGCTTGCGGCGTCCGCTGCCTTTACTGGTTAAGTGGCTACTCTCTTCATACGCTAAGAAATAGTACAAAACTGAAGCAATTGGTGGCATAAACGCTATTGCAAAGAACCACAACCACTTTTTGTTTGAAATTGTATTGAATAGCATTCCAAAAGTAACAATAAATAAGGGAGCTACAATAGCTACTAGTGCAAAAACAAATAGAGTTTTTGTAATAACACTTTCAAAGTTATCAATACCAACCCCCCATTCTGTCGTGATGGTTAGATTGACTAAAAGACAAACAACCATAAAAACAGTTGAATGAATTGCACAATATTTTTGAATCATAGTTCCACTTAACAGCTTTATTATGACGCATGGCCAGATGTAGGCATTCCCATATCTGACCATATCACTATCCTAAAAACACAATGCGTTCTCCATCCAACTCGACCCGCACTGTATCTCCCGGCGCAAAGCGCCCGGCTAGAATTTCCTGAGCCAAAGGGTTTTCCAGCAGCTTCTGAATCGCGCGTTTTAGCGGCCTTGCGCCATAAACTGGATCAAAGCCTGCCTCTACTAATTGTTCCATTACAGCGTCGCTGATTTCCAAGCCCAGCTCTCGCTCTGCAAGGCGTTTGCGCAGGCCCGCCAGCTGGATATCAGCAATGCCTTTGATTTGCTCTTTACCCAGGGGATGGAATACCACCGCTTCGTCGATGCGGTTGATAAATTCCGGACGGAAGTGCATACCGACAACTTCCATCACTTTTTCGCGGATCACTTCCTGTCTGTTCTCGTTTTCTATTGAATCGTCGAGCTCTAGCTCGCCATCAAAGCTGACCGTATCGTAGGAGCGATCGTTAACCAGGTTCTGGATCACATCAGAGCCCAGGTTAGAGGTCATCACCACTACGGTATTGCGGAAGTCCACGGTGCGGCCCTGGCCGTCGGTCAATCTACCATCTTCCAGCACTTGCAGCAGAATATTGAACACATCCGCGTGGGCTTTTTCCACTTCGTCAAGCAGCAAAACCGAGTAGGGTTTACGGCGCACCGCTTCGGTGAGGTAACCGCCCTCTTCGTAACCCACGTAGCCGGGAGGGGCACCGATCAGGCGAGCTACGGAGTGTTTTTCCATAAACTCTGACATATCGATACGTACCATGGCTTCTTCGGTATCGAACAAAAACTCCGCCAGAGATTTACAAAGTTCGGTTTTACCGACACCGGTTGGCCCCAAAAACAGGAAGGAGCCGTTGGGGCGGTTAGGATCAGAAAGACCAGCGCGGGAGCGACGCACGGCGTTTGATACCGCCACCACTGCTTCGCTTTGGCCAACGACACGCTGGTGCAAAAAGTCTTCCATGCGCAGCAGTTTGTCCCGCTCCCCTTCCAGCATTTTGGCGACGGGAATGCCGGTCCATTTGGAAACCACTTCGGCGATTTCTTCGTCGGTGACCTTATTGCGCAGTAACTGTTTTTCCTCGGTCTCTGCTTGTGAGGCAGCACTCAGTTGTTTTTCCAGTTCGGGAATTTTACCGTACTGCAACTCAGACATTTTCGCCAAATCGCCAGCGCGGTGGGCGGCATCCAGCTCCAAGCGCGCCTGTTCCAGATCACTTTTGATTTGCGTGGCGCCCTGTACCGAGGCTTTTTCCGCTTTCCAGATTTCTTCCAGGTCGGCGTACTCTTTTTCCACCTCGGCAATATCAGTGTTTAATTTTTCCAAGCGCTTTTGCGCCGCTTCGTCATCGTCTTTTTTTACCGCTTCCCGTTCGATCTTGAGTTGAATCAAACGACGGTCAAGGCGATCCATGGATTCCGGTTTGGAGTCGATTTCCATACGGATACGACTCGCCGCCTCGTCGATCAGGTCGATGGCTTTGTCCGGCAGTTGTCGGTCGGTGATATAGCGCTGCGATAGCTTGGCTGCGGCCACCAGAGCAGAGTCGTTAATCTCCACCCCATGATGCACTTCGTAGCGCTCTTTCAGGCCACGCAAAATAGCGATAGTGTCTTCTTCGCTCGGTTCATCCACCAATACCTTTTGAAAGCGGCGCTCAAGGGCGGCATCTTTCTCAATAAATTGGCGGTACTCATCCAAGGTGGTAGCACCCACACAGTGCAGCTCGCCGCGAGCCAGAGCGGGCTTGAGCATATTACCCGCATCCATAGCGCCTTCGGCTTTACCGGCACCTACCATGGTGTGCAGTTCATCGATAAACAAGATAATGCGGCCTTCCTGTTTCGACAGTTCATTGAGCACTGCCTTCAGGCGCTCTTCAAAGTCACCACGGAATTTCGCTCCCGCCAACAGTGCGCCCAAATCCAGGGATAGGATGCGCTTGTCTTTTAGGCCTTCCGGTACTTCGCCATTGATGATACGCAAGGCCATGCCTTCGGCGATGGCGGTTTTACCCACACCGGGTTCGCCAATCAGTACCGGGTTATTTTTGGTGCGCCGTTGCAATACCTGGATGGTGCGGCGGATTTCTTCATCGCGACCAATTACCGGGTCCAGCTTGCCCTGTTCGGCACGCTCGGTGAGGTCGATAGTGTACTTATCCAGCGCATGACGATTGCCTTCCGCTTCCGGGTTGTTCACGTTTTCACCTCCGCGCACATCTGCTATCGCCTGCTGCAGTTGTTGTTTGTTGCCGTAGTGATTCAGTGCCTTGCTAACGTCAGAGCGATCGTCAAAGGCCGCCAGCAACACCGTTTCACTGGCAATATATTGGTCGCCCTGCTGCTGGGCAAGTTTGTCCGCCAGGTTAAACCAGCGGCCCAAGTCCGCGGACAGGCCCACTTCACCGGTAGGACTTTGTATACGCGCGACCCGTTCCAGCTGTTGTTCAAGGTCTGCTTGCAAGCCTGCCAAATCAAAACCCGCCTTGGCCAGTAACGGACGCACTGCCCCACCCTGCTGATTAAGCAAGGCCAACAGCAGGTGTACCGGTTCGATGGCATTGTTATCACGCCCTACTGCCAGTGATTGAGCATCGGCCAGAGCCGCTTGCAGGGAATTGGTAAATTTGTCGATGCGCATGGAATTGCCCCAAAAATCTATCTTATGAATGAGAGATAGGGGCGGCAATGGGGGTTTTCAAGAAAGGACGATGGTTAGTGTGATTTGCAATGATGTATATCTACGCTGGGAGGTATCGGGTATTGCCTACTGTGACACGCCGTAAATACATCCATGTAGGCTCGTCGCCAGCATCCATGCTGGCGGCGGTCACAATAGGCAACACCCGAGACTTCAAACAACTACGGCAATTTCTGCCCAGTCACATAAGGCGCACCTGCCGCTTTCAGTTTTTCCTCCACAGCAGGAATGGCCACCTCAACGATACGACGCAGCTTTTCACTTTCTTCCGTCAGCTGTCGTTGCGCCCAGGCCAAACTTTCCTTATGAGTCGGCGTTGGCCCATAGGAGGAGAACGCCGTGCCATTTTCCGCTACAGAAATCAGATTTTGAATGGTCTTGACATTGGACAGGTATACCTCCGCTTTTGACTGATCACCGTTCAGGTGGTGGTTAATCTCCAATAGCTGACTGCGCAGCTGGTGCAATTCCTCATCCAAACCACCCGGCTCAACGCTGGATTGTTGGATCGCCAGTTGCAGCATAGCCACTTTATCCGTAGCCGCTTTCAAGCCCTGGTAAACCGCACCGGCATCCCGCTTGGCCTGAATGATCTGCTTCCAAAATCCGACGGTGGCCTCCATCGGCGAACCCGGTAAAGCACCTTGGTTCATTTTCTCCACAGTAAATTGTTGCGGGCCTTGCAATACCGTTACCTGACCGTTTATCTCTTTTGACAAGGTGACGCTGTACTCGCCGGGAGCTGCCATAAATCGTGATTTGATGTAGCGATTATCCGCCACTGGTTCCGGGCTGGTAATCACATTGGCCTCTGGCAGCGCCAAATCCCAGGCGACTCGGTTAACGCCTTTTTTATTGCTGCCCTCAACCCGGCGAACAACGTTGTTGTCACTGTCTTTTACCGTCAGCCAGATTTTAGGCGGCTGCTCGCGGCGCTCGGCTTCCACCGCCTGCCAACCGGGAAAAGCGATGTTCTTACCGGCTTCTTTTAAGGGTTTTTCTTTTGCCTGACGGCGCTCTTTGGCGCTTTTCACCTTGTCGTTCAAATAGTAGGTAAACACCGCACCAAAGGGCGGGTTGGGCGCCGCATAATAGCTGTGCCCTTGAGAGCCTTTGAATTCAAAACGATCCACCGGCCCCTTTTCCACATACCACCAGGCTTTGCGGGTCGGGAACAGTTGCGCTTCATTTTTAAGACTGGCTTCAGAAATATCTCGCAGCGCACTGTAATCATCCAGCACAAAAAAGCCGCGGCCAAAGCTGGCCAATACCAAGTCGTTTTCCCGGCGCTGAATGCCAATATCACGGAAGGCGATGGTGGGTAACCCGCCGTTCAATTCCAGCCATTTTTTGCCGCCGTCCACGGTAAAGAACACGCCAAATTCGGTGGCGGCAAACAGCAATTCCGGTTTGACATGGTCTTGCACCAAACGCCACACCAGATGTTTATCCGGAAGCGTTGAGCTAATGGATTTCCAGCTTTTGCCCCGGTTGGTACTTTTCAGCAGGTACGGCTTGTAGTCGCCAAATTTGTGATTATCCAAGGCGATGTAAACCGTGCTGGCATCGAACAGGTCGGCGCGAATGTCGTTGATAAAAGCACTGTCCGGCACACCAGGCAAGCTGCCTACTTTGGTGCTGCGCCAGTTGTTGCCACCGTCTTCACTCACTTGAATCAGACCATCGTCGGTACCTGCATACAGCAGCCCTTCCTGTAATGGCGATTCCGCCAACGAGGTAATGGTGCTGTACTCAGACATCGCCCACATATCCCAGGCAGCATCCCAGCCAGGCTGGCCATCCATAATCGGCTGTTCAATGCGCTCCAGATTTTTGGTCAGGTCGCCGGAAATAGGCGTCCAGCTGTCGCCACGATCTTCACTGCGCCATACCCGTTGAGAAGCGTAGTAAAGGCGGCTGGGCTTATGAGGGCTCACCAGAATGGGCGCATCCCAGTTAAAGCGCTCTTCTGGCTCACCAGGCTTGGGCTGTGGCTGGATATACACCAGCTCGCCAGTGGTGCGATCAATGCGCATCAAATTACCCTGCTGCCACTCGCCGTACATAATGTTCGGGTTACCCGGCTCGGTAGCGGGTTGGTGGCCGTCGGCAAACAGCACCATTTCCCAATCGGCGTTGCGAATGCCGTTGGCGTTGTCGGTGCGCGACGGCCCACCTTGGGTGCCATTATCCTGGGTGCCGCCGTAGATGTTGTAAAACGGCTCGCTGTCATCCAGTGCCAATTTGTAGTACTGGGTCACCGGCAGGTTATCGATAAAACGCCAGTGCTCGCCGTTGTCAAAACTCTCATAAATACCACCGTCGGAGCCTACCATCATGTAGTCTTTATCATCCGGCAGAAACGCCATGGCGTGGTTGTCCGAGTGTTTAAACTCTTCCTTCATGGGGGCGAAGGTTTTGCCGCCATCGTTGGACTGCAACATACGGTTGTTGGCGAGGAATATCTGGTCGAAATTGTGTGGGCTGGCGTACAGTTCCTGATAGTAGTGCGGGCCGGTAGCGCCAGCTACAGCGTCGGACATTTTGGTCCAGCTGGCACCGCGGTCACTGCTGCGATAGACACCACCGGTGCGACGATCCAGCTCAATGGCGGCGTAGAGCACATCCGGGTCGATGGGTGATATGGCCAAACCAATCTTGCCCATATCCGACTCTGGTAAACCAGTAGATAGCTCTTCCCAATTCTCACCGCCATCTTCACTGCGATACAACGCGGTGCCAGGGCCACCATCCACCAGCGCCGCCACGGTGCGGTGACGTTGCCAGGTTGCTGCATACAGACGATCCGGATTGCGCGGGTCAATCACCAGATCCGTAGCACCAATCCACTTTTTATCGCCAAGAACCTGCTTCCAGGTGTCGCCACCATCGGTGGTTTTAAACAAACCTCGATCGCCGCCCTTTGACCACAGCGGCCCCTGCGCAGCCACCCAAACTGTATTGGGGTCAGTGGGGTGAACAATGATTTCGGAGATATGTTCGGAATTCTCCAGCCCCTTGTTCTCCCAATTCTGGCCGCCATCCGTGCTCAAATAGATACCATCACCAAAACTCACATGGCGACCACTGACATTTTCCCCGGTGCCTACCCAAACTCTGGCGGAGTTGCTTGGGTCAATCACCACCGCGCCGATGGAATACACCGGCTGCTTGTCGAATACCGGCGTCCAAGTGGTGCCCGCATTGGTGGTTTTCCACACACCGCCAGAGCCCACACCCACAAACCAGGTGTTGCGATTGTTGGGGTCGATGGCGATATCGGCAATACGACCGGACATAAACGCGGGGCCTATATTGCGAAATTCCAGGCCGTTAAAGGTTTCTGAGTTCATCGGGCCGTCTTTATCAGCGGCAGTCACTTCGTGGGGAAAGAGCGTAAAAGCACTGATTAACAGCGCACAAACAAGAAACTGGCTGATGGTATTCATTCGATAACTCCGATGCTGGAACGGGTGGAAATGAAATTTAGTATTACTGTGACGAAAAGTCTGTCGCTGACCTCAATCAATACCGTTCTCTGGGGTTTACACCACCGCCATACCGCCATTTACTTTACAGCCCATACCCAACTGGGGTTAGATAGGTGGCGTTGGAGTGCCCGGAAGATCGCTTTATTAAGGAACAAGTTAGGATCGGCCGGCTCAAGCAGTACTGACAAATAACCAATAAATAGCAGTATCACCAACTTATCTTCCGGGGGTATCCATGTTTGACAACCCTGCCCTGCTTCCACCCCTGCTCGGGGTTGTGGGCCTGATCGTTGCCTTTTTTATCTACCGAATTGTTGTGCGTTACCCGGAAGGGGAAGCCAACATCAAAAAAATTGCCGACCAGATTCATATAGGCGCCATGGTGTTTATGCGTCGTGAATACAGCATGTTGGCGATTTTCGCCGCCGTCCTGCTGGTGCTGATCTACTTCTCTGATTTGGGCGGTGGCACTGCCCTGGCATTCCTTGTGGGTGCATTGAGTTCTGCCATTGCTGGCTGGCTGGGTATGTTCTCCGCTACCAAGGCCAATGTGCGCACAGCCACAGCGGCCAATACCAAAGGGCCTGCGGCGGCACTTTCAGTAGCCTTTTTCGGCGGTTCTATTATGGGACTGTGTGTGGCCTCTCTTGGCCTTGTTGGTCTCGGCTCCCTGTACTACTACTTCGGTGGCGACCCCCACACCGCTCATACCCTGCATGGCTTTGGTATGGGTGCCTCGGTGGTAGCGCTGTTCTCCCGTGTGGGCGGCGGCATTTTCACCAAGAGCGCCGACGTGGGTGCAGACTTGGTGGGAAAAATTGAAGCTGGTATTCCCGAAGACGACCCCCGCAACCCCGGCGTAATCGCTGACAACGTGGGTGACAATGTGGGTGATGTGGCTGGTATGGGCTCGGACATTTTTGAATCCTACTGCGGCTCTATGATCGCTTCCATTGCCATCGCCGCCACCGTCAACAGCAGCGAACTGATGTTCCTGCCACTGGCGCTGGCCTCGATCGGTTTGGTGTCATCGGTACTGGGCATCTTCCTGGTACGTTTGCGTTCCAACTCAGCGCCCAGCGCGGCGCTACGCACCGGTACCTTCGCCGCACCCATCATCTTTGTTATCGCCGCCTGGTTCCTGATGGACGCTATGGGTATTGAAACCAATGTTTGGTATGCGGTACTTAGCGGCGCTGTTGGTGGCATTTTGATCGGCCTGGTAACCGAGTACTACACCGGCGGCGGCCCGGTTCGCAAAATTGCCCGCTCCGGGGAAACTGGCCCGGCCACCATTATGATTACCGGCCTGGCGGTGGGCATGCAGTCGGTAGTACTGCCGATTCTGTTTATCGGCGCCATTATTTACATTTCTACCGATCAGGCTGGCTTGTACGGTGTGGGCATCGCCGCTGTGGGTATGCTGTCCACTGTGGGTATTACCATGGCCATCGATGCCTACGGCCCAGTGGCGGATAACGCCGGCGGCATTGCCGAAATGGGTGGTATGGGTGAAGAGACCCGTGAAATTACCGATTCACTGGATGAGTTGGGCAATACCACTGCCGCTATCGGTAAAGGATTTGCCATCGGCGCCGCCGCACTGGCAGCCCTGGCCATTATTGCAGCCTTTATCGAAACCGTGCAGATAAACGTACCGGACTTCTCTCTGGAGCTGTCTAACCCGCTGGTGCTGGTGGGCATGTTTATCGGTGGTTGTATCCCCTTCCTGATTGCTTCCATCACTATGACCGCTGTGGGCGACGCGGCTTTCGATATGATCCGCGAAATCCGCCGCCAGTTTAAAGAGATCACCGGTCTGCTGGAGGGCAAAGCAGAGCCTGATACTGCACGCTGTGTGGATATCGCCACTACCGCTGCACTCAAGCGCATGTTGCTGCCCGGCGCTATTGCCGTCGCCGCCCCGCCACTAGTGGGTTTTGGTTTAGGCGCAGAAGCACTTGGTGGCTTATTAGGCGGTGGTCTGCTGGGCTGTGTATTGCTGGCTCTAATGATGGCCAACGCCGGTGGTGCTTGGGACAACGCCAAAAAGTACGTGGAAAAAGGCAACCTGGGCGGTAAAGGCTCCGATGTTCACTCCGCCGCTGTGGTGGGTGATACCGTAGGCGACCCGTTCAAGGACACCTCCGGGCCTTCTATGAACATTCTTATCAATGTAATGGCGATTGTTAGTTTGGTAATTGCGCCGCTGCTGTAACCCAGAAAATTTAAAGCAAAAATAACAGGGGCAGCTAACCGGCTGCTCCTGTTGTTGCAATTGAATAATTCATATCTTCACCGGTTAAATCCAACTCGCACGCTCATCCTGGCAACTCATATCTTTTATGTAACCGGGTAGGTCTCGTAAAGTTTTTTCAAACACTCAGTGTTTGGCAAAAAACTTTTCACCTTTCACGTGCTCACACTACTCTCAGACTTTTCGAGTTTAAAACTTGAATTCCCGCTCATGGGGGTCTAAAACTATTAGTAAACTCACTCAATACATGGAAGTAACCCATGATACGTTACTCTCGCCTGCCCCATTCTCACCACAGAAAAAAATCAAATTTATCAGCCAGCTCGTCTCAAGGGGTGGTTTTTTTCATATTACTATTACCATCAAGCACAAACTCGGATAACAACTAATTATCCCAAGGACTATACGGGAGCAAACAATGTCAGAAAGTATATCGGGCAAACGTTTTGTAACAGGGATTATCACAGCAGCAATAAGCTTGATTGTCATCTATGTTACCGCTCATGTGTTTATTCCCATGCAGGCTAAAATCACTGACGACTCTGCCTATATTAACGAGCACGGGGAACTCGTCCTATCCGATCCTTATGTTATCTACTGGGTTGTCGGAGAAGATAAAGCTAATATCATTCTAGATCGAATGAAAGCCGCAAGCGCTGATATTCGTCGCTTACTAACTCGCCGAAATAACCATAAGAAGTCCCTTATGAGTGAATGGGAATCAGCATTTGGCGACGAGGCCGTACTGCTGAATTCTCCGGATGACACGCTCAAACAGGCAGACCAGACGGGAGACTGGCAAGCGGCCACACTAACGGCAGAAAAGCTTGCCACTTCTTACCGAACAGCGGGTAACGCCACCTTGCGTGAAAACGCAAACAGACTAGCTGACACCTATCGTACTCTATCGCGCTTGAAAACCAGGCAGCAGCAAGACTTCAGA
Source organism: bacterium SCSIO 12696 (assembly GCA_024397955.1). Taxonomy (NCBI): domain Bacteria; species bacterium SCSIO 12696. The sequence goes on from CP073744.1 coordinate 1,163,544, forward strand.
AGCCTGAAGCCATCTCAACTTGAGAGCTTTTTTTGGACTACTCCAACAGGAACCATACTTGAAGTTTTCTGTTTCGCCCTATTCGGAGTACTAACCAATTTATTAAAAAATTCAGCAGAGTACTTACGGCGCGGCGAGTTTCGTTCATCCGAACGATGGATTGCTTACACCAAACTTGTATACGGGCCAATCGTTGCTGTAATGCTCGTACTGGCGATTATCATGGGTTTCTTCGATTTGGGCGACTATGAAACCCGCGCCAACACCTTGCCTATTCTTGGTTTTATTCTGGGGTATATGACCCGCAAGGCGGTCAATCTACTTGATCGCCTTGGAAATCGAATCTTGGGTCAGGCAAGTGATTCTGTTGACTCTGGCCCCAAACAAATTGCAGAGAAACGCAGGCGATACATCGCACGTTATGCAGATCTACTGCGCCCCGCCTCTTTAGTTGAAATGAAAGCCAACCTCAAAGAACTGGCGCACATGCATGTTAAAGCAGAAGTGCTTGCTCGAAAGGAGGATAAGTAATGCACTGTTTTAAGGCTCTATGGCCCATATTCTTTATAATTCTGACCGGGTGTGCAACGTCCAACGCAGTCAAAGACCTTGGTGCTTCACTGGCCGATTCCAACGAAAAAATGTCAATGGCTCATTTGGAAACACTATCTGCATATCAAACTTCTCTTGAAAACTTTAAAACAGAAATAAGCACTTTAAAAAACACAGCAATACATCTTTCCGCCGCACTGAATCAAGCTCGAATGCATCAGGCCAATTCTATTCGGAATGAGTTAGTCATTCGATCTCTCGATAAATATGACACCCGAGTTCTCGAATTTCTCAACAAAAAATTACCCGAAAGTGCCGAGGATCTGTTTTGGGAAAAGGTTTACGCGAAAAGAGATTCAGCAAAGGCCAACGAAGCCGGTGCCAGGGTGTTATTAAAAGCAGACCCGACAGATGTAGCCCAGCAAGTAGCGTATCGACAGTTTGGCATACAGTCCGAGCATGTTCTTCGAATAGCATTTGAGAATGAGTCAAAACGCCACACCACCCTACTAGAACAATTTCAAGAGTCACGTGAAAAACTGCGCCTAGATTCACTTGAACTTTTAACGAGCAAAGTCAAGCACACATCACCCGATGTATCGGCCATTACTGCCGAAGCCCAAAAATCCATTGATGAAATACAGCGAATCATCGATAGAATTATTCAGGCAAAAGCTGATATCGAAGCTGGCTATGCTGCGCAAAGTAAAGCTTTAGAGCAAATCAATCGGTATCTGGAAAAACCTGATGCATACAAGTTATTCGTCACTGGCATCCGGGATAAACTAGTAGAACTGGTCAGCGCCCTGGGAGATAAATTCAGCAATAAAGTCAGCAGTTATACAAACCAAGTAATTTCCAAGATCAATAGTAATTCTGATGCACTTATTTCGAGCACTAACGACAAAATAAACCAGCTCGTAAATACAGCTGCAGAAAACTTCGAAAAAGCCGCGATAGACCAACTAAAAGCGGCTTCAAAAAAAGTCACCCAAAAACCCTCTCAATAAAGGAGAATCATTATGCCACGACGTGTATTTGAAGATCCTGACATAGACCCTGCTCTAATCGCAGAAGCGCAGGCCGTTGTTGACGAAGCTTCTCGCTCATTGGACCAATGGATCGATAAAAACTTCGCGCGAATTGAAGCAGATATCAAGTCCGACCTTGATTCAATGACCAAAGATGCAGCTCAACAGATCAAGACGGCTCAGGAAAAGGATGCACGTATCAATGAGCAACTTATTAATTCTTTTAAGCGGTTGCAATCAGCTGCCCAAGAGCTAAGCCCACTTGATGCGGACCAAAAAACGGTTATCGACAAGATAACTCAACTCACCGAAGAAGTTTCAAGTGAGCTGGCTGCCCGCACAGAGCGCTGGCACGGTTTGGGTGGGAACGTGGTTGAAGTCGCCAAAAGCGCTATCACCAAGGCGATCGGTATCAGTTAATACGAGATAGCATCATGCTCAAACATGAAGATGGGTTCCCCCACAAAAATCCAAGCGTTAATCATGAAGTTAAACACCTCCAGCGGCTATTGCGGTTAATTTTTGACAAACCAATCGCCATAGACGGTCTATTCGGCCGTAAAACAGAAAAGATGATTTTTGATGTTCAACAACATGGTCAGTTACAAAAAACCGGCATTGTGGACGACGCTACTTGGCGAGTTATTGAATCTACGGCACTATCAGCCCACGCAGCAGAACCAACCGATGCGAAGCTTTCTGCAAGCCAAAGGTCACAGACGACATCTAATCTCAATGATGACCGTGGCAAGCTCAATCTCGAAAAGTCGGCCATTGACCATAACCAAATCGACGGTTTTCGTGGCTCTCTTGAGCGTATTCATAGGTGGGAAGGCCATGCGGGAAAAGCCTACTGGCCCGGAGGAAATTCAGGGGTCACATTAGACCCCGGATATGATTTAGGCCAGCAACCATTTGACAGAACCCTGCATCTCTACAGAGACATTCTTGATAGAACCCAACTCAGAGCGGCAGAAGACGCTACTGGCTTAAGGGGGCAGCAAGCCAAGCGGCAGCTGCGCCACAGCTCTGAACTCGTCTCTATTCGCGTAAGCAGGTCCCAAGCATTATCAATATTTCCCATTTTGATCTCCCCCTACTGGCTTGCTATCACGCAACGGTTTCCAGCATTAACAAATACCGCCACACCGCCTGAAGTACAAACCGCTTTGCTGTCGCTGGCATTCAACCGTGGGCCATCAAATCTCGGGCTTGTTGTTCTCAAACCGCATATTCAAATCGAGGACTGGTTATCCTGCAGCCGGGAAATTAGCGCCATGCAACAAGACCACCAACTGCGTGGCATCCGTCAGCGAAGACGGGAAGAGGCTGAGTTGATCAAAGATGCTCTTTCCTAAGCGCCATCGCACCGAACCCCTGTTTTAAAATAATAACGTCAATGTAGGTTTTCGTTACTCTTTTCCAATCAGTGACTCTCGGGTCACTTATCGTCACAAAGTCTTTGTGGCGTTTAAAGTCAACTCATCCATTTCTCAGCGTTTTAAGTAACTGGTTCTCAAGTTCTAAACCCAAACCGCCGACTAATAACTATGGACGGTTGCTTTACCGGGATTACAGGGCTTTCGAGAATTAACAACAGAAAATCAGGAGGGCATTTTTACAAAGGTTAGCCATTAACATATAGCCCATTTTTGGCCCCATTGCCCAACAAGACAAATCGTCACTTTACGTTAAGAATAGTACTAAAACAGAAAAGCACGGGAGTATATAGCCACCAGCAGGGTCAGAAATGGTACAGAGGAGAGACTCATGACTATTTTCAACCATTATCAACAGCGCTACGAAGCCACGCAAATGGAGGAATACAGCATTCAGGAGTATCTGGAGCTGTGTAAAAGTGATCCTTCAACCTATGCCACCGCCGCCGAGCGAATGCTCTTGGCTATCGGCGACCCGAAAATGGTGGACACCTCCAAAGACCCCCGATTAAGTCGCATATTTTCCAACAAAATCATCAAACGCTACCCGGTGTTTGATGATTTTTTTGGTATGGAGGAGTGCATTGAGAGCATCGTGAGCTTCTTCCGCCACGCCGCTCAGGGTTTGGAGGAGAAAAAGCAGATTCTCTACCTATTGGGCCCGGTGGGTGGCGGTAAGTCTTCACTGGCTGAAAAACTGAAGTCCCTGATGGAAAAGCAACCCATTTACGCCCTTAAAGGCTCACCAGTATTTGAGTCTCCACTGGGGTTGTTCCAGGCCGGCGAAGACGGCGCCATTCTTGAAGAAGAATACGGTATTCCCAAGCGCTATCTGAGTACAGTGATGTCCCCCTGGGCGGTAAAACGGCTGCATGAATACGGCGGCGATATCAGCCAGTTTAGAGTGGTCAAACTGACACCATCCATTCTCGATCAAACGGCTATTTCCAAAACCGAGCCAGGCGATGAAAACAACCAGGATATCTCCTCTCTGGTGGGCAAGGTGGATATTCGCAAACTGGAGGAATACCCGCAAAACGACCCGGACGCCTACAGTTTCTCCGGCGGTATGTGCACCGCCAACCAGGGGTTGATGGAGTTTGTGGAGATGTTTAAAGCGCCCATTAAGGTGCTGCACCCCCTGCTGACCGCTACCCAGGAAGGCAACTACAACGGTACCGAAGCCATCGGCGCCATCCCCTTTGAAGGCGTAGTGCTGGCACACTCCAACGAATCCGAGTGGCAAACCTTCAAGAACAACAAGAACAACGAGGCCTTTATCGATCGGGTGTATATCGTCAAGGTGCCCTACTGCCTGCGCGTTACCGAAGAAATTAAGATTTACGAAAAACTGCTGCAAAACAGCTCCCTGTCTACCGCCCCTTGCGCACCGGACACTCTGGATATGCTGGCGCAGTTTACGGTACTGTCGCGGCTGAAAGAGCCGGAAAATTCCAGCGTTTATTCCAAAATGCGTATCTACGACGGCGAAAGCCTGAAAGATCGCGACCCCAAAGCCAAGTCCATTCAAGAATACCGCGACAATGCCGGTGTGGACGAAGGCATGAACGGACTGTCTACCCGCTTCGCGTTTAAAACCCTGTCGAAAGTGTTTAATTTCGATTCCACGGAAGTGGCCGCCAACCCGGTACATCTGCTGTATGTGTTGGAAAACCAGATTGAACAGGAGCAGTTCCCCAGTGAAATTCACGACCGCTACCTGAACTTTATTAAAGAATTCCTGGCCCACAATTACATCGAGTTTATCGGCAAGGAAATTCAGACGGCTTATCTGGAATCCTACTCCGAGTACGGCCAAAACCTGTTTGATCGTTACGTTACCTACGCGGATTTCTGGATTCAGGATCAAGAGTACCGTGACCCGGAAACTGGAGAAATTCTTGACCGCGCCTCTCTCAACGACGAACTGGAAAAAATCGAAAAACCGGCAGGCATCAGCAACCCGAAAGACTTCCGCAGTGAAATTGTCAACTTTGTACTGCGCGCCCGGGCCAACAACCAAGGCAAAAACCCTGCCTGGACCAGCTACGAAAAATTGCGTTCAGTGATTGAGAAGAAAATGTTTGCCAGCACCGAAGACCTGCTGCCGGTTATCTCCTTCAACGCCAAAGCAAGCGCCGAAGACCAGCAGAAACACCAGGACTTTGTGCAGAGGATGGTGGAACGTGGCTATACAGAGAAACAGGTTCGGTTGTTATCGGAGTGGTATTTGCGGGTGAGGAAGTCTCAGTAGTTTCAGGAACTGAAAAAACGGTTTCCTCAAAGCAACCCACTGGAGCTCTGCTCAAATGACCAACTACTTTATCGACCGCCGCAAAAATGCCAAAAACAAAAGTGCTGTTAATCGACAGCGATTTTTGCGCCGTCATCGAGCCCAGATAAAGGAAGCAGTGGCGGAGCGTTTGCGCAAACGCGGCATTACCGATATTGAAGGTGGCGAAAAAATTGGCATTTCCGGAAAGGACTTAACTGAGCCAGTTTTTCAGCACGGCAGCGGTGGCCGTAACACCCATGTACTGCCTGGCAACAAAGAGTTTGTGCGCGGCGACCAATTGCCCCGCCCGGAAGGCGGCGGTGGCCAGGGCGCTGGTGAAGGCAAAGCCAGCAATCAGGGCGAAGGCATGGACGAGTTCGTGTTTGAAATCAGCCAGCAGGAATTTCTGGACTTTCTGTTTGAAGATATGGCCCTGCCCAACCTCACCAAACGGCAACTGGCGGGCAACGAGGAATTTAAACGGGTGCGTGCTGGTTTCGCCAATCAAGGCACCCCCAACAACATCGACGTATTGCGTTCCATGCGCGGCGCCAGTGCCCGCCGCCTGGCCATGACCATGGGTAAACGCCGACAGCTGCGTCAGGCGGAAGCGGAACTAAAAACCCTACTCACTACTCAGGACGACAGTTTCAAAGATCGCATTGCTGAACTGGAAGAAAAAATTGCCGGTCTGAAACGCCGTATCGACGCGGTGCCGTTTCTGGACGATATTGACATTCGCTACCGTCGCCACCGCAAGGAACCGGTGCCAGTGTCCAAGGCAGTCATGTTTTGTCTGATGGATGTGTCCGGTTCCATGGATCAAAAAACCAAAGACCTGGCAAAGCGATTTTTTATCCTTTTGTATTTATTCCTGTCACGCAATTACGACAAAACCGAAGTGGTATTTATTCGCCACCACACCACCGCCAAGGAAGTGGACGAAGAAGAATTTTTCTACTCACGGGAAACCGGCGGCACCGTGGTATCCAGCGCCCTGGATTTGATGAAAACCATTGTCGAAGCCCGCTACCCGGTGAACGAATGGAATATTTACGGTGCCCAGGCCTCCGACGGCGATAACTGGCCAGAAGACTGCGGCCGCTGCATCGACGTGCTGAGCAACGACATCCTACCCCTGGTGCAGTATTACTCCTACGTGGAAATCTCCAGCCGCGGCCCAAAACCGCTTTGGGAGTCCTACCAACAAGTACTGCAAAGCAACCCTCAAGCCTTTGCCATGCAACACATCACCGGGCCAGAGGATATTTATCCGGTGTTCAGGGAGTTGTTTGGCAAACCGTTGGAGGTGGCATGAGCAAACCCATCTCCACCACCTCCGAATGGACGTTCGAACTGCTGCAGGAATACGACGACGCCATTGCCGCCATCGCCGACAGCTATCGGTTAAGCACCTACCCCAACCAAATTGAAGTGATCAACTCCGAGCAAATGCTGGATGCCTACGCCTCTTCTGGCATGCCCATCAACTATCATCACTGGTCGTTCGGCAAGCACTTTATCAGCATGGAGAACAGCTATAAGCGCGGCCATATGGGGCTGGCCTACGAAATTGTCATTAACTCCGATCCCTGCATCGCCTATTTGATGGAAGAAAATTCCATGTGCATGCAAGCGCTGGTGATCGCCCACGCCAGTTACGGCCACAATTCATTTTTTAAAAATAACTATTTATTTAAGACCTGGACCGACGCCAGCTCGATCATTGACTACCTGTTGTTTGCGCGAAACTTTATCGCTCAATGCGAAGAACGCCACGGCGTGGACGAAGTGGAATCTCTGCTGGACGCCTGCCACGCCCTGATGAACTACGGTGTCGACCGCTACAAGCGGCCATACCCGCTGTCTATTCAGGAAGAGCAGACACGACAGCAGGAACGAGAAGCCCACCTGCAACAGCAGGTCAACGAATTGTGGAAAACCATTCCTGTTAAAGAAGCGGAAGAAACCACCCGGGCACACCCGGTTTTTCCATCAGAACCTCAAGAAAATCTGTTGTATTTTATTGAGAAAAGTGCGCCTTTATTGGAACCCTGGCAACGGGAGGTAGTGCGCATTGTTCGCAAAGTGGCCCAATACCTTTACCCGCAACGGCAAACCAAGGTAATGAACGAAGGCTGGGCGTGCTTCTGGCATTTCACCATTGTTAATGATTTGTACAAACAGGGCCTGGTGAACGATGGTTTTATGGTGGAATTCTTACAGCACCACACCAACGTCATCTACCAGCCGGAATACGACTCCCCCTACTACAGCGGCATCAACCCCTACACCCTGGGTTTTGCGATGATGCAGGATATTCGCCGCATCTGCGAAAGTCCCACCGAAGAAGACCGCGAATGGTTTCCGGATATTGCCGGTAGCGACTGGCTTACCACCCTGCATTTTTCCATGGAAAATTTTAAGGACGACAGTTTTATTCTGCAGTTCTTGTCACCCAAAGTGATCCGTGATTTAAAACTGTTCACCATTGTCGATGACGATCAGCAAGATCATTTGGAAGTGGGCGCCATTCACGACGAACAGGGTTATAAACAGATTCGCCAAGACCTCGCCGCCAGCTACAACCTGGGCAATATCGAACCTAATATTCAGATAAGCGAAGTGGATGTACGCGGCGACCGCTCTTTAACCCTGCAACACTGCCAATACAACAATCGCCCGCTGGGAGACACCACCGAATCAGTCATGCGCTACCTTCACCAGCTGTGGAAATTCGATATCAAGCTGGAATCCATTGTCGATGATGAGGTGGTGCAAACTCTCCACTACCCACCACGTCGCCAGGAAAAACCCACCGAGGAGTAACCGCAAAAAGGTTGTTTCCGCTTTTTTGTCAAAAAATTGCCAAAAAACATTCACATTTCCCGAAAACCCAATACACTGTGGCATACAACAATAAAAACAGGGTGTAAATACCCTTAGAGGCTGGGAGACCATAATTTGAAACCCACCGATACCAAAAACCCGGAGTATTTTCACCGGGTCGTCGATTGCCAATACGCCTGCCCGGCGCATACGCCAGTTCCTGAATACATTCGCCTGATTGCCCGTGGCCGCTACAGCGATGCTTATATGCTCAACTGGGAGTCCAATGTGTTTCCCGGTGTACTGGGACGCACCTGTGATCGCCCCTGCGAACCCGCCTGCCGCCGCGGCCGGGTGGAGGAACAGCCAGTGGCCATCTGCCGTCTGAAGCGTGTGGCGGCGGATTTTAAAGACGACATCAAAGATAGGCTACCAGACATCGCCCCTGCCAACGGCAAAAAAATTGCCCTGATTGGTGCTGGCCCGGCCTCATTGACTGTGGCACGCGATTTGGCACCACTGGGTTACCGCATCGATATTTACGATCAGCAAAAGCTGGGCGGTGGCTTTATGCGCAGCCAGATTCCCTCGTTCCGATTACCTGAAGAGGTGCTTAACGAAGAGGTGAATTACATTCTCGATATGGGCATTGCCACCCACTTCGATACCTATATCAGCAGCCTGAAATACATTCTCGACAAAAATTACAACGCAGTGTTTGTAGGCTCCGGCGCGCCTCGTGGCCGGGACTTGGCAAAACTACCGGGCAGGCAAGAAGCAGACGCCAACATCCATATCGGCATCGAATGGCTGGCCAACGTGGCCTTTGAGCACACCGCCAAAATAGGCAAAAACGTACTGGTTCTGGGCGGAGGCAACACCGCCATGGACTGCTGCCGCACCGCTCGCCGCCTGGGCGGCAGCGATGTAAAAGTTGTAGTACGCAGCCCCGCCAGTGAAATGAAAGCCTCCCCTTGGGAAATTGAAGACGCCCAGCACGAAGATATTCCCTTCTACGATTGCCATGTGCCACTGGAGTTTATTACTGAAAACGGCAAACTGGTGGGCATGCACTTCGACAAGGTAGTGGCGGAATACGACGAAGATGGCCGCCGCCAATTAAAATCCGCCGGCGAGCCACCAGTATTTTTCCCCTGCGACGATGTGCTACTGGCCATTGGTCAGGAGAATGCCTTCCCCTGGATTGAGCGAGATATCGGCATCGACTTTGGCAAATGGGATATGCCGGTGGTGGACGAAGTCACCTTCCAATCCAGCAACCCCAAAGTCTTCTTCGGCGGCGACGCTGCCTTTGGCCCCGCCAATATCATTACCGCCGTAGCCCATGGTCACCAGGCCGCCGTATCCATCGACCTGTTTTGCAGCGGCCAATCGGTGACACAACGCCCGACTCCCGGCACCAATCTGGTCAGCCAGAAAATGGGCGTCCACGAATGGGTGTACGACAACCAAATTGAAAACAGCGAACGTCAGATCGTTCCTCTGGCAGACAAAGCCTGCGCCCTGAAGGACCGAAAGCTGGAAGTGGAACTGGGCTTTAACCTGCAAACCGCGCTGGAAGAAGCGGAGCGCTGCCTGAACTGCGACGTACAAACCGTATTTACCGAAAGCGCCTGCATCGAATGCGACGCCTGCGCCGACATCTGCCCCACCAGCTGCATCAACTTTACCGCCAACAGCGACGAAAGCGATTTGCGCAGCCGCCTGAACGCACCGGCCACCAACCTGGAACAGGATTTAATGGTGTCCGATTTACTAAAAACCGAACGAGTGATGGTGAAAGACGAAAACGTCTGCCTGCACTGTGGGTTATGTGCAGAACGCTGTCCGACAGGGGCCTGGGATATGCAGAAGTTTGATTACTCCGTTACCCAGGCTGGGCAATCAGCGGGGGGCTCCCAATGAGCAAAAAATCAATCAGCTCCCTCAACGATTTTGTTATACGGTTTGCCAATGTCAACGGTACCGGCTCAGCCAGCGCCAATGGCCTGTTTGCCAAAGCGCTGTTTCGCATGGGGCTTCCCATCAGCCCGAAAAATATTTTCCCCTCCAATATTCAAGGGCTGCCCACCTGGTACGAAGTACGGGTTTCTGAAAAAGGCTATCTGGGCCGTCGTGGCGGCGTGGATATTTCCGTGGCTATGAACCCACAAAGCCTGAAGCAGGATATCGACTGCCTGCAAGCGGGTGGCTATTTGATTTACGACAGTACCAAACCACTGGATATACGAGTGCAGCGAGACGATGTTCACTACCTGGGCATTCCTCTCACGGAAATGTGTCAGCGGGAATACGACGATCCGCGCAAACGGCAACTGTTCAAAAATGTGATTTATGTGGGTGCCTTGGCGGCGCTGTTGGATATGAATTTCAGTGTACTCACCGGGCTCGTAGCCGACACATTCAAGGGAAAGGAAAAACTGGTGCTACCCAATATTCACGCTTTGGAAATGGGCTACCAGTACGCTCAGGAGCACTTTCAGTGCCCCTTGGGTATTCGTGTGGAGCGCCGCGATCTGACCGCCGAAAAAATTATGATGAGCGGCAACGACGCCCTCGGTTTGGGTGCCGTTTATGGCGGTGCCACCGTGGTAGGCTGGTACCCCATCACCCCATCCACCTCAGCGGTGGAGGCGTTTGAAAAATACGCCAATAAATTTCGTATTTGCGAACAAACCGGCTGCAAAAAATTCGCCCTGATTCAGGCGGAAGATGAACTAGCCGCTATCGGCATTGTGATTGGCGCCGCCTGGAACGGAGCCCGCTCCTTTACCGCCACTTCCGGCCCCGGTGTGTCGTTGATGTCTGAATTTCTTGGCCTGGCGTATTTTGCCGAAGTGCCAACAGTTCTGTTCGATATTCAACGCACCGGCCCCTCTACGGGCATGCCCACCCGCACTCAGCAATCAGATATTCTTGCCGCCGCCTACGCCTCCCATGGAGACACAAAACACGTGTTGTTATTCCCGGCGACGCCGAAAGAGTGCTTTGAGATGAGCGCCCTGAGCTTTGACCTGGCGGATCGCTTACAGACACCCATTATTCTGCTCAGTGATCTGGATTTGGGAATGAATGATGTAATGTCGGACCCTCTGGAGTGGGACGACAATCGTCAGTACGACCGCGGCAAGGTTCTCAGCCGAAAGGATCTGGAACGCATGGATACACCTTTTGGTCGCTACCGGGATGTGGACGACGATGGCATTTGCTATCGCACCTACCCAGGCAGTCACCCACAAAAAGGCGCGTACTTTACCCGTGGCAGTTCCCACAACCGGGACGCTGCCTATACGGAAAAATCCGAAGACTATGTGGACAGCATGGAGCGCCTGCTGAAAAAGTGGCACACCGCCAAATCTCTGGTGCCAGCACCACAGCGCTATGGCAACCCCAGTACCGATAAAAGTACAGATATTGGCATGCTGTTTTTTGGCACCACCACCGACGCGGCCCTGGAAGCCCAGAACATCCTGTCGGAAGAAGGCATTTATATAAACGCCCTGCGGGTGCGTGCCTTTCCCTTTAACGATGACGTAGAAGCCTTTCTCTCCGAACACCAACAGGTATTTGTGATCGAGCAAAATCGGGACGGCCAACTGCGTACCCTGCTAATGAACGAATGTTCAGCGGACCCATCCCGCTTGATCCCTTTAACGCTTTACGATGGCATGCCGGTGTGCGCTCAAGATATCAGCCGGGAAATTCGCAAAGCCCTGAAGATAGATAATGTCACGCCGCTGCGCGCCCAAACCGGGGGAGACTTACTTTCAGGAGATCAGCAATGACCTATCACCGCCCCAGTTTCCGCCACCCAGATTTGCCCACCAATGAACTGGGCCATACCCGCCAATATTACGAGGGAGCGCTATCCACCTTGTGTGCCGGCTGCGGCCACGACTCGGTGAGCGCGGCCATTGTGCAAGCCTGCTTTGAGCTTGCTATTGAACCCCATCATGTGGCCAAACTGTCCGGTATTGGCTGCTCCTCAAAAACCCCAGCCTACTTTCTCAACCAGGCACACGGCTTTAACTCGGTACACGGTCGTATGCCATCGGTGGCCACCGGTGCCAATGCTGCCAATCGGCAAATGGCCTATATCGGTATTTCCGGCGACGGCGACAGCGCTTCCATCGGCTTTGGCCAGTTTTCTCACGTGGTACGTCGCAACCTGAATATGCTGTATCTGGTGGAAAACAACGGCTGCTACGGCCTCACCAAAGGCCAGGATTCAGCTACTGCGGATGTAGGCTCCGCCGGCAAACGGGGTATCGCCACCGCCTTTGAGCCTATTGACCTCTGTGCCCAGGCACTGCAACTGGGTGCCACCTTTGTGGCGCGCAGCTTTTCCGGTGACAAACAACAGCTGGTGCCCTTACTAAAAGCCGCCATCACTCACAAAGGGTTTGCCTTTATTGATGTGATCTCCCCCTGCGTGACTTTTAACAACACCACCAACTCCACCAAAAGCTACGACCATATGCGCGAACATATTCGCCAAGCCGATGTGGTCGACTTTGTACCCGCAGAAAAAGAAATCACACTGGAATACGCCCCCGGCACGACACGGGAATTGGAATTACACGACGGCTCAGTGATTCATCTCACCAAGGCCCAAAGCGACCTGGATACCTCCGACCCTCACGCGGCACTCAATGCTATCCACGACCACAAGGTGCGCGGCGAAGTACTTACCGGGTTGCTGTACCTGGACACGAACCTGCGTGACTTCCACCGGGTCATCAATACCATGCCATCGCCACTGCGGGACTTGCATGAAAAAGACCTGTGCCCGGGCAACGCTGCATTAGCCGATATCAATAGCAGTTTGCGATAACGCACTCACACTGCTTGCAGCCAGTAGCCCGCCGCCCGCAGCTTCTTTACAATCCCCCCCATGGAAATCTATCTGGTGGGCGGCGCAGTACGCGATTCATTACTCGACTATCCCGTTGTTGAACGGGATTGGGTGGTAGTGGGCGCCACCCCTCAACAGATGGAAAGCCAGGGCTACAAAGCCGTAGGCGCTGACTTCCCGGTGTTCCTGCACCCGGAAACCGGCGAAGAATATGCGCTGGCTCGTACAGAACGCAAAACTGCTCCCGGCTATAAAGGCTTTCAATTCCACGCCGCAGAGGACGTCACTCTGGAGCAGGATTTGCTGCGCCGCGATTTGACCATTAACGCTATTGCTCAAGATGAGCAGGGAAATCTGTTCGACCCCTATAACGGCCGCGCTGACTTGGATAAACGGGTTTTGCGTCATGTCTCCTCGGCGTTTGCGGAAGACCCGCTGCGGGTACTGCGGGTAGCCCGTTTTGCCGCCCGCTACCACCACCTGGGGTTTACCATAGCGCCGGAAACAATGGCGTTGATGTCGCAGCTGGCAACCAGCGGCGAACTGAACGCACTGACCCCTGAACGGGTTTGGAAAGAAACCGAGCGCGCGCTCGGTGAGCGATCACCCCAACTCTTTATCGATGTATTGCGCCAATGCGGCGCTCTTAAAATTCTGTTCCCGGAAGTGGATGCACTCTTTGGCGTTCCTCAGCGGGCTGATTACCACCCGGAAGTGGACTCCGGCATACACACGATCATGTCACTGCAACAATCTGCCCTGCTCAGCGACGATACCGCTGTGCGCTTTGCGGTACTAGTGCATGACTTGGGTAAGGCCATCACCCCCAGCGATATTCTCCCCCGCCATATCGGTCACGAAGAACGGGGGGTGCCGCTGGTCAAAGCGCTATCCGAGCGCCTGAAGGTGCCCAATCGCTTTTACGTGCTGGCGAAAAAAGTCACGCGCTACCATCTGTTGTGCCACAAAGCGCAAACCCTGCGCCCGACAACCATTTTGAAGTTACTCAAAGGGCTTGACGCTTTTCGCCAACCGGATCAGTTAGAGCTATTTTTATTGGCTTGCACCGCAGACGCTCGCGGCCGCACCGGTTTTGAAAATACCGAGTACTCCTCCGCGAATTGGTTACGGAGAATTCATCGGGAACTGCAAATGGTCAGTGCCAAAGAATTTGTCGAGCAAGGTAAAAAAGGCGCGGAGATTGCTGAAGCGATGGATAGAAAAAAACTGGATATTATCGCTGAATACAAGAAAAATGTAGTTCAATAAATACCCACTTGCCTATTTTGATCTATTGACAATATCGGCATACCTAACAACACGGAGTTTGTTATGAAACGCATTTTATTTTTGCTTATCTTTTTATATGCGCAGACCTCGATTTCAACAGAGTTGAAAGGAACACCTGAAGAACTTAAAAGATATTTTTATCCAAATAAAGTTACTGTGACATTACATGGTTATGCGGAGAGAGTCGTACAATCAGACACTGCAACTGTTTCCATCATTGTATCCACAGAAGCAAAAGAAATGCGCGGAGCGTTGGCTGAAAACAGCCGCATCAGACAACAAGTTATTGCCACCCTGGTAAATTCAGGAATTGCCAAAAACGACATTCAAACTGCTTCATTCTCAACTTCTCCAGAAATTGGTTACTTTTCAAAGCGCCCTACAAGCTACAACAGTGTCAACAAAATTAATGTTGCAGTCACTACTGAGCAACAGTTTTCAGCTGTAGCTTCTCTGGTCGACGAATTTAAAAGCGTCTCGTTAGGCGAAATAAAGTACAAACACAGCAAAAAGAAGGAGCTAAACCGAGAACTAGTTTCTGAAGCCTTGGCAGACGTCATCGCTAAGAAGGTAATCTACGAAGAACAACTTGGCATAAAGCTGAAGGTTTATGACATCGGCTCACTGACAAATAGAAACAGATATGAAAGCGACGGTATTGACGAAGAGATTGTTGTTACTGGGTTACGCCGATCCAGCTATTCTCAAAAATCATCGACACCTGAGCCCCTATCATTCGGCGAACTTAATTATTCAACACACAGATCAGTGACATTTGAAATTATTGAAAGCGACTAATTCCAACTAAACTTAGCGAAACTCAACCGGCCACAATTTCTGTGGCCGATCGTATTCCCACCAAAGCTGCCGATAGGTTTTTCCGACCTCAGGGTGGGTTAATTCCGGGGCTAAATCAGAGAGTGGCTTTAACACATAAGCATTGGTCAGAATTTCCGGCCTTGGCAACTCCACGCCACTAACCGTACCGCTCACATCGCCATACAACAGAATATCCACATCTAGGGTGTGACAAGGGTTTTCAGTATCCCGACAACGCCCCTGCCGCTGCTCCAGTTGCCGCAGCGCACGATACAACTCAACGAGCGGTTGATCCGTTTGAATGGCCACCACTAGGTTGTAAAAGCGTTTACACTCAACACCCACTGGGTCGGTTTCATAGATTGGAGAACACTGCAAACTGTCGTAACACTGCTCAAGCCATTGCAAGGCCGCGCGAATGTTATGACTGCGACTTTGATTACTGCCAATACCCAGGTAAGCGGTAATCACTGTGGTTTACTGCCTCGCTCAATCAGCACACCCACATCGCGAGCGGCGGCAACGGCACCGGGTTTACCCAAGCGCAGTTTTACCCAAGGCACAGAAAATTCATTGAGGATAATTTGGCAAACCTGTTCTGCCATGGTTTCCAGAAGCTGAAATTCGCTGGTAGACACGAATTCAATCAAGCGATCAGATACCGCTTTGTAGTTAAGCGTGTGCTGAATATCGTCGGTGGCTGCAGCCTGGGCGATATCCCAGGCCATTTCCAAATTCAGCACCACGGTCTGCTGCACTTGCCGCTCCCAGTCGTAAATGCCAATTACGGTATCGATGCGCAAATCACTGATATAGACCCTATCCATTTACAGTATCCACCTGTAGACCACCAGCAATCCCGTCCAACTCATCCAGCGGCCAGCGTGGGCGGGCACTGACTGCCAAGCCTTCATTGTGCCCTGCTAGCAGTCGCTGGCAACCGGCGTAGGCGATCATGGCGCCATTGTCGGTACAGAATTCATGGCGGGCATAGAACACCTTACCACCCACTTTGGCCAGCGACTGTTCCAGTTTTTCCCGCAGGCGGGTATTGGCAGAAACACCACCGGCAATCACCAACGTTTTATGGCCAGTTTGTTCGAGAGCGCGACGGCATTTAATAGACAGAGTGTCCACCACTGCCTCTTGAAAAGCGCAGGCGATGTCGGCCATGGTTTGATCATCTGGCAGAACATCGTCGCCACGGTGTTGCGCCACTATATTGAGGGTATAAGTCTTCAGGCCGGAAAAACTGAAATCCAACCCAGGACGATCAGTCATGGGCCGGGGAAAACGAAAGCGCGTTGGATCACCCTGTTCCGCCAAACGAGCGATATGCGGGCCGCCAGGGTAATCGAGGTCGAGCATTTTGGCGGCTTTATCAAACGCCTCACCAGCCGCATCATCCAGTGACTCACCCAACAGGGCGTACTCACCAATACCCGCCACATCCACCAATTGGGTGTGGCCACCGGAAACCAGCAACGCCACAAACGGAAATGCCGGAGACTCCGCTTCCAACATGGGGGCCAGCAAATGACCCTCCATATGGTGCACGCCAACCGCCGGCACATCCCAAGCGTAAGCCAGTGAACGTCCCACACAGGCACCCACCATCAACGCCCCAACCAGGCCAGGGCCAGAGGTATAAGCGATACCTCCAATATCATCACGCTGGCAACCCGCTTCATCCAGCACCTGGCGGATTAACGGCAACAGCTTGCGTACATGGTCGCGAGAAGCCAGTTCCGGCACCACACCGCCATACTCGGAATGCACATCTATCTGGCTGTACAGTGCGTGTCCAAGCAGGCCACGCTCGCAGTGATACAGCGCCACGCCAGTTTCGTCGCAAGAGGTTTCGATACCCAGTACTAGCATCTATATAAAGCCGCCTAATAGAAAGGAGTTGGGATGATACGATGAAGGCAGCCTGTGAGCCACTTTTCCCAGACCGTTGGCCGCAGGGATAGCGGCCACCGAGCGTACAGGGATGTCATTTACAGCGTGTCTGGGAAAAGTGGCTCACAGGCTGCTAGCTGTGGCACACAAATCGCGCAAAAACACCCTTTGCATTCCCTATCTGACCTGTATAGAATACGCGCCCTCAAAGGCCTGGGCCGGTTTTGCGACTGCTTACAGGGCCATTAACAGACAGACAATCGATACAACAGGATTTTTTACATGCCAGCTGTACGCGTAAAAGAAAACGAACCTTTTGACGTTGCCCTGCGCCGCTTCAAGCGCTCCTGCGAAAAAGCAGGTATTCTGGCGGAAGTACGCCGTCGCGAGTTCTTTGAGAAGCCCACTTGGGCTCGCAAGCGCAAAGCCGCTGCCGCTGTTAAGCGTCACGCCAAAAAGGTTCAGCGCGAGTCTCGCAAGTTCGTTCGTATGTACTGATACCGCTTCGCGGTCACTGTACAAGCTACCTCGCTGTAGTATCGCAAAGCGCCGATGATCTCATCGGCGCTTTTTGTGTTTGTGGAAAAACGATCCAATCAAGGTAAACTCCCCTCTTCAATTATCAGGAAACCATCCATTGAGAAAGAAGCCATGAGCGATACGTTAAAAGATCAGATCAAAAGCGCCATGAAAGACGCCATGCGCAGCAAAGAAAAGGAACGCCTGGGGGTTATTCGCCTGATTCAAGCCGAAATCAAGCGCATTGAAGTGGACGAGCGCATTGAGCTGGATGATGCACGCACCCTGGCTGTGCTGGACAAAATGAGTAAACAGCGCCGCGACTCACTGAGCCAATACCAGGATGCCGGCCGCGATGACCTGGCGGCCCAAGAGCAAATGGAATTGGACGTGATCGCCACCTTCCTGCCCGCCGCTCTTAGTGAAGCAGAACTGGAGCAGATTGTTAGCGAAGCGATTGCCAAAACCGATGCCACTGGCATGGCCGATATGGGCAAGGTGATGGGTATCGTCAAACCCCAGGTACAAGGCCGTGGCGATATGGGTGCAGTAAGCAAAATGGTTAAGGAGAAACTGGGGTAATACTGTTATGCCCGCGCAGGTGGGTATGGCGACGATGAGTTTATGGCCGGGAAAATTCCTCAATATTTTATAGACGACCTGCTGGATCGCGTCGACATTGTGGATGTGATCAACAGCCGGGTACAGCTGAAAAAAACCGGCAAGAATTACAGCGCCTGCTGCCCTTTCCACGAGGAAAAAACACCGTCTTTTACCGTCGCCCCAGACAAACAGTTCTACTATTGCTTCGGCTGCCAGGCCAACGGCAACGCTCTTGGTTTTGTCATGGACTACGAGCGCTTGTCGTTTCCGGAGGCAGTGGAGCAACTGGCCAACTATGTGGGCCTGGATGTTCCAAGAGAAGAAACCACCCCATTTGAAGACGAGCGCGCCAAACAGAAAAAGCGCCTTTACGGCACTTTGGAAAAAGCCGATCTGTTCTACCGCCAGCAGCTGCGCAGCCATCACTCTGCCCGTTACGCCATCGACTATCTGAAGTCTCGGGGCCTGGACGGAAAAATCAGCGCTCGTTTCGGCATCGGCTATGCACCGCCCGGCTGGGATAACCTGCTCAATGAACTCGGTGACGACCCCACCAATCTGCGCCTGCAGGTGGACACTGGCCTGCTGATTGAAAAGCCGGAACAGAACAAGCGCTACGACCGCTTCCGCAACCGCATTATGTTCCCAATACGGGATACCCGCGGCCGCACCATTGCCTTTGGTGGCCGGGTACTGGGGGACGATAAACCGAAGTACCTGAACTCCCCGGAAACACCCGTGTTCCACAAAGGCCGCGAGCTCTACGGCCTGTACGAAGCCACGCAAAGCCCCGGCGAACTGAACAATGTAGTCGTTGTGGAAGGCTATATGGACGTTGTGGCCCTGGCCCAGTTCGGCATTGACAATGCGGTGGCCACCCTGGGTACTGCGATCACCGGCCCGCACCTGGAAAAACTGTTCCGCTACACGCCGGAAGTGGTGTTTTGCTTTGACGGCGACCGCGCCGGCCGCCAAGCCGCCCATCGCGCCTTGGAAAACTGCCTGCCGATGATGGAAGACGGCCGCTCTGCCCGCTTCCTGTTTTTACAAGAAGGCCACGACCCGGACAGCATGGTGCGCGAAAAAGGCGCCGAGCGGTTTCGGGATCTGCTGTCGGAAGCACAACCGCTGTCCCAGTTCCTGTTCGCCACCGCCGGTGAAGGCATTGATACCGACACCCCGGATGGCAAGGCGCGGCTGGCCAAAAATGCCGCCCCCTATTTGAACAGCATACCGGCGAACATCTTCCGGGAGCTAATGATTGCGGAGCTGGGGAATCTCACCGGGATGAACCCAGACAAGCTGGATCAGCTGATCAGCACCAGCGAATCGCTACCGCCCGAACACCCGGAGCCCTCAACGGACAACACCGCCCAACCAACGAGTAGCCCAGACAACCCTGAGGCTCACAACAACGAATGGTATGGCAACGAGCCAAACCAACTGCAGCACGAGCCACCACCCTGGACGCAAGCAGCTCACGAAGACAATTTCAGCTCCGACACTACCACACAGCGCCACAGCAAAATGCAGCTCACTGCAGAACGCACTGCCATAGCGATTTTGCTCAACAATACCTCACTGGCGCAGCAAGTCAGTGATTGCGAACCACTGCAGCAAAGCACTAATCCGGAGGCTCAGCTATTGGCGGCACTGGTTGAGTATTTGCACAACAACACGGAGGCATCGTCTCACCAGATTCTCGGCCACTGGTTGGGCATGCACCGGGATGGTCAGGGCGCGCTGCTGGCGGAAATCGCCGCCTGCGATTCTATTTACCCTCCGCAGCACGCCGTGCGAGACAACTCCGCGGAGTTCCAGGACGCCATCAGCCTTATCCAACGCCGCGCCATGGAAACGCTGCCATTGGAACAGCAGGTGACTTTTTTGGTCAATAAGACACAGCCTAACGAAGAAGATGTAAAAGCCGCCTTACGACTGTTGCCAGCGGCCCTGCGCAGCGACCTCAGCGATGAGAAAAAAACTCAATTGAATCAAATAATTAGGCGAAAAAAGTAAACTCACACTAACCTTGATGAGAAACCGTTGACAAATCCCGCGAAAAGCCTTTATTTCCCGCGACAAGCCCCTATATATTCAGTATAATCCCCCGCTATTTTTCGCCCCACTACCAGCGGTGATTGATCACCGAAACGACGAGCAGAAATGACCGACGCCAGCCAACAACA
Source organism: bacterium SCSIO 12696 (assembly GCA_024397955.1). Lineage (NCBI taxonomy): Bacteria > bacterium SCSIO 12696. The sequence goes on from CP073744.1 coordinate 1,183,868, forward strand.
ATCCCGCATTAAAGAGTTGATCGCCAAAGGCCGTGAGCAGGGCTACCTGACTTACGCCGAGGTTAACGACCACCTGCCGCAGGACATCTCCGATCCGGATCAGGTGGAAGACATCATCCAGATGATTAACGACATGGGCATCAACGTGTTTGAAACCGCCCCTGACGCTGATCAACTGTTGATGTCCAGCGGTGACAACACCACCGATGAGATTGCCGCCGCTGAAGCGGCAGCGGCATTGGCTGCGGTAGAGACCGAACAGCACCGCACCACCGACCCAGTGCGTATGTACATGCGCGAGATGGGCTCTGTGGAACTGCTGACCCGCGAAGGCGAAATTGAAATTGCCAAGCGCATTGAGGACGGTACCCGCGACACCATGGCCGCCTTGGCGGAATGGCCGGGCGTGGTAGAAGGCCTGCTGGCAGAATACGACCTGATCGCCAAAGAAGAGCGCAAACTGGTCGACATCATCAGTGGTTATCTTGACCCGGTGGAACACGTACCCTCAGCCTTGAGCAAAGCTCAGCAGAAGGAAGAGTCTGGCGACGATGATGACGACGAAGAGGAAAACACCGGCCTAGACCCCGAAGAGGCCAGAGAGCGCTTTGAGTCCATGCGCAAGCAGCTCACCAAAACCAAGCGCTCGCTGACTCGCAACGGTCGCGACTCCGCCGCTGCTCAAAAGAGCCTGAAAGAACTGGCAGAAATCTTTAAGTTCTTCAAGCTGACTCCGCGGCAAATGGACCCCATGCTGGACAACACCCGCGAAGCACTGGCTCAGGTTCGCCGTGAAGAGCGCACCATCATGACCCTGTGCATCAAGCACGGCAAAATGCCCCGGGGCGAATTTATCAAAACGTTCCCGGGCAACGAGGCCAATCAAAAGTGGGTTGCCAGCATTCTCAAAGGCAAGCCCGCTTATGCAGAAACCCTCAAAGCGATGGAAGCTGAGGTGCAACGCAGCCAGCAGAAAATGCAGCAGCTGGAAGAAGTTCAGCAACTGTCCGTAGGCACCATCAAAGACATCAACCGCCGGGTTTCCATCGGCCAAGCGAAAATGCGCCGCGCCAAAAAAGAAATGGTGGAAGCCAACCTGCGTCTGGTGATTTCTATCGCCAAGAAGTACACCAACCGCGGCCTGCAGTTCCTCGATCTGATTCAGGAAGGCAATATCGGCCTGATGAAAGCGGTGGACAAGTTTGAATACCGCCGCGGTTACAAATTCTCCACCTACGCCACTTGGTGGATTCGCCAAGCCATTACCCGTTCCATCGCCGACCAGGCACGCACCATTCGTATTCCGGTGCATATGATTGAAACCATCAACAAGCTCAATCGTATCTCTCGCCAAATGCTTCAGGAAATGGGCCGAGAGGCAACTCCGGAAGAGCTGAGTGAGCGCATGGAAATGCCAGAAGACAAAGTGCGCAAAGTGTTGAAAATCGCCAAAGAGCCCATTTCCATGGAAACCCCCATTGGCGACGACGAAGATTCCCACCTGGGCGACTTTATCGAAGATACCAACATCCACTCACCAGTGGACAGCGCCACCAAAGAGAGCCTGAACGAGTCCACAAAAGACGTGCTCAATGGACTCACAGCCCGGGAAGCAAAAGTACTGCGCATGCGCTTTGGTATCGACATGAACACCGACCATACTCTGGAGGAAGTGGGTAAACAGTTCGATGTTACCCGGGAGCGCATCCGTCAAATCGAAGCCAAGGCGTTGCGCAAACTGCGTCACCCCAGCCGCTCCGAACACCTGCGCAGCTTCCTCGACGAGTGATTTAAAAAGGCTGTTGAAAGCATCAACAGCCTGACTATAATCACCACCCTTTTTAAGGCATTTGGCCCGGCTGGCAACCATGCATTGCGCACCGCTAACAGGGCTGGAATAAACCGGAAAAATGGGCCTTTAGCTCAGTTGGTTAGAGCACCCGACTCATAATCGGTAGGTCCCCAGTTCAAGTCTGGGAAGGCCCACCATTTTTCCCGTTGAAGCCATGCTCAACCTTTAATTGCCCTCCTTCTAGCTGACCCTTACAGCTCTCTGGAACAACTTATGACTACGGTTACTTTCGACAGCCTCGGCCTCGCCGAGCCTATTGCCCGCGCAGTCCGCGAAAAAGGCTATACCCAGCCCTCCCCTATTCAAGCTCAAGCTATTCCAGCGGTATTAAAAAGTGGGGATTTAATGGCGTCTGCACAAACCGGTACGGGCAAAACCGCCGCCTTTACCCTACCGATGTTGCACCGGCTTTTAGAGCGGCCAAAAGCCGCTCACAACCAGGCTCGCGCTTTGGTGCTGACACCCACTCGTGAGCTGGCAGCGCAGATACTGGACAACCTACAGGCTTACAGCAAGCACACAAAATTGCGCTCTGCGGTGGTATTTGGTGGCGTTAAAATTAACCCACAAATGCAAAAGCTGCGTTCAGGTGTGGAGGTGCTGGTTGCCACTCCTGGCCGCCTGCTGGATTTACACAGCCAAAACGCCATCAAATTCGATCAACTGGATATGCTGGTATTGGACGAAGCGGATCGCATGCTGGATATGGGCTTTATTCACGACATCAAACGAATCTTGCGTTTGCTGCCCAAAAAACGTCAAAACCTGTTGTTTTCTGCCACTTTTTCAGACGACATTCGCGAACTGGCCAGAGGGCTGCTGCATAACCCCACCGAAGTCAGCGTAGCACGCAAAAACACCACCGCCGAAACCATCGCCCATAAATTGCACCCGGTGGAAAAAAGTCGAAAAACCGCCCTTCTCAGCCACTTAACTCGCAACAATGGCTGGGATCAGGCGCTGGTGTTCAGCCGCACCAAACACGGTGCCAACCGGTTGGTTAAAGTGCTGGCTCGTGACGGCATAAAGGCCGCTGCCATTCATGGCAATAAAAGTCAGAATCAACGCACCAAAGCGCTGGCGGACTTCAAGAATGGCGAGATTACCTTGTTAATTGCCACCGATATCGCCGCTCGAGGTATTGATATTGACCAACTACCACAGGTGGTCAATTTCGATTTACCCAATGTGCCCGAAGACTATGTGCACCGCATTGGCCGCACCGGAAGAGCTGGCAGTAATGGCCACGCCATTTCATTAGTCAGCGAAGATGAAATCAAACAATTGCAAGACATAGAGCGGCTTATCCAACGCCACATAGACCGGGAAGAAGTGATAGGCTTTGAGCCGGAAAAGCCACTGCCGCCATCACGGAAGCTGACCCCAGTTAAACCAAAGCGACCGAAGAAGGCAAAAACTGTGGCCAATAGCGATACAGCTAACCACAGGCAAAACACCAAAAGTCGGCAGGGCCACAGAAAGCGCTTTCGTGGAGCTAACACTTCCGGAACTAAAGCAGCACGCAGCCAGGCGTAGATTGGACATCATAAGTCGTATAAGCAGTCACAACTGCTTTGCGATGGATAACATTTATTGGGCATTTTCTGGATTAACTGCCGTCATTTATCGTCGGCGCAGTTTTTCTTGCGCTTTTTGAACATAACGGGACTTTGCGGTTTTCTGCCAGTCATCGCTGTAGCCTTGATCAATCATTCTGGCAGTGCGCTGACGGGCACTTTGTTCCAGTTCAGGAATAAGCGCCGCTTCCGGCAAATTGCGCCAGTACTTCTTTGGCATTTCAGATTGCATAGCTTTGGATTTTAAGCGCGCCGGATTAAAAATACTCTTGTAATACGTTAACCACAGATCTTCCAACTCGTCCGTTGTATTTGGTTTTTGATGAACGCCATCACCGATTGTTAGCTGCTCCAGATTCCAGTGGGCGCAATGATCCGGCGTCAAAAGAGACCAGTGCATATTGTGAAAACGCTTCACAAAAAAGTGTATCCCGGCAGGTAATACCGGATGGCCAGGTTCAAACCAGGCAACAAATCGCTCACCACTTTCCAAGGATGCATCCGGTACTTTTTGAAAGCGCACAAACGCGTGCATTTTGTGGATTTCGCGGCCGACGGTTTTACACATTTTGTGCAAACAACGAATATCGTCATCGACGGGATTGGTCAGTAACCGTCGATCGTCAAACACCAAGCGCCAGGCGATGCGATACAGCAACGCCCAGCGGGTATGGCATCGGTAGTGAGAAGCACTTTTCGCCAAAGAAAAAAATTGCTTGGGGATGCGTAGCTCAGAGTGTTTAACCGCCAGCTGTTCCAATGACGCACTATTTTCATACAACAGGGATGGCTGAAGTTCGCTGTTCCAGCATACTTGATTTGGCTCTACCCCAGCCTTCAATAGAAGGCGTGCCTGATCTCGCCAGGCATCAAAATTGTTTGTTTTAAGAACCCACACTTGAACCGTCTCTTTAGAGCTATATATCTAGAACAACGCCATTTGCGGTGACTCGGTACGAGTAAAGTAATCTTTTAACTGGGGGCGATCGATGTATGGTTGTTGAGGATTGTAATCACAGGTTTCTACGAACGGAGCCACCTTTTTTACCGATAAGCCACACTTGGCCAAATGCGCGTAGCGCAGCGCATGGCTACGGCGCGCACGGATAATTCGCTGAGCGCCAATAACTCCAATCCCCGGCACACGCAGCAAGACTTCTTTGGGTGCACGATTGATATTCACCGGAAAGAAACTCCGATTGCGCAATGCCCAGGACAATTTTGGATCAATATCCAAGTCTAGCATCCCCGACGACGCTTTCTGGCTTTTTGTGCTGTTTTTAGCAACGATTTCATCGACTTGAAATCCATAAAAGCGCAACAGCCAATCTGCCTGATAAAGGCGGTGTTCACGCATCAGCGATGGCGGTTGAGCAGGCAGTATTTGCGAGGCGTTGGGAATAGGACTGAACGCAGAATAGTACACCCGTCGCATTTGAAAGCTGTCGTATAACTGGTGGGACAGTCGCAGGATCTTTTGATCTGACGAGTCGTCTGCACCAATAATCATCTGGGTGCTCTGCCCTGCTGGGGCATAGATACGAGATGCTGCTTTGGGCTTCAAACCCTGGGTGGTGCGCACTTTTTTTCGGTTGCGCCGCTGCTCTTTGGATTCATCAATCCGATTTTTCAGTTCGCCCATGGATTGTTGGATAGTGATTGGGCTTTTTTCCGGTGCCAAGCGTGCCAGCGACTGCCTGGACGGCAATTCAACGTTGATGCTCAACCGGTCTGCATACAAGCCTGCAGCCTCCAGCAATTCCGGGCTGGCATCCGGTATAGATTTCAAGTGGATATAACCGCGAAAATCGTGCTGCTTGCGCAGGCTTTTCGCCACCAGCACCAGTTGCTCCATGGTGTAGTCGGACGATTGGATAATACCGGAGCTGAGAAACAAACCCTCGATGTAGTTGCGTTTGTAAAAGTCCAACGTCAGATTAACAATTTCATCCACACTGAAGCGGGCACGCTGTACCGAACTGGACGAGCGATTAATGCAATAGCTGCAATCGTAGATGCAGAAATTAGTGAGCAGAATTTTTAACAGGGATATGCAGCGCCCATCCGGTGCATAGCTGTGGCAAATGCCCATTCCCGCAGACGTAGAACCCATACCTTTGCCATTGCGCGAATTGCGCTTGATGGAGCCACTGCTGGCGCAGGATGCGTCGTACTTTGCCGCATCCGCCAATACCGTAATTTTGTCTATTAACTCCACGATTAAACACCCAAAACTAGCTACGCTTGCCTCTAACCATATCTCAAATACTGTTTAAATATACAGTATTTTATTTAAACTAATCAAAATTATGTTACGTGTTTATCTATACCAAAGGAGCTTTACAGCGCTCTTCTTTAAAATAGGGAGCAGAAATTAGAGAAGCGCAAATAATCTCGGGAGCAAAAATAAACGAAACTTAGATTCGGCACTGGACGAAAACGAGTTGGCAGTTTTATTATCTTTGACGACTTGGATAAGAGCCAGTTACAACCAGCCAAGCCAAATTAGAAAAAACTATATAATTTTCAATAAGCTAAGCCCAGAAAAGAGTCCTATCTGTTTCTATGGCTTATACACTTACACCAGAAACACCAACAAAAATCAACGATACAAACACGCTATTTTTGGAAATGGAGAAAAGGAATGTTGAAGAAAATAAGCCATAGCCTGTTTTTTGCCATCGGACTAACGTCCGTCGCAGCTGCGGAACAAATACTCATCCAATCCGCACATTACACCAGAGATATACTGCCACCGCCTCCAGGTGAAACCTTCGATGCTTCGGCGGGCGAGTGGGGAATTCACATTGGTGGGCGCGGCCGAACTTGCAATTTAGGGACATTTCCTCTGCAGATGCGTTGGCATGCCAACCAAACCCTACGCCACGCCTTAGTTCAGGGGAATATTGCCAGCGAGCTGCACGAAATCGAAGAAGGGGAGTTTTGTTCAAGTGCAGTTGGTGTATTGATACGCGATAACGCTGCCAACTCTACCTTAGACGGTTTACGTATTGATGGTGCTTGGGACGCGATTCGGATTACCGGTGCAACTGCTGATAATTTTGAAATTAAAAACACCTGGGTCAGTAAAAATCGTTCCCGCTGTTTGCAAAATCTCAGTGGCAGCAGCGGACTGTTGAAAGACAGCTTATTTGAAAGCTGCTTCCGTGGCTTTTTTGTTGGCGGTGACGCCCCGGAAAACACATTGACCATAGACAATGTATTACTACAAGTAAAACCGTTTGATGCTATATCTACCCAAGCATTGACTATAGGCGGTGATGGTAGTGGCAATGTGCTGTTTGGTTCTTCCGGTGCCCCAAAACTGGCAATAAGTAACAGCGTATTCGCTTATGACTCCCCTGCATTGCTTGATGATCTATCGCAGCTCACTAATATGATTGGTACTGCCAATGGAAGGGTCAGCACCTGCACCAACAATCAGATTTTGTGGATCAGCGAGGACTTAGATACTAACGGCAATCCGAATTACAACAATGACGATTGGTATCCAGGCGATTTGAAAGAGCTGCGCAGTTGCTTTGAAGTGATCTCCGGTTTACATGCCAAGGTGGAGTGGGAGCGAAAACGTTGCGACTGGATCAATACTCATAACGACACAGTTCTCAATACCCTGCCAGGCTCTACACGTCGCAATGCTAACGATCCAACCACCTGTGATATCTCCTCCATAGCCGAGTTGACGGTGCTCGATGGCGGCCTTTATAGCGATGACGATGCATTTAATCCAGAAGGCAACCAATTTCGGCGCTTTGAAGCAAACAAGGTATACGATGCCAGCGAAACTACTTTTTATTTGAACAACTGTCGAGTTGAAAACCCTGACGACTTTCCTGGTCTTCGTCGTCAGGCCGGCTGTGCACATGCCTCTGATGACACCCCCGCCAAACCCGTTAATTTTTACCCAGTGTCACTGGGCGGCCCGCAGAACACCATTATACGACCATTGATTGCAGGTGAAGTACCACAGGATGCCCTGTGGCATCTCAGCTATTTGAACTCCGCTGGCATACTGATAGGTTCCAATGCGGTTAACTCCAAGGTTTACGGCGCGCGCATCAACAACAGCTGGGACGCGGTTCGCGTAACAGCGGATAATTTTGTTATCAGCGATGTGTATTCAACTGGTGGCCGTGATGATTGTATCGAAAATGACCCGAATAAAAGCGGGCAAATTCTCGATAGCCTCTTTGATGATTGCAACTTTGGTATTTCCCTGCGTGGGCCTAGTGAACTACCCAACGCCGAATTTACAGACACACTAGTGATTGACGGCTTGCTACTGCGTTTAACCGAGCACAGGGAGCTGCGAAATGAAAACAACAGCGATTCTGAGGAGCTAAAAGTTTTGCGACATGCGTTTAAAGCCAGAGCCAATTCCGCCGGGTTAAAAATTTACAATAGTATTTTTGCCTACGATGGCAAGGAAATTCACGGTAGCAACCATCTGGCTACAATGTTGGCACCCAATCCGGAACTTGGTATTGATAAACTCAAGGAGTGCGCGAATAACAAAATACTGTGGATGGACTCAGACGAACTGCCACCCCATTTAACCGAGTTTACCATTCCTACCTGTTTTGAAGTCATTACCGGTGTGCAAGCCCGCAATCTGTGGGAGAACGCTCGTTGCGATTGGTTAAACGCGCACCCAGAAAATATTACCCGGCGTATGCCTGATGAAGCACAAACCTGCACACCACCAGCAGTTCTAAGCGTCAGCGCGTCAGCCAACACAATCACCTTGGGCGACAGTGTGACCATGAATTTGACCTTGGGCACATCTGAATCAGAAACTTACGCCGATGAAGATATTTTGTGGTTCTCTTCCATTAATGATCAATTATCCGTTAATGGCCTTACCCCTGTATTAGAAGGTTTATCTATAGGCGAGCACAAAATTCGTGCACAAATCACTAACACCGCTGGGGCAAAAGCACACATCGAAACCACTATCACCGTTAACCCACCAGATCATTCAGTAGACCTAGCTAGTGATATCAGGCCACCGCTAACGGTTGGTGATATCACTACCTTGAGGGCGACTGTAAATGGTGATGCGCAAACGGACTATCAGTATCTGTTTGAGGTGCGCAATATCAGTGACGGCGCCCAATGGCAAGCACTAAACACACTGGGGGATAACGATACGCTGATTTGGAATACCTCTGGCTACAATGGAAAAATCAGGCTCCGCGTTACTGCCGTCAGCAAATTGGATAATAGCTTTAGCTTTTCTGGCACCAACACGCTTTGGGTCAACAGCACAAACCCGGTAACGCAGGTTACTCTAATACCAGACCAAAGCTTGGTGACCAATAACAATTCGGTACTTATCAGTGCACAGGCATACAGTCCACTACCCTCCTCCTACGACTACCGTTTTGAGCTAGTCGATACAACCACAAACACGAAGTATTTACTGACAGATTTTAGCCTAGCAAATACCTATTTGTGGGACACCTCAGCAATACAGGGTAAACATCGGGTTCTGGTATCGGCAAAAGCAGCAAACAGTAACGACCAACCCGTAAAAAACTCTGTAGTAGTCTGGCTCAACAGCGATGAACCAGTTACATCAACCAATTTGCAAACAATACCAGCCAGCCCTGCTGCACCCGGCAACCTGATAACTCTACAAGCCAGTGTAGATGGCGGTAGTGGTTCCGCAGAGTACGCCTTCCAGTACCGACTAGTGGATGGCGACCAATGGATAACTATTCAAGACTTCGACACTACATCCAGCACTGTTTGGAATACAAGTGGGTTAAGAGGAGACTACAGGTTACGAGTCCTTGCTAGAAATGCTGGCACTCTCGATAAACCTGTACGCAAAGCCATTAAGCTATTTAGGGTAGAGTAAAACTCACCTTTAAGTATCGTGTATCAAGCAGCCCGAATTAGCTAAAAGCTCAATTTGGGCTTTTGCTTCTTGTTTTCAGCTTAGTTGAAACAAAGTAATAATATGTTACGTTTTTGCCAAAGGCTGCTAACCGACAGCGCTTAACTCAGTGTATCTGATGCCTTCTCTGCAATAACATCAAACCTAATACGCAACTTCCTGATAGTTTTGCAGTCAATCCAATAACCTAAATGCTAACTATTGCAACTCCCATGACAACGCCATCAAAGCTAAACAGCGATTTCGCGTTACCCGTTGTTATCCGACCCGATGATTACTGCTGGTTGCCCTCCCCAATGCCGGGAGTCGAGCGCATGATGCTTGATCGCATTGGCAGTGAGGTGGCGCGAGCCACGTCCATTGTGCACTATGCACCCAACAGTGAGTTTTCGCCCCATACACATACCGGCGGCGAGGAGTTTCTGGTGCTTGACGGGGTTTTTGCCGATGAGCACGGCGAATACCCGAAAGGCAGTTACGTGCGCAACCCCATTGGCACCGCCCACACACCGGTTATTGGCTCTGAGGGCGCCACCATTTTTGTCAAACTGCAGCAGTTCGACAGCAACGACACCGAGCAAAAAATCATCGATACCACCAACAACGGCTGGCAGCCCGGCCTGGTGGATGGGCTAAGCGTATTGCCCCTGCACGAGTTTGGCAGCGAAAGCGTAGCGCTGGTTCGATGGGCACCCAACACAGGCTTTCAAGGGCACACGCACTGGGGTGGTGAAGAAATTTTTGTGCTCGAAGGCACCTTTCACGATGAATACGGCAGCTACCCCGCAGGCAGTTGGTTACGCAGCCCTCACATGAGTAGCCACAATCCTTTCAGCAAAGACGATGGCGCGCTGATTTATGTCAAAACCGGCCACCTGCCTTCGTAGCATGAAGTCCGTTCACAGCGCCTCTATCGCTCTTTTTCTTTACCTGCTTGCACCCAGCCTTGTAGCGGAAGTGCCTGAACAAAAAGTGATTAACTTACCCGGCGGCACTTTTGCCATGGGCTGCTCTGCCAACGACAGCGGCTGTGACCCGGATGAAGGATCAAAGGGAGGTGTGCTGGTGTCGGTAGGCCCTTTTGCCATTGATCGCCACGAAACCTCTGTTGCGGAGTACAGAACCTGTGTAGAAAGTGGCCACTGTGCATCAACGTTTGATTTTGTGCGCAATAAATACTGCACTTATGACGGCCCTGGGCGCGATCAGTACCCGTTGAATTGTGTGAATTGGTTTCAGGCTCAGGCCTATTGCCAGTGGCGTGGCGGCCGATTACCACTGGAAGCGGAATGGGAATACGCCGCCCGGGCAGGCAGTTCGGCGCGCAACGTATGGGGCGATAGCGACGCAACCTGTGAACAAGTGATTATGGACGACGGCGTCACCCGAGCAAACGCCGGTGAAGAAACCGATGGTTGCGGCCGCGACCTGTTATGGCCCCGGGGCAGTCGCGAGCCTAACGATTTTGGCTTATACGATATGCAAGGCAGCGTTGCCGAATGGGTGGCCAATCGTTACACCCCCAACTCCCATCAAGAGTACTATGCAAACGGTCAACTCAGCGGGCCTAACAGCGGCCGCCTCAAAGTGATTCGCGGCGGTGCTTGGGATGAATCCGCCCGCCGCCAGACCCTCTCCAGTCGCTGGGCAAAAGTGCCCACGGGCCACCGCAGCATCTACGGTTCCAACGGCTTTCGCTGTGCTTATGACCTGAAATAGCCATCTGTATTTCAGCAAAATAATGGCAATGAATCATTGGTCAAAACTTATACCAGTGCGGTGTAGACACCACTAACAAGTGCCACTATTCTTCAACACTATCAACAACATGGAATGACTGGATGCGCCTTACCAAAGTCTCTGTTGCCAACCTACAGCCGGGCATGTTTATTGCCGAGCTGGATCGCCCTTGGCTGGAGACACCGTTTGCCCTGCAGGGCTTTGTGGTTCGCGACCAGGACGAAGTACATTACATATCCCAATACGTGGATTATGTGTACGTAGACATCGATTATTCCGGCACCAAGGTATTCCTGCCGTTTACCCAACCCAGCCAAAAGGCCAAGCCTGAAGATCCCAGGTTACGCATTAAAGCGGATTTTCATCAGGCCAAACTGTCTTTTGAGAGTGCCAGCCAGTCTTTGGACCGGGTTTTCGACTCCTTATCAAAAGGCCGTCACACCGACATCAAGGTGGTCAAAAACGCGGTTAACCCGCTAATTGACGGGGTATTTCGCAACAAAGAGGCAGTGGCCGCGCTGGTGCGCTTAAAAGAAGCCAGTGACTACCGCTATAACCACGGTATTTCCATGGCCGTATGGGCGGCCATCCTCGGTCGCCACCTGGGGTTGCAGCGCAGCGAGCTGGAAAAACTCGTGGTGGGCTGTGCCATGTGTGATGTGGGCATGACCAAACTGTCTGGCGATTACCTGGAAAAGCCAGACCCACTGTCTGAAGAACAGCGACGCTCACTCAAGGAACACCCCATCGTCGGCTCCAAAATGGTGGCGGCCTCCGGTGATGGCGATATGGAAATCCTCGCCATTATTGAGAATCACCACGAACGCTACGATGGCTCTGGGTACCCACGGGGCGTGGATGGTGCGGCCATCCCTCTGCTTGCGCGTATTGCTGGTCTGGTAGACACCTACGACGCCATGATTACACCACGCCCTTACGCGCCATCGCGCAGCTCTTACGAAGCCGTGCAAGAGCTGCTGGACCTGAAAGGCCAAACCTTTCAGGAGTCTCTGGTGGAGCAATTTGTTCAGGCCATTGGTTTATTCCCTACCGGTTCACTGGTGGAACTGAACAGTGGCGAAGTCGCCATTGTCGTCAAGCAAAACGAGACTCGTCGCCTCAAACCGGAAGTGGTGTTGGTGCTGGATAGCGGCAAAAACCGCCGTCATCAGGTAGAGCTTGTTGATCTGGCCGCTTCCGGGTTAGTGGGGTCTGATGCTCGCTGGATCATCCGTGAGCTACAGCCAGGCAGCTTTGGTGTGAACAGTGAAGAATATTTCATTTAGGGCAAGTGTCTGATGGCCAGTTATCTCGGCTTGGTGGATCTCGCGGATTACGAGCATCTGGTAGATAGCCTGGGCTCTGAAAGTGCCAAATACCTGCGCCAGGACTTTTTCAATCGGCTTCAGGATTGGCCCCGCCCTGACGACAAAATCCGTATTCTTAAAAACCAGCGCTTTTTGGTGATCTTTCGTGGTATGGATAGCCCTGCTGCCCTGGAGCTGGCCACGGCAAAACTGGCGCGCTTGTTTGAGGAGCCCTGCGACTTGCTGGGTGACCCAGTGGCTATCCCAGTGCACGCAGGATTTACCCGGCTCCAGAGCGATACCCAAACAGCCATTCAAGAAGCACGGGCGGCCCTGCGTACCGCAAAACGCAGCGGCGAGCTGTACCAGGTTTACAGCCCTGAACAGCAAGGCAAGTTAAAAGATGAACTGCAACTGGTCAGCAATCTGGAAGCCGCAGTCGAGCTGGGCGAATTTCAGTTGCACTACCAACCCAAAGTGCACGCACGCCATAACAGCCTGGTTGGTGCAGAAGCACTGATACGCTGGCACACCAAAAAACGTGAAGTAGTGCTGCCCAGTGAATTTATCCACATTGCCGAAAAGCACACGGTGATTCGCCCAATGACCTGGTGGGTGATCAAATCCGCTGTAGCCACATTGTCTCGGTGGTCACCAGAACTCAGTATTTCAGTGAATGTCACGCCCTCACTGCTGCTGGACGACGAAATTTTTATCGTGGTGCGGGATGCCCTGGATATCTTTTCTGTCGAGCCACAAAGGCTGATTCTGGAAGTCACTGAAAACATTATGGTGGACAATCAAGCAATGATGTTGTCACAACTGGCCAAACTGCGCAAAACCGGAGTCAAAATATCCATCGACGATTTTGGTACTGGCTACAGTTCTCTGGCCTATTTTCGCGATTTACCGACGGACGAATTGAAGATCGACAAAAGTTTTGTGATGAGAATGCTTGGCTCACCCAAAGACCAATCCATTGTTAAAACAGTGATCGACCTGGCTCACAACTTCTCCCTGAAAGTCGTCGCCGAAGGCGTGGAAAACAAAGCCATTGCCGTGCGCCTCAAAGAGATGGGCTGCGATATCCTGCAAGGTTACTACTACGATCGCCCGCTGCCATTGGACGATTTCGATCAGCGCTACCGCCCCGGCCAATAACGGCCTTTATAATTTCGCACCACAAAATTTACAGTGCACCGCATCCCGGTCGTGCCCACTTTTGTCGCAATTTCGGCAGGCTCGGCCAATACGCTCACGTTGAATCTCCGTAGCCAATTCGGCGGTGAGTATGCCTGTGGGAATGGCAATAATGGAGTAGCCAGTCAGCATCGCCATGCTGGCGATGATTTTTCCGAACGCAGTGATCGGCACAATATCCCCATAGCCCACCGTGGTAATCGTAACAATCGTCCAGTAAATGCTTTTGGGAATGCTGGTAAAACCATTTTCTGGCCCTTCCACCAAAAACATCAACGTGCCGAATACCGTACAAGCCACCAGTACCGCACTGAAGAAAATAAAAATTTTACGCCGAGACTGATACACCGAGCGCAACAATACGTTTGCTTCGCTGGTGTAGCGCAGTAGTTTTAATACCCGGAATATGCGCAACACCCGCAATAGGCGAATCACCAAAATGTAATTGGCGCCATCGAAAAACAGCCCCAAGTAAGTGGGCACAATGGAAAGCAAATCCACCAGCCCGTAAAAGCTGAATATGTATTTTAATGGCTTCGGCGAGCAGTAGATACGGACCAGATATTCGAAGGTAAACACTGCGGTAAAGCACCACTCAATGGTGCGCAGCTCATTGCCGTAACGCTCACCTACCGCGGTGACGGTATCCAGCATCACCGCCACCACACTGATGCTGATCAACCAGATCAATACCAGGTCGAAGCGTCGCCCGGCCGGGGTGTCCGTGCCAAAAATAATCGTATTCAACCGCTGGCGCAGCGTAGTATCAGGCATGTTTTTTATTCCAAGCGTCATTTTTCTCGAAAGCCCGTAAAACGATTGTAGCACCGTGAGGGTTGAGGTTGGATGGGATACAATCGTGGCATCTACTTCAAGGACATCACCATGAGCAAAAACAGCCGCCTGGTTTATTCCACCGACCAGGGACGAATCAAGCCCCCGCAAGAAGATGTTGCCGATAGACCCAGTGGTGACGGCGTTGTCCGCCTCAGCAGAGAGACCAAAGGCCGCAAGGGTAAAGGGGTCACGCTGGTTACCGGACTCAACCTGCCTGAGCCACAAATGAAACAACTGGCCAAACGTTTAAAGCAGTTGTGCGGTGCTGGTGGCGCTCTGAAAAATGGTGTTATCGAACTTCAAACGGATAACCGGGAAAAAATAAAAGCCGAACTGGAAAAACAAGGCCACAACGTCAAAATCGCTGGAGGTTAGTTCCTATGAAACGCACATTACTATTGTTGGCATTACTCAGCCCGCTTACTGCCCAAGCGCAGCAAGGCGATTTTTCCGACCTTGTGTCTTTGTACAAACATTTTCACCAAAACCCTGAGTTGTCGTTCCACGAACAGGAAAGCGCGGCACTGATCACCTCACAACTGAAACAACTGGGTTTTGAGGTTACCAATGACGTCGGTGGCCATGGCTTGGTAGCTGTACTGCGCAACGGTGATGGCCCAACGGTGATGGTGCGCGCCGATATGGACGCCCTGCCGGTACAAGAGCAAACCGGAAAACCCTACGCCAGTACCAAAACCGTGGTGGACGAAAATGGTAAAACCGTACACGTGATGCACGCCTGCGGCCACGACGTACATATGACTGTACTGGTGGGTACTGCTCGCCAATTGGTTGCCAAAAAAGACGACTGGAGCGGCACGCTGGTGATGATTGGCCAACCCGCTGAAGAGCGCGGAGCCGGTGCCCGCAGCATGCTGGAAGACGGCTTATTCAAACGTTTCCCCCTCCCCGACTACAATTTAATGATGCACACCAGCGCCTCGCTGCCTGCAGGTACCATCGGTTACACACCGGAGTACGCGATGGCCAACGCGCAAACCGCAACGATTCGGGTAAAAGGTATCGGTGGCCATGGCGCCATCCCCCATAAGACCAAAGACCCTGTGGTACTCACCGCACAGATTATTACGGCGCTGCAGACCATTGTTTCTCGAGAAATATCACCCATTGATCCAGGGGTGATCTCAGTGGGCTCCGTGCACGGAGGCACCAAAGGCAATATCATCCCCGACTATGTGGATCTACAGATCACCATTCGTTCCTACCGGGATGACGTTCACAAGAAAATTACCGATGCCATCAGTCGCATTACCATCGGCCAGGCAAAAAGCTACGGCCTGCCCGATGAGCTGATGCCCGAAATCAGTTTTCGAAAAAACTACACCCCAGCGGTTTACAACCACCCGACACTGACCAAGCGTCTGTTGCCAACATTAACTGCGGCGCTTGGGGCTGATAATGTTCTTGAAGTGCCCCCCATTATGGCCGCCGAAGACTTTGCCCGTTACGGTCGTACAGCCCACAAAATCCCCAGCCATATGTTCTGGCTCGGATCGGTAAACCCAGCCAAATACGCCCAATCACAAACTGAAGGCTCGGAATTGCCATCATTGCATTCGCCATTCTTTGCTCCCGAGCCAGAACCTACCCTCAAAACCGGTGTTCGCGGCATGACCGCTCTGGTGATGGAACTCATGGAACAAAAGTAGGACGAGCACGTGAAAACAGCCCCTTACGGCTCCTGGAAATCACCCATTACTCCGGAGTTGATTACCAAGGCAGCGCCCGGTTTGGATCTACCGCAGGTCGACGGTGACAACCTCTACTGGCTGGAATCCCGCCCCTGGGAAAACGGCCGCAATGTAGTGATGAGGCGCAACAGTGATGGCACCATCAGCGATGCATTGCCTGCGCCCCTGGGAGCTCGCAGCAAAGTACACGAATACGGTGGCGCTCCTTACTGGGTCGCTAACAACGTGCTGTACTTTTGTTTGGATGCGGATCAACGCATCTATCGACTGACTTTGGACAACCCAGGCTCACTACCGGAGCCGTTAACACCAGAACCCGCATCGGGGGACCATTCGTTACGCTACGCGGACTTCTGCATAGATACGGTTAACCAACAGCTGATCTGCGTGTGCGAAACCCATCAACCCGGCCAACATGAACCTCACAATGCCCTGGTCAGCGTTCGTCTGGATGGCAGCCAGCAAATTCATACCTTGGCCAGTGGCGCTGACTTTTACAGCAACCCACGCATCAGCCCAGACGGCCAACAGATCAGCTGGTTGTGCTGGCACCACCCACAAATGCCCTGGGATGGCACTGAGCTGTGGCTGGCGGATTACAGAAATGGCAAACCACAAAAACCGCAGCTGGTGGCTGGCGGGCCCAACGAGTCTGTATTCCAACCCCAGTGGTCGCCACAGGGCGAGCTGCTTTTTGTGTCTGACCGCAGCAATTGGTGGAATATCTACCGGCTCGAAGCGGACGGCAGCGCGACAGCGGTTTGCTCAAAAGACATGGAGTTCGCCACGCCTCAATGGGTGTTTGGCATGTCCACTTACGGTTTTTTAAACGCCGACACCCTTGTTTGTTGTTACACCAAAAACAGCCAATGGCACCTGGCAACCATCGATGTGCACAGCGGCTGCTTAACCGACTACGGCAACTCATACACTGACCTTTCAGCGTTACACGCCAATGGCGGTAACGCCTACATGATTGCCGGTTCGCCCTACAATGGCCCACAACTGGTTGAATTTAGTAACGGCCAGATAACCGCGCTCTACGGTGATGATTCGCTGCCATTTGATCGAGGTTACCTCTCTACACCGGAAGCCATCAGCTACCCAAGCACCGAAGGTGCCACGGCACAGGCGATTTACTACCCACCCACCAATTTGGATTACCAAGCCATCGAAGGGGAGCTGCCACCGTTGATGGTGATGTGCCATGGCGGCCCCACCGCATCTGCTAACACCGCACTCAACCTGAAAGCGCAATTTTGGGCCAGCCGGGGATTTGCGGTTGTGGACGTCAACTATCGCGGCAGCACCGGCTTTGGCCGCCACTATCGAGATGCTTTAAAGGGCAACTGGGGCCTACGGGATGTAGACGATGTAGTGGCTGGCGCCAATTACCTGGCCTCCCAACAACTGGCTGACCCGCAGCGCATGGCAATTCGCGGCGGCAGTGCCGGAGGCTATACCGTGTTGGCCGCGCTGACCTTTCACAACACTTTTAAAGCCGGTGCCAGCCTTTACGGCATCGGCGACCTGGAAATGCTGGCAAGGGACACTCACAAGTTTGAAGCCCGTTATATGGACAGCCTGGTTGGCCCCTACCCGGAAACCAAACAGGTTTACCAGGCTCGCTCCCCCATCAACCATATCGAACAATTAAACAGCCCAGTGATATTTCTCCAGGGACTGGACGATAAAGTAGTGCCACCCAACCAGGCGGAAGCGATGATCGCGGCCCTCAACCACAAAAAAGTCGCCAACGCTTACGTACCCTTTATGGGCGAAGGTCACGGCTTCCGCAAAGCGGAAAATATTATTCGCGCCTACCAGGCAGAATTGTATTTTTACGCGCGTATTTTTGGCTTCCAACTGGCAGAGCCAGTAGAGCCCATTCATATCAGCAACTTGGAACACTGAATGGGCCGCTACAGACCACCGTCACCCAAAAGCTCCCCTTACATCACCGCCGCCGGTGCCGCACGACTGGAGGCAGAACTTAAACAGCTTTGGAAAGTAGAGCGCCCACAAGTCACTGCGGCAGTTCAGGAAGCCGCTAAAAACGGTGACCGCTCTGAAAACGGCGATTACATCTACGGCAAAAAACGCCTGCGAGAAATCGACCGTCGGGTGCGCTACCTGAGCAAACGCCTGGAAAATTTGACCGTGGTAGACCGCGCGCCCAGCAATCAGGAAAAAGTATTTTTCGGCGCCTGGGTCACTGTAGAAAACGATGCTGGCGAAGAACACCGCTATCGCATTGTAGGCGCCGATGAACTGGACCCATCGCAAAACTACATCAGCGTGGACTCGCCTATGGCCAAAGCACTACTGGGCAAGCAACTGGATGACGAAGCGACGGTGGTTACGCCGACAGGCCGGGAGGAATTAGTGATTGTGGATATCGAGTATCAACCATAGTAGTGGCCAACAATTGCACGCCCTAAAGTCAGGCGTATTCATCGATGCGCGATCGATTATGGAGAGTAAGAAATGCTGAAGCAAAACGTATATGGAAACCTTGTGCGATGGCAAAAAAATCTAGAAGGAAAAGCTTGTAAATTCAACCTGATCTGACAAGAACCTTCTGAAAAATCGGTAACTGTCAGATCAAGTCTGAATTACTACAAACTATGAATTCACCTCTCTTCTCGTAGTGTTTAGTTGTCAAAGTTTTTAGCTACTGAATCATGAAAGTCTTTTTCGGACATCTTAGTTTTGCGAACATCTTCCTGCCCAACAGGATAGCCAAACCTAAATTTAGTTTTTCCAATGAAGGGGTTAGGACGCTTGGGCATTTTTTTGTAATAGCGCCTTCCAGATATTACCAAGTTATCTTGATACTCTAAGACAATATCATAAAGCTGATTGTTATCAGAATCGGTCAACACTAACTGGATCAGGCTATCCTCATAGACAGTTTTAGTTTCAAGTATCCCGTCGAAGTCATCGTCGCTTCTCGCACTCTTTAAATAATGATTTAGATCATAAAACGAACTCTGGTCAACCTTTCCATCGAAATTTCGATCCATAAGTTCATAATAGCCACTTTTTGTATATTCATAGGATATATCAGAAACTCCGTCTCCATTTAAGTCTATAAAATTCTCCTCCACATCTTCAGCAGATATGGAGAAGCTTACAATCGCTAAATAAGAAACTACAATTTTAGAAAAAATCACATCGCCCTCTCTTTGTCCGTTACCACCAGTATCGCCTAAGGTAGACTTTTTTCTTAGGCTTTTCTTTGTAGCTCTCTGAGCCGCGCCTCAGTCTTCAGTTTTTTTCTGCGAAATCTTTTCTATTACTACTTAAGTTAAGCGTAACTGCTGCGAATTTCTGTTGCATCTTTCCAAGACTGATATACAGTGACCTCATAATGGGCTGCCATATATCAGAAAAAGCCTATCGTCTTTCTTTGGGTCACTCGTAGTGAAGCCTAGGCTTCTTGGCAAAATTCAGACCACATAACGCCGAGCCATGAATTGTCATTCTTTTAATTCACTAAGCACTTCAGCCGCCTCCTCAACACCTGCCTCAGCAGCTTTTTGAATGTATTTCAATCCAAGAATATGGTCTTTTTTAACCCCATTAGACCCATAGAAAAGATCAAGCCCATAACTTAATTGAGCCTTCGAATGCCCGTTGATTGCAGCAGCTTTAAACAGCATGGCAGCCTTCAATTTATCCTGTTCAACTAAATCTCCTCCATCATAATAAACGCCAAGCGCATATTGCGCTGGTGGATATTCAAATCCAGCCGCTTTGGTTAAAAGCCTAACACTTCTTTTTTCAAATTCTTCAATGCTCTCGCCATTCGATAAACCAAACATTGAAAATAAATATAACGCTTCAGGGTTCTCATCATTAATCAGTGGTTGAAGGATTTTGTAGGCAAGGCTGCAATCGCCTTGCTCAATTTCTTTTTTCGCGTCATCTAAAATTTGTCGAGTTTGTATCTTATCCATGGGGTATGATTGGATCTCCTGTTGGGCAGTTGAATCGGCTTTCACTGAATCAAAAGGAGGAATACTCTATATATCACTGACAGCTGTTATAACTCCTTTGTATTTTTATACAAAGAAGAAATACTAATAGATTCGCCGTTTTCTAATATTCATTTAGTAGTAATTTTTTAGATTTTCCATCATCTCGCTCAAAAAATTTTGTAAATCCAATATTAGGTAAGCAACCCGAACTAAAACCAGACCAACTGGAATATTGCAGCTATTCATCGGCTATTAGCTGACTTACCATTGATTCATGGTTATTCAAAAAGCGTTTAGTTACTATGTAGTGTTCAGTATCTTCATAGCTAATTTCATTCATTTCACCGTTATCAAGTGAAATAATTTTCGAATCTGGATAAGCCATTAATATTGGGGAATGGGTTGCGACTATGAACTGTGAGCCATCAGCAATAAGCTGGTGCATCCTTGAAATCATTGCCATTTGACGCGTAGGTGATAATGCTGCTTCTGGCTCATCCAATATATATAGCCCTTGACCACTAAAACGATTCATCATTAGCGCGAAGAAAGATTCACCATGTGACTGCTCATGCAAAGAAACACCACCATATGAATTAATAATTGGTGGGCCGCCGGGACCTTCATCTAATTTTTCTATTTCTGTCGCTACATTGTAGAAACTTTCTGCCCGTAAAAAGAAACCGTCTTTTGGTCGTTCGAAGGGCCGTGATAATCGAAGGTACTTCCATAGCGGCGAGTGTGAAATTCTAGTTGAAAAAGAAAAGTTCTTTGTCCCACCTTCTGCATTAAAACCCCAGGCAACAGCTAATGCTTCAAGAAAGGTGGATTTTCCCGTGCCATTCTCCCCAACAAAAAAAGTAATATGGGGATGAAAAACCATGTTCTCGAAGTGCTGCATGATTGGAAGTGTAAGCGGAAATTCTTCAAAATTTTCTACTTTTTCCCTTAAAAACTTTGCCGAATGAATGAATCGGGGGCTCTCAAAAAATGGCACTTTTAGAATATTCCTAATCAAGGTGTAATATTAAAGAGCCCCAACTTACATGAATAGCTTCGCTATTCCAATTGATCTGGCTTTAGTTCGGGGTGTTCGTCGAATATTGGATTCATAATGTCTAACAACATACTCCCCATTAGCTTACCAATTGCTCTGCGGTGAGAAGCTAACTCATCTTCTGAACAGTTATCTTTAACAATTGCAACCGACTGGTTAAGTCGGTCGCCAAACTCCAGCATTAGATCAACAATTTCAACGGCTACTTCTTTTTTCATATCATTCACAATCGTCAGGTTCTTCCATACAGCGATTGACACAGTTCCAGAAAGAAAAACCATTATCATTAGTTGGTAACGTTGAATCGGAACAGCGTTCGATGCAGCGATCCTTCTTGGATTTCTGACTACTCTCACCTGGAATGGCAGGAAAAGGATAGACATTATCATCCTCTGAAGCCATTGGAGTAACTAAAGGAGGCGCAAACCTTGGGGCCGCAGATCTTGCTCCTGTTCGTGCAGCATTTCCTACAGCACCTCTAGCGGCTTGGGTTCCCGCCCATCTAACAGCTTGCCAAATTAAAGGACCGAACCATACAGCCTCTCCATCAGGATCGAAATACATAACCGGGCTTTGCAATGCATACCCATAGGTACTTATTCCTCCACCTAACCCAATCGGATCAGACTGTATATACCGCCCAGTAGCAGGATCATAATCCCTAAAGTAGTTATAGTGCAGCCCCGACTCTTCATCAAAGTATTGCCCAGGGAATCTTAGGTTATTGGCAATCGTATTGGTGATGATTGTGGCCTCACCAAGTGGCTTTCTGAGATGGATAGCTGCTTAGTACTAGCGACAGAACCGTAATTCTAAAACAACACTGGCCTGCTACGAGCGGCCAGTGTTTTCATGTAGGTTATAGTTCTATTTGTAAACGCCTAACCAGCCGTTCATTTATCATGTTAGGACAATATATTTTCGGCTTGCCCTGCTATAGAAACTATAGCCTACTTAATTTTTAAAAAATCAACTAATTGTGTTTGCCCATTTCTTTCGGCCCAGTCTATGGGAAAATCACCAAAATCATCGGGTATATTCTTTTTTGCGCCAAATTTAATTAAGAGCTGAGTTATCCTAACATCTCCTCTGAGAGCAGCACAGTGCAAGGGCGTCAAGCCCACATCCCCCTTGACATTAACATCTGCACCTGCGCTCAACAAAAGTTCTATATCTCTAAACTCTTCATGGCGTACCGCAAGATGTAAAAGTGTGTCATCTCCCAGGCCTGGCTGGTTGACAGATTTGATCAGAATCCCATCATAGTCTGTATATTCCTCTTCATATCGAGAAAATAACTCCTTCAACTCTTCTTTAGAATTGAGCATGGCGTTTCACCTCAACCTCTTCTACTGAGCACATTAAATAGTCCTGATAGCACTCTTT
The DNA here is from genome assembly GCA_024397955.1 of bacterium SCSIO 12696. Taxonomy (NCBI): domain Bacteria; species bacterium SCSIO 12696. The sequence goes on from CP073744.1 coordinate 1,206,442, forward strand.
TTTATATTGATCTTTTAATTTTTCAGCACGATTCTTGAAATTTTGAATCTTAATTGCATGTCTTCCTGGCTGCCATTTGGCATCCCATCATGAATACCACGCTGCACAGTTTTCAAAGTGATCTATCTCTTTTGGTAGATCAGAGCATCGATCTCCAGTTTTCTTCGGTTTTTTATCACAACGGTCTTTCATTCGTTGATAATCTTTTTGCCTCTCTACCGCACTGCCTTGAGTGTTATCTGATGGTACTGGTCAGCAGCCATCCTCTTACATGATAAGTAAGAACTGTTTCGACGCCGTTGGGATCAATAACGCGCCTCGGCTGCCCACGACCATTGTAGTCCAGATATTGAGTAAGGTGCCCAAGGGCATTATTGGTTACCGTATCTCTGTTGTCAGAAGCATCGTATGTATAGGTGGTAACGTCGTTAACATCGGTGCGAGGCCCATCCGCTGTTAGCATTTGGTTACTGCTGTTGTAGGTGTAGCTCCAGGTCTGGCTGGCGTGGCCAATGTTTGAGACACCCAGTGCTATAGAGACCTGTCGGCAAAAAGAAAAAGGGTTTGCAAGTACTAACCTGTAAACCCTTTAAAATATCGTGGGTCGTATAGGATTCGAACCTATGGCCAATTGGTTAAAAGTTAATCAACTGATTGTAACCCACTATTTTTATTAACCTAAAAGACGCCGCTCGTTGCTCATTTTGGTGTACTAGGTATAACAAAGTAGGACTGATGTCGGCAACATGTCGGCAGAGTTTGCTCGTATTTACTAATCGTAGTTGTGCTCAGACCAAACACTCCCGTCTTCTTTATAACAAATGTAAATGCCCACTCTTTCACCATCGCAGTAACTTCCTAGTTCTTTTAATTTCCCATTTTCCCACCAAGTCTTGTAGGAACCATGGTAGTCTCCATCCTTAAATGAAGACTCCTGAATCAATAATCCATTTGAATTCCAAAGCTTGCAGGAGCCATGTGGCTTACCGTCTACAAATTCAGCCTCGCCAATTAGATTGCCAGAGTCGTCGTATATTTTTCTTACTTCAATACTCATTTTTCTTGCTCTAACGCGGATAGTCTTTAAATGGGTTATATTCTGGCGGCTCTGCTGGATTTCTTCTTCCGCCATTAGCTTTACATAGATTTCTACGATGTGCTGCTCTTGAGAGACAAGCAGCAACTACTCTCCCGCCTAAGTTTGACCATTGGCCACAATTACCACTCTCAATAACCCACCTGCTATAACAAAAGTCATCCTCATCACCACCATTGTTATCGCATGCCTGCGTATCCATTGCGTCTGGGCCAACATCATCCACAGGGCTAACCCAATCATCATCATTTCCAAAAGCATCCCAGATTACATCGCCCAACCACCGCATAAATACGCGGCCACCTGTTGTACGTAATGCGTACCCCGTTGCAACATAAGTCGCACGACCTACATATTGGGCTGCGAGGCCTTCAGGGTCTACATAGTTAACTGGATTTCCTTCAACATACCCATAAGTGTTGATTCCACCAGCTAGGCCAATTGGGTCAGACTGTATATACCGCCCAGTAGCAGGGTCATAATCCCTAAAGTAGTTATAGTGCAGCCCCGACTCTTCATCAAAGTATTGCCCAGGGAATCTCAGGTTATTGGCAATCGTATTGGTGATGATTGTGGCTTCACCAAACGGCTTTCTATCCGTTGACCATACAACTTGTTGGCTGCCATCTGTAATCACCTGCGGCGTACCCAGATGGTCATTGTGGATAAAGTAGATAGAAGCTGGTGTAGACGGTGCGTAAGCGGCAACTGCCAAAGGCTGCCCAGATAGATAGATGTACTCACGAATAGCCTGGCCGGTATCGTCCAACTCAGCCAGCAATTCACCATTGCCCGCGTACAAGTAGTGAGTATTCCCACTGGCGGTACTCTTGCGCACTCGTTCACCACGGGCGTTATAAGCGTAGGTGGCCAGCAGCGTGTCTTGTGGGCTGGCTGAAGTATTGCGCTGGCTAACGGTAAACAGTCGGTTGCGGTCGTCGTAGCCATAAATCAGGCCATCGCCATTGCTGTCGAGCTTGCTGATCTGGTTGCCGTTGTTGTCGTACTGGTATGTCCAGTTGTTGGTGCTTAGCAGTCTGTGGCTGTTGGCGTCGTAGGTGTAGCTGTCTGTGCCCGTGTTATCGGTGATGGTTTGACGGTTGCCCGTTTCGTCGTAGGTGTAGTCAATGGTGCCGTAGACGCCGGTGGCGTTGGTCAGGCGGTTCAGGGCATCGTAAGTCAGTGACTGATCCCGGGAGCCGTCGAGGGTGTCATCAATGGCGGTGATGTTATCGACGTTATCGTAACTGTAGCTATTGCTTTTGACAGTGCCGTGATCCTGGTTCGTTAGGCGATAGTCCAGATCGAAGCTGCGGCTCAGTTGGATACCGTTACCGTAATTAAACTGCTGTATGGGGCCAAACGGCAGGTAGGCCATGTTATTGGCCAATGATGTGGTTGTGCCATTCAGTGTGGTGCTGGCTCCGCTAATTTCCCCTTCACTATTGTAAGTGTAATCAACGGTGCGGCCACTGGGGTAAGTTACCTGCACCAGTTGTTGGGCGGTGTTGTAGCCATAACTCAGTGTGTAGGTAACATTGCCAGTGGCGCTAATGCCAGTGAGGTTGCCAAAGTGGTCGTAAGTGAATGTGCGGGAGCCTGATGCATCGGTAACACTGGTAAGGCGGCCTTTGCCGTTAGCCCCAGCATCGTAACCATAGGTGATATTAAGTGAACTGTCTGGGTAGCTGGTAGATAGAGGGCGATTCAGGGCATCGTAAGTAAAAGTGGCGGTGACACCATTGGCATTGGTCTGTGTCAGGCGGTTATTGGCATCATCGTATGTATAAGTAGTGGTGCCAGTATCCGGGCTCACCATGCTGGTTAGGTTGCCAAAGCCGTTGTAGTTGTAGGTGGTTACCAGGCCTTTGGGGTCTGTGACCGTTTTGATATTACCCTGAGCATCGTAGGTATAGCTGATGTCCTGATTTAGGGGGCGGAGTTCGTCTTTGAGACGATCCAGGGCATCGAAGGTTTGAGTGGTCTGGTTATTATTGCCATCGGTGACGGAAGTGGTATTTCCGTTAACGTCATAACCGTAGCTGGTAGTTTGGTTGTTGGCACCCACAGAGGTGAGCATCCGGCTCAACTCGTCGTAGGTTTGAGCCATGGTTTTAACAATGCTGCCACCGTTGTCTTTGATAACTTCCTGAGTGACGTTACCCGCCAGATCGACAGTGAACTCAATCCGTTCGCCGGAGCTGTTGCTAACGGCAGTCAAGCGGCGAGCACCATCGTATTCGTAGTTCAGGGTTGCACCATTTGCCAGAGTGATGCTGGCAACTTGCCCCACGTTGTCGTAACCAAAGGTGGTAACAGCATCATTGGCGGCATTGCCACCGGTGTCTTTGATGGTACTGGTCAGCAGCCAGCCACGGACATGATAAGTCAGAACCGTTTCGACGCCATTGGGGTCAATAATGCGCCCCGGCTGCCCACGACCGTTGTAGTCCAGATATTGAGTAAGATGCCCAAGGGCATTGGTTACCGTATTCCGATTGCCAGAGGCATCGTATGTATAAGTGGTGATATCGTTAACATCAGTGCGAGGTCCATCCGCTGTTAGCATTTGACCATTGCTGTTGTAAGTATAATTCCAAATCTGGCTGGCATGGCTAATGCCTGACATCCCAAGTGCCAACATGCCTGCGGTAACAGCTATGCCCAGTTGTTTTTTTACGTTGTTCATCCTGCTGTCCTCATTGGTATTCTTAAAAGTCATTCCATGCTCCATGAATGAATCAAGGCGTTAAATCATTGCGTTGCGTGCTGAGTAGGTTCCCATTTGAGTCGTAGAAATAAATGAGTTCGTAGTCCGAAGAAGTGATTTTGGTGGGCAGGTTCAAGGTCGGATGCCACTCGGTGGTAAACAAACGCTCATCAGGCGTGCCCACTGCTTCGGTGCGAGTTAGCTCTTGGCCTTTGGCATTACGAATGTAGTTAGTCAAATTGCCCAGCCAGTCGGTTTTGCTGGCAAGGAAGCCGTTGGCATCGTAGGTGTAGGATTTATTGGCGGCTGCACAGTTTGTGGCTTGATGGCCTTCTACCTGTGTGACTTTGCGAGCGCCATAAATGGTGGTAAAGCGGTAGGTAGTTTGTTTGCCTAAGGCGTTAGTAGCCGTCACTTTTGGATCAACAGAATCGTCAATATGGGTATAGTCTAACGTAACTTTCTCGGCACTTCCGTGGTGCTCTGAGCTAATGGCACGGCCTTCAGCGTCATATGCCCAAGTGGCAAAACGAATCCCTTTTTCATCTGTGATACCAGTCAAAGCATTAGGAAAATTTGTATCTTCATAATGATAAATACGAGTACCTCCATTACTAGCATAGGTCGTAGCTATTAAGCGGTTACTAGAGTCGTATATATAGCTGGAAAAAAGCCCATCTGAGTTAGAAATACTGTCTAGAAGCGAGCTAGCTGAATATGAGAAATACAAGTAATTACCGCGATTATCTTCAACTTTGTCTAGTGTGCTTGGATCGTTATCGCCGCCATTAGGCACGCTCAAATCATAATGAAAAGACAAAATTTCTTGGCCATTTTTATAATATACCGAAATCAGATTTCCATTCGAATTATAAAACTCAGATTTTCCCTCAATAGTTTTTAACTCCCACATGATACTGCCTGTGGATGCATCAGACGTAAGTTCAAAATTCACATCGGGATCTACAGTCCAACCCTCAGTCAAAGACCCCAAGAAACCAATTTCACTACCATCTTCTCTGTGAATTACACCTTCTAGCGGGCCATTCTCAAAAGAGTTGAATACGACTATTTTTCTATCTGCTACAGTCCTTAAGGTAGTAAATTCTGTATTCCAGTGATAATAAATAGGCCAGATGTAGTTATTATTGAGTTTTACCTCGCTATCCATTAGTTGGTATTTGTAACCAGTTAACGTATTAATTGGATTTCCAGAACATTGTTTCGGAGTACCTGAATTCTTGTTTTGACAATCGTATATATTTCGGCTGCTGTCATCGCTAGTACAAGGTGATTCTCCACTGCCACCACTCCAAGATTCGACCTTAAACTCTCTCATTTCGTTACTATTTGTTTTTCCAGTGAAATACGCCCTGCAGATTTTTCCCCTCGACTTGCATGCGTTGTAATGCCCTCGCCATGATCCAGTGTACGACTCATACTGCCATTTGCTTTTTCGCCAGCTTCCAGCGCTAGCGTTATTAATAAAGAAAGAGGAGAGAAGCACTAATATCAAAATATTGCTAATAAGTAGGCGTATTTTTTTCTCAGAGGTAAAACGCAGCAGAGAAAACGAATTATGAGAATTCCGCCATTTTACAAGGGCTGCAGACATCACGATACTCAGTCGTTTCTCAGAATTTTTCATCCTGCTATTCTCATTACTTTTCTTAAAAATCATTCAATGCCCCATGGATAAATCAAGGTGTCAAATCATTGCGTTGTGTGCTAAGTAGGTTCCCGCCTGAGTCGTAGGAGTAAATCAGTTCGTAGTTCGAAGAAGTGATTTTGGTGGGCAGGTTCAAGGTCGGATGCCACTCGGTCGTAAACACTCGCTCATCAGGTGTACCCGCGGCTTCTGTGCGGGTTAGCTCTTGCCCTTTGGTATCACGAGTGTAGTTGATCAAATTGCCAAGCCAATCAGTTTTACCCGTCAGGAAGCCGTTCGCATCGTAGGTATAGGCTTTGTTGGCGGCGGCGCAGTTAGTAGATTGATGACCTTCCACTTGGGTGACTTTGCGGACGCCATGAATGGTGGTGAAGTGGTAGGTAGTTTGCTTGCTAAGAGCGTTGGTGACAGTGACGTATGGATTTAGAGAATCTATATGAGTGTAATCTAAAGTAACTTTCTCAGCTCCATTAAACTTTTCACTAGATATAGCTCGACCAGCAGCATCATATTCAACAGTTGAAATCCGATTTCCTTTTTCATCCGTGATTCCAGTTACATATTTTGGGAATGCCACATTCTCGTAGTGAACAGTATGATATGGGTTATCTTCCCCAAATGGGTTAGCACCAGATTGGCTAGGTGTATCGTCGGGTAAAGAAACATACTCCAACAATCCTACGCCTCTGTAGCTATAGCGGTATATCCCTTCACCATCTCTGGCAATAGATACTATCTGAGCATTACTATCCAGGGATAATGTGACATCTTCGCTTCCTCCAGAAATAGTTATTTGGTTATTTTGATACGAAAGGGTTTGCACTAAACCTTTTCTGTTTGTTATTGAAAATAATCTTCCGGTGGGGTCATATTGCTCTGATGTCCCATCTATAGAAGTGAATATAAAATCTTGTCCTTGAGAAGTTAGTTTTGCAGTTACATCTGGATCACCTGTCCATGTATTTACCTCTTCTCTATATTTGTACGCTTTACCATCTGGTCGAAACACAGTAGCAGTTCTAGGCGATTCAGAACTCACTTCAATATTCTGTAAATAGCTCCAAGACCATTCCCCAGAAAAATTGTTATAAAATCGAGAGATAATAATAGGAAAACTCCCAGAGCCATGGTAATCAGTCAATGTATAAAACTTATTGCCAACGGCTATAGATATAGGGTTCGGAGTTGAGGCGCATTGCTCTCCATGATTTTTGGGGCGTACATTACACGAACCATCACTAGGATCGTAAATGTTTCCGGGGGGACAATTTGTACCATGACGGCGAATCCCCGCATAAGAAAAACCTAAATCACTATAGCAATGCCCGTCCTTATCGTTGAACATTACAACAGAGCCATGCCCCCAATATTGAGCATGGGCACCTGCGCTAGCACATGCAGTTTCAGCAGATGAATAGCCCCATGAAGGAGCCCCATAGCACCACTGGCACGATAAGCCCCACACATACTCACTGCTGTAAGAATTTAATGACAAAGAATAAAAGCAAAGAGTAGTGATTTTAAGTAAAGCCGCAAATATCCCAAAGTGATTTTCAATTTTTTTCATCATGCATGCTCGCCGGCATTATCAATAAGAATTCTATATTCCATGAATAAATCAAGGTGTTAAATCATTGCGTTGTGTGCTAAGTAGGTTCCCGCCTGAGTCGTAGGAGTAAATCAGTTCGTAGTCCGAAGAGGTGATTTTGGTGGGCAAGTTCAAGGTTGGATGCCACTCGGTCGTAAACACTCGCTCATCAGGCGTGCCTGCTGCTTCGGTGCGAGATAGCTCTTGCCCTTTGGTATCACGGGTGTAGCTGATCAAATTGCCAAGCCAATCCGTCTTACTGGCGAGAAAACCATTAGTATCGTAAGTGTAAGTTTTGTTTGCTGCTGCACAGTGAACGGATTGATGGCCTTCAACTTGAGTGACTTTGCGTACACCATGAATAGTGGTGAAGTGATAAGTTGTTTGTTTGCCCAGAGCGTTGGTGGCCGTCACTCTTGGGTCAACTGAGTCATCTATGTGCGTATAGTCTAGGGTAACTTTTTCGGTACTGCCGTGATGTTCTGAACTAATAGCTCGCCCTTCAGAATCATATGCCCAAGTGGCAAAACGAGCACCATTTTCATCCGTAATGCCGGTCAAGGCATTTGGATAACTGGCATTCTCATAGTGATAAGTTCGAGCAACCGCACTATTGGGATATACAATGGAAACTAACCTTCCAACGGAATCATAAGTGTAACTGTAATGTTCTCCCTGCCCTGCAGTAAATCCAATGATTCTTCCGGAATTATCAACATCAAAGACTAGCTGATCGATACCATTACTTACTGAAATAGTTGACGTTGAATAGGTATACGTTTGGCTATTTCCATTGACATTATGTACAGCAACCAGCTGCCCAGACCTATTGTATTCTTCTGTGGTTTTTCCATCGATAAGGTATTTCCAGCCAGAAATACTACCATCTGCAAAAGCCCTCTTTACAGAACCTTGAACATCAGGATCAGGAAACCAAGTAGAGCCATTTCGGGTAAATATCAGTTGCTTGCCATCAGCTCTGGTCACCATGACTTCTACATGGCGCCTGGAGGCCACAGCTTCTGGGAAAAATCGCCATCTACCCGTATTAGAGTTATAGTACCTAACTACTCTAAGTGGATTAATGCCAGATGATACATAGTCCACAACACGTTGGTGCTTGTTTCCAGTAACCAGATTTATAGGATTTCCAATATCTGACGATGGGCATGACGATGGGCCATTTTGTTTGCCATCAGAAGATGTACATGCATAACCAGCTAAAGGATCCGGCTGTCCCCCTAATGGGCAGCCATTTATATAACCGAATATATGTACCGTTGAGCAAGTATCCGGCTGGTTTGGGTTATCTGCTACTCCGCCTGGAACTAGCTCACAACCTGAAAATATTCTAAAACCTTCATAGAATCTTCTTCCATTATTTGGGTCTCTCCCTTTCCAAAAGTGATCGCATCTTTGCCCAAACAAACTTTGACAAGCACTATTGGCAGACTCACTTGAATCAAAGAAGCCATGATCTATGGTAGAAGTGGCGACTGAAAATTTTGAAAAAAGCAGCAAAAAAGGAAAAAGGATCCAAAAATACTTTTTTGTTTTCCCAGTTATCGATAATGCTGAAACTATCACGACCTACTCCTTTTACAAGATGGATAGAAACAAAGATTTTTTTGTATGGGAGGCCAGATCATATTTAGGTGTCTTCAATAAAGGCACTCTACTGCCCCCTATTTTATTCTTTCAGTAAATCCCTTAAATCAAGGTGCAATATCATTGCGTTGCCTACGAAGTAGATTTCCGTCTGAGTCGTAGGAATAAATCAATTCGTAATCCAAATAAGTAATCTTGGTGGGCAGATTCAGAGTTGGATGCCACTCGGTTTTGAGGAGTCCCAATGCATTGACCTGGATAGCCACTGTTATAGGTATAAAAGCCTGATGAGCATATGCTGGTTAAACGAATGTAGTCACTTGGAGGAAAGTGATCTCTGAAACATTGCTTGTCGGATATATGACGCGCCTAACATAATTGCACCCACAGAGCCTTCCACTACATGAGCCAAGCCCTATATATTCAAATTCGTTTAGCTTATTTTTGTGCACGTAGCTCTCTGGTGTAGCAGCATATGCAGAGTCATGAGAGGAATAAGGGTCAACAAATACCCAAGCGGTTCCATTCGCGTTTTTAGTACGAGCTTCGTAGATCAACTCACCGGGTGTCGTCCCCTGCGTAGCGGACACTACTACAGAGAGCTGTATAAAAACCATAAGCATCAACAACTTATAGAATGAACCGTTTGTGAATTTTCTAAGATATTTTTTATACATTACTGAGTCCTTTCTATTTCTGCCTATATGGCATGAAACCTAAACGTCCAAATTGATTTATTGAGAAACGAGAAGTAGATATTTTTTTAGGCAGCTTACTGACCTATGAAAGAACTTGAATGCCAGCAGAACACTTAAAGATTTTTGAAAAAAGAATTTTATGCCAACCATAGCAAGCGTCCATGTGTCCATTTTAAGAGTTGAATTCACAGAATAGCTGCTCAATCATCTCCATTCAAGGCCAGCAGTTATCTTTTCTGGAAATTTTATCATGCATAGCAATACTGTCGAGAACCAGGCTTTTTTCCGCACGAAATAAACCTGAAGTATGTAGTGCCAACCCAAATATTAAAGTGGATTTTAAATTGATGATGTGGTTATTCATGACCATTCAATAGAAACGAATGTGTATTGCATCAACTATTAAGCAGCCATTAAACCTATAAAGATTAAAGTTATCTTAGCTGTATTACCAAAACATTACTGTTTGTTTGAAAAGCATTATTAAACGTCACACATATTCATCAATGTGCGGCCGATTGTCACCGCGATTTTCATCGCTGGGAGGTTTAGGCGCTTTGCGTTTTGGTGGGGGTTCGCGATGACGAGAGTCACCGTCTTTAATCACAGGTTTTGAAGGGCGAATGCTCGGTGAGGTAGGTATGGAAATGCGGTCGATCATGGAGCCTCCGGATTGATTGCGCCGCTATTGCTGTGTCCACTCCCCCATGCGGGAGCGCAGACGGGATAGCGCCTGGCTGTGGATTTGGCATACCCGGGATTCACTGACACCCAGTACCTCGCCGATTTCTCTCAAATTCAGTTCTTCGTCGTAGTAAAGCGACATCACCAATTGTTCCCGTTCTGGCAATTGCTTGATGGCCTCTGCCAGAGATTCTTTAAAACCGGTTTGTTGCAGCTGTTGCAGCGGTGACGAACTGTCGTCTACCGCCACGTCCTGCCCCAGTGGCTGGTCGTCAAAGCCGGTAATGCGGCAGACGGCAGTATCGCGCAGCATGTTGTGGTATTCGTCGATAGTCACCCCCAGCTGATGGGCGACTTCGGTGTCGCTGGCACTGCGGCCCTGCTGACCTTCCACCTCGCGGATCGCCGTGGCCACCTGGCGGGCTTTGCGTTGCACTGAGCGCGGCGTCCAGTCAGAACGGCGCAGCTCATCCAGCATGGAACCGCGAATACGAATACTGGCGTAGGTTTGAAAGCTGGCACCCTGGGAAGCGGTGTAGTTCTTCGCCGCTTCCAGCAACCCAATCATGCCAACCTGGATCAGGTCATTCACATCCACCTCTGCGGGCATGCGCGCCATCAGGTGATGGGCAATGCGGCGCACCAGGGGCAGATGTTGCTGCAACAGCTGTTCTTGCTGTTGTTTGCAATGATCGGCATAGGCTGCGGCACCGGTCATTGGCCGTCCTCAGGCAACGAATTTGCCTGGCCGTAGTCATTGGCATAGAGCAAGCGCTCTACAAAAAACTCCAGTTTGCCACTGGCCACGTCGGGCATCGGCCAGTTATTCACCTGCTCGGCAATGCGCTGGAAGGCGCGGCTGACTTTGCTGCGCGGCGCGGATTCCACTACCGCTACCTGGCGCTGTACGGATTTGCGCAATTGCTCATCGAAGGGCACTGCACCCAAGTAAAGCAGGCTAACATCCAGAAACCGTTCTGCCACCCGGCTGATTTTGAAAAACAGTTGCTCACCCTGAACCTTGTCTTTGACCATATTGGCGAGAATGTGAAAGCGCTCCACCCCATGATCCCGGCTGAGTACTTTAATCAGTGCGTAAGCATCGGTAATGGACGTGGGTTCATCGCACACCACCACCAGCACTTCTTGGGCTGCTTTGCTGAAACTGACTACGCTGTCGCTGATGCCGGCAGCGGTATCCACCACCAGGATATCCACTGGCAAGGTCAGTTCACTGAAGGCGCGAATCAAACCCACGTGCTCTGCGTTGGTGAGCTCCGCCATACGACTGACACCGGAAGACGCCGGTACAATTTTGATGCCTTTGGGGCCGTCGATAATAATTTCTTCTAAAGAGCGCTCACCGGAAATCACGTGGCGCAGATCGTAATTGGCGTGCAAACCAAGCAACACATCCACATTCGCCAAGCCCAGATCCGCATCCATCAACATGACGTTGTTGCCCAGCTCGGCAAAACAAGTGGCCAGGTTGACGGACACATTGGTTTTACCCACGCCCCCTTTGGCTCCGGTGACCGCAATCACTTTTACCGGCCCCTGGCGAGACATGGACCTCAGACCACTGGCCTGATCGTTGTTATCAAGCGACTCCAGCATTAACCGCCTGGCCTCCCATTACATCGTTAAACCCTTGATTGAATGGCTGTTGCCATTCCGCAGCATCCAGTCCATAGGCTTCCATCATCTGTTGTGCATCTTTAACCATTCCGGCAGCTCGGGCAAGCTGGATATCTTCGGGAACCCGCTGGCCGTTACCCAGGTAGGCCACCGGCAAGCGCTGGCGTATCAAGGTGGACAACACCGGCCCCAGGCTGGCGCTTTCATCCACTTTGGTAACAATCGCCCCCGCCAGATTGGAAACCCCAAATTTGCGCACCACCTCGTCCAGAATAGGCAGTTGTGAGGTGGCCGATAGCGTCAGGTAAATCTGCATATCTGGCGCTGCGCCCTGCAAGGTATCGAACTGTTTCATCAATTCCATATCCCGCTGGCTCATACCTGCGGTGTCAATCAGCACCAGGCGGCGGTCGGCAAATTCGCCGATGGCTTTAGTCAACTCATCCCGATTGGTGGCCAAACGCACCGGCACCCCGAGAATGCGCCCAAAGGTGTAGATCTGTTCCTGGCCGCCAATGCGGTAACAGTCTGTGGTAATCAAGGCAACCTGCTGGCGCCCGTGGCGCATAGCGAAGCGAGCCGCCAGCTTTGCCACCGATGTGGTTTTGCCAACACCGGTAGGCCCCACCAAAGCGGCACAGCCACCGTTGCTGAGAATTTGGTTGCCACCTTCTTGCAGCTGAGCACTGAGGCGTTTCATGGCCGTATTCCAGCAATCTGCCAAGTCGCCAACCAAAGGCACCGCATCGGCCAATTGCATACTCAGCTCCCTGCCCAAGCCCAAGTTCATCAGGCGCTGCAGCAGCAACGTACGCAAGCCACCATTGGCAACACCATTACTGACGCTTGTACTGGCTTTTGTACTGACGTTTTTATCAGCCACCTCGGCACGGGCAGCCACAGCGGGAGCTGGTGGCGCCGGGGTGGATTTCTCAGCCGGCTGCTGAGGAGCAACCTTTTGTTTGGCCAAGCCGTTTTCCACCAGATCTCGTAATTGGGTCAGTTCGCGGCGCATTTCATTAAAGCTGTCGCCATCCCGAGCCCCGGGCGCCTGTTGGGTTTTGGTCGCGGACGGCAACACATCGCTCAGAGAGCCATCCTGAATTCGTGCTTGAAGCAGCTTTTCGTCGTAGTCCGCCGCAGCCACCACCTCGATGCCCGCAGCTACTCGCTGGCTGGACAAAATAACCGCGTCCCCACCCATGGCTTCGCGCACCTCACGCATCGCTTGGCGACTGTCCTTAGCAATAAAGCGCTGAATTTTCATGTGAGCACCCCTAAAAATACACTATTTGCGCGAGAGCTGTGTTGGCAGCGTACTCGCCTCCTCATGTATGTTTTATACACTGCGGGCCTCCGTGCGCTGCCGCCTTGCTCTCGCAAAAATATCGCTATTTTTAAAACACGCATAACGATCTCACCGTCTATTTTTTATTAACCTTACCCGGCCAATGCCATGGACTCACGCCCTACTGACGCCGTCACTTTTACCCGTTTATTGGCGGGAATTTCATCGTAAGCCAAAACATGAAGGCTGGGGTTATTACCTCGCAGCAGACGCGACAACCACAGCCTCAGTGGTGACGACACCAGTAACACCGGCTCTTGACCAGATGCTTCCTGGCGACGGGAATTGGCGTTAATCTGCCGCATCATTGATTCCGCCAGGCCCGGTTCAATACCGCCCGCAGCACCGCCACCCTGCAAGCTGTTAAGCAACATCTGTTCCAGCTCTGGGTCGAATGTCATTACCTGCAGCTCATGCTCCATTCCGGCAACACCCTGGAAGATAGTGCGGCCCAGCGCCACACGTACCGCGGTGGTAAGAGCGTCAGCTTCCTGACTCTTGGGTGCGTGTTCCGCCAAAGCTTCGGCGATGGAACGAACGTCGCGAATAGGAATGCCTTCAGACAGTAGGTTCTGCATCACCTTCAACACCACCCCAAGCGACAGGGTTTTTGGCACCAGATTTTCGACCAGTTTCGGAGAACTTTTGGCCAGTACATCCAGCAGCTGCTGGACTTCGTCATGGCCCAGCAAGTCACAGGCGTTGTCTTTGAGAAGTTGACTCAGGTGAGTGGCAACAACGGTGCTGCAATCCACCACGGTGTAGCCCATGGTTTGAGCCTCGTCCCGTTGTGACGGGTCTATCCAAACCGCCTCAAGACCAAATGCCGGGTCTTCCCCAGGGATACCCTGAAGCTCACCAAATACCTGGCCGGGGTTGATGGCCAGTTCTTTGCCTGGGTGTATCTCTGCCTCCCCTACCGGCACATCCTGCAAAGTAATGCGATAGGCATTGGGGCTGAGATCCAGGTTGTCACGAATGTGCACCGCCTGCACCAGGAAGCCCAGCTCCTGAGATAATTTTTTCCGTACCCCTTTGATGCGAGACAGCAATTCACCGCCCTGGGCTTTATCTACCAGCGCAATCAATCGATAGCCCACTTCCAGACCGATCATATCCACCGGTTGTACATCATCCCAACTGAGCTCGCGCACTTCTGGCGCGGCTTCTTCCGGCCTGGGCTGTTGGCTGTCATCCACCAGCTCCACTTTTTTGCGCTTGCTCAACCAGTAAGACAGCCCGCCCAATGCGGCACCGATAGTGAGGAACACCAGATTCGGCATACCCGGCACCATGCCCAATATCAACACCACACCAGCACTCACCGCTAACGCTTTGGGGTTGCCAAACAGCTGACTCATCATCTGCTGGCCCATGTCCTGGCTGGACGAAACCCGGGTAACGATAATGGCCGCGGCCGTAGACAGCAGCAGTGAAGGAATTTGTGCCACCAGGCCGTCACCGATGGTCAGCAGTACGTAGTTGTGCCCAGCCTGTTCAAAACTGAGGTTATGCTGAGCGACGCCCACCGCCAGGCCACCGACAATGTTAATCAATAGAATCAGAATGCCCGCTACCGCATCACCGCGCACAAACTTGCTGGCACCGTCCATAGCACCGTAAAAATCGGCCTCTTGGGACACTTCTTCCCGGCGCAAACGCGCCTCGTCAGAACTGATAATGCCGGCATTGAGGTCGGCATCGATGGCCATTTGTTTACCGGGCATGGCATCCAGGGTAAAGCGGGCATTCACCTCAGAAATACGCCCCGCACCTTTGGTCACTACGACAAAGTTGATAATCACCAAAATGGCGAACACCACAAAACCAACCGCGTAATTGCCGCCAATCACGAATTCACCAAAGGCTTCGATCACCTTGCCAGCAGCATCGGTGCCGGTATGCCCGTTAATCAGCACTACCCGGGTAGAAGCGACGTTGAGCCCAAGGCGAAGCAAGGTTGCGATCAGCAATACAGTGGGAAAAACAGCGAACTCCAACGGCCGGTTGGTGTAAATGGCCGCCAGCAGAACAATCAGGGAAAGTGCGATGTTGAAGGTAAACAATAAATCCAGCAGCGGCGCAGGCAGAGGCAACACCATCATCGCCAGCATTACCATCAGCAACACCGGTGTGCCAAGACCCAGCACACTAAAGCGTCCACCGCCGAAACTGCCCAACAACTCCTTCATTCGCTACCCACTGCCCAATGATAGTTTTTTGGCGCTTTTGCGCTCTTCAGTGGGTTTTAGCAATTACTGGGCCAAGTCGCTTTTAAACAGCAGCGACTATCTGTTCCATTCCCCATCAGGCACCGGAAGGTCAGTGGGTCTGTCGGGAATATTACCGTCGAGGTTATTGTTGAGCTGATAGACATAAGCCAACACCTGGGCCACAGCCAGATACAGGTCGGCGGGAATTTCCTGATTGAGTTCTGTGGTGGCATACAGAGCCCGCGCCAACGGCGGCGCGGAAAACAGGGTGATATTGTTTTGTTGCGCTACCTGGCGAATGCGAGCAGCCAGATGATCACAACCCTTGGCAATCACAACCGGGGCACCACCGGCATCATCATCGTACTTCAACGCCACTGCAAAGTGCGTGGGGTTGGTAATAACCACATCGGCTTTGGGCACTTCTTCCATCATGCGCCGTTGCGACATTTCCCGCTGCAACTGCCGCACACGGCCTTTTACTTCCGGACGGCCTTCACTTTCTTTGAGTTCGTCCTTGACTTCCTGCTTGGTCATTTTCAGCTGTTTGTTGTGCTGAAACAGTTGGAAAGGCACATCGATAGCGGCGATTAATATCAGTGCGGCACTGATGGCAACAAATGCCCAGCCACAGAGTTTGGCGGCGTGCGCCAGCGAGTTTTTAAGCTCTTCCACTCCCAGCGCCAACAGGTTATCCAACATGCTCCACAGCAACAGTGTAGAGACCCCCGCCACCACCAAAAATTTGGCGACGGCCTTTATAAGCTCCACCAGGCTTTTCACAGAAAACATCCGCTTCAAACCTTTCAGTGGGTTTATCTTTTCCAGTTTGAACGCCACTGCTTTCATACTGAAGGCAAAGCCTCCGACAAACAGGGGTCCGGCAAATGCAGCGGCAATTAGCAACACCATCAGCGGCGTCATTAACCACAGAGCGGTCATAAAACTGTCGGCAAAGGTGGCCACCATCATCGCCGGTTCACGAATCTGTTTAGGCTGCAGCGTCAGGCTTTCACTGACCAGTAGCGCCAGTTTGCTGAACATGGTGCCACCAAGAAACAGCATGCCAATGGCACCGGCCAGCAATGACAACATGGTATTGAGCTCACGGGAGCGGGCCACCTGCCCCTTCTTGCGCGCCTCTCGCAGGCGCTTGGGAGTGGGCTGTTCGGTTTTTTCCTGACCGCTCTCGTGTTCAGACATGACAAACCCCTTTAGGGTTTGTCATCCTGAGCGCAGCGAAGGATCTCTTCATTTGCTCAAGCACGGGATCCTTCGCTGCGCTCAGGATGACAGGAAAAATGTTGCGGATGACAAACGCTCTACGGCCCACGCGCAGCCTCCATCGCCAACATATCCTGCAAATTGGCAAACGCATCGGCAAACAAACTCACCAGCTGCGGCAATAACGCCGGAAGGCTGAATAACAACAGCACAAACCCAGCCAATAAGGTCACTGGAAAGCCCACGGCAAAGATATTCAGTTGCGGTGATGCCCGTGTCATTACACCAAACGCAAGGTTTACCAGCAGCAGCGATACCATCACTGGCACCGCCATCAGCACGCTGCCCACAAACATAAAGCTGCCCCAAGACACTACCTGCCAGATAAAGTCAGAGGACAGGGCAGCACTCCCTACCGGCAGTAAATAAAAACTCTGTACCAGAGTTTCGATAATCACTAACTGACCGTCCAGAGCCAAAAACACCAGTGTTGTGATCACCATATAAAACTGACTGAGTACAGGCACCTGAACGCCGTTTTGCGGATCCAGCGCCGACGCGAAGCCAAGCCCCATGCTCATGGCAATGTTTTGCCCTGCCATGACCACGGCACCGAACACCATTTGCAACACAAAGCCCATGGAAACACCGATGAGCACTTGCTGCGCAGTAATTAAAATTCCAGCAGGGGAAAGTGGATCAACCGCGGGCACGGGAGGCAACAAAGGCGCGATCAGCCACGCCATCACCAGCGCCAGTACAATTCGAATACGCACC
The DNA here is from genome assembly GCA_024397955.1 of bacterium SCSIO 12696. Taxonomy (NCBI): domain Bacteria; species bacterium SCSIO 12696. The sequence goes on from CP073744.1 coordinate 1,223,695, forward strand.
GGAATCATGCGCGCACCCAACACCGGACTCGCCAGCAGCATGGCCCCCAAACGAATAAATGGCCAGAACAGGCCGCCGATCCAGGTAAATATTTGGGCGCTGGTGAGTTCCATAAAAAAACCCTGTCACCTCACCCGATCAGCCCGGGGATATCCATAAACAGGTTTTCTGTGAAAGACACCCAGGCCTCCAACATCCACGGGCCAGCAAGTGCCAGTGCTACCGCCAGGGCAATCAGTTTGGGAATAAAGCTCAGGGTCATTTCCTGAATTTGAGTGGCCGCCTGCAAGATACCAATTAATAAGCCGATACCCAGTGCGGATAACAACAGTGGCGCTGAAATCATTACGGTCAGGTAAAGCGCGCTACGGGCAATATCCATTACTGATTCTGGAGTCATTTATTTACCTCTCCGCTTCATACAGCTATATGTAAAAGCTCGACGCCAGGGTGCCAATAATCAACGACCAGCCATCCACCAGCACAAACAACATAATCTTGAACGGCAGGGAAATCAGGATCGGCGACAACATCATCATACCCATGGACATCAATACGCTGGCTACCACCAGATCGATGATCAAGAAGGGAATAAAAATCATAAAGCCGATCTGAAAAGCGGTTTTCAGTTCGCTGGTGACAAACGCTGGCAGCAGAACACTGAAAGGCGCGTCTTCCGGTTTTTGCAGATTTTCATAGCCGGCCATATCCGCAAACATGGAAAGGTCACTTTCCCGGGTTTGATTGAGCATAAATTCCCGCAACGGCACGCTGGCTGCTTGTGCCGCTTCGGTAAAGGTCATTTGGTCTTCCATGTAGGGCTTGAGCCCTGCGTCGTAAGCCCGTTCAAATACCGGCGACATAATAAAAATGCTGGTAAACAGCGCAAGGCCAACCAGTATTTGGTTGGAAGGCGTCGTGGTGGTACCCAGCGCCTGACGCAAAATGGACAACACCACAATAATGCGGGTAAAGGAGGTCATGGTAATCAGCGCTGTGGGCAACAGGCTGAGTACCGTCATAATCAGCAAAATCTGAATGGGCGTGCTGTAGGTTTCGCCCCCCTGGCCATCCGGCTTAATGGTCAGCAGTTCCAAGCCCTGGTCAGCAGAGGCAAACAGTGGCAGCATCAACACAACCAACGCCAGCAAGCCCCGAATAAATCGCTGGTAGGTGATGCTGTTCACGACTGCTTCCCTTTGCCCAGCTGACTGAGTATGGCCCCGAAATTAACCCCGGACTGACCGCCCTCCTCCACATCCACCACCGGCTCATCGAACACATGCAGCGTCGCTACCCGGCCTGGCGACACGCCCAACAACATTTGGGTAGTGCCTACCTGTACCAGAACGGCACGGTCACGAGCACCGAGACTCATGGCCGACAACACCTGCATATGACTGCCCACGCGCCCGGGCAAACGATTAAAGCGTTTTACCAGCCAGGCAAGAATCGCAAAGGCCGCCAGTACAACCAGCAAGCTAAGTATCAACTGCAGCACATAGCTGCCATTGGGGGTGGTATCGGCGCTTGGTACTCGGGGGCGCTCTGGCTTGGCGGCAGTGGTTTTATTCACCAGTTGGCCAGTATCCGTTTGCTCTATAAGCAGCTCGCCGGAATCAACGATCTGAGCAAATACCGGAAAGGCGCCCAGCAGCAGGACACTCCACAACACCGCCCTGGCCATCACACTTTTGCAATGGAACATGGCTATTTCATCGAATTAAATCGGCTGGCGGAAGAAACCACCTCGGTGAGCCGCACACCGAATTTATCGTTGACCACGACGATTTCGCCACGTGCAACCAAAGTGCCGTTAATGAGCACATCCAAAGGTTCACCCACCAGGCGCTCCAGCTCCACCACAGAGCCAGGGTTGTACTGCATCAGGTCGCGCACTGGCACTTGGGTACGGCCAATTTCTACGGTGACTTTAACGGGAATATCAAGAATGGCGTCTAAATTGACATCACCGCCAACGGCACTGGCCGGTTCAGAGGATAAATTGGAAACATCCTCTGGTTGATAAGCCTGTGCTTGATCTTCAGCGGTTTCGGATGCCTGCTGGGTAGGCTCGGCATCCGTTGACGCAGGCGTATCCTTTGGCTTTTTATCTGCCTCGTTGCCTTCCTGGGCGAGTACATCTGGATTGCCGTCCACTTGGTCGTTCATGTTTTTCCCCGGCTGGTTTTGGGAGTTGATACCCCCGTGTTCGGTTACTGCAAAATAAAGTCGGTGATATAAACTTCCTCAACACCGGGGTCACCGTCACTGCGGCGAATAATGCTTTGAATCTTGTCTTTAATCGCAGTGCGCAGTGCTTCCTGGCCGTCGGTGGTACTCAGATTGGCCTGGGTTTGGGCTCGCAGTAAAGACAGAATTTCGTGAACAATGGCTGCTTTGTTATAGGTGACTTTATCGATCACCGCCTGATCGTAGGACATCACCGATGCCTTCATTCGCATCAGCCCACCTTCTTTCAGGTTGGAGACAAAATCTTGGCCCAAGTCGTAGTAAATGGGCTCTGGTGCAGGTTCTGCAGATTCACCAGCAGTGCTTTCAGCATCTGCCACTTGCTCTGTTTCCGCTGCATCACCCGCTTCCGATACTTCCGGTTTCGGCACCATAAACCACGCAGCACCGGCCCCCAAAGCCAGCGCAGCCACAGCCACAATGATGATCAGTTTGAGATTGCCACCTTTTTGTTGTTCCTGGTCCCCCTGAGGGGCGCCACCCAGATCCAAATCGGGGTTTGCATCAGCCATTTAAAGAGCTCCTTTTGGATTTATTTTGCTAAGAGTAAGGCTGTCTACGACACGATCCACAGTGGTTGCTGCAATCGCGCTCACGCATTTTTCAGCGTTTCTGTTTTATTTCTGCTTTAGAGCAAATGTTATGCCAGCCCGTTTTTATTTTTTATTTCAATAGGTTGGGGCTTATAGAATGCGAACTGTCGAAGTTTTGACGGTGGGTTTGCCGGGGAAGAAAACCGCTGCCGACAGAAATTCGACAGCGGTATAGTACATGGCTAGCAGGTGTTGTCCTGAGACCTGATTACCAGTTTAGCCATTGATACAGAGACTCAATCGAGCCCCAGAGTTAAAGCATTAGGACGACGGGAATCAGAGGCCCCCAGGAAGTAACCATCTTTCACCATAATGGATTGGGTGCTGCCCATAGTGCGGGTCATTTCAACATTATGGCCTTTGTCCAACAGCAGCTGCATGGTGTCGCGGTTAAAACCGGGTTCCACCTCTAGCTTATCGGGAATCCACTGGTGGTGAACACGGCGCTCATAGGTGGCTTCGGCAATATTCATATCGTGATCTACCACGTTGACGATCATCTGGATCACCGAATTGATAATACGGCTGCCGCCGGGGCTGCCCACCATCATAAAAGGTTTGCCGTCTTTCAGAACAAGAGTGGGTGATTGTGAACTCACCGGGCGTTTGTGGGTTTCCAGGCGGTTGGCATGGCTGGCGGAAAACCCTTCCGCACCTGGGATACCGGCACGCACAGAAAACGTAGATATCTGGTTATTCATCAAAATCCCAGTGCCGGCAATGGTATGGCCAGTGCCGTAGGAGTTGGCCAAGGTATAAGTGTTGGACACCGCATTGCCCTGGGCATCGACAATGGAATAGTGGGTGGTATCTGGGCTTTCCGTTGGCAGCTTGTCGCCTTTGAGCTCAGAGGACGGCGTGGCCTTGTCCATATCAATGCCTTTGGCGAGCTTATTGGCGCGCTCTTTATCCGTCAGCCAGGTCACCGGCACATCGTGGAACGCCGGGTCCGCCATATGAAGGCCACGGTCGGCAAAGGTGCGCTTCATGGCCTCGACCATCACGTGAATGGATTGAGCGGAAATACCCCAATCGGACAGTGGAAAGTTCTCCATAATATTCAGCGCTTCAACGATGGCGACACCGCCAGAGCTGGGTGGCGGCATCGCGACAATGTCGTAACCGCGATAGCTGCCGGTCACTGGTTTGCGCCATTTGGCTTGGTAATCCGCCAGATCCTGCGTATCGATATGGCCACCGTTGCGTTCCATATCGGCAACTATCTTCTTGGCGATGGCGCCTTTATAGAAAGCATCAGGGCCGTGCTTGGCGATTTGTTTGAGCGACCAGGCCAGGTCTTTTTGCACCAGAATCTCACCGGGCTCGTAGGGCACACCGCCCTTTTTGAAATAGGCTTTGGCGGTAGCGTCATTTTCCACCAGCCAGCCTTTTTTTACCGACAGCAGTTGCGCCAGATCGTAGTTCACCGGAAAGCCATTCTCCGCCAGTTCAATGGCGGGGGCCAGCAGCTGCTTCCAGCTCAGTTTGCCACTACCGTAGCGCTCCAAAGCGGCGTGCATACCGGCCACAGTACCCGGCACACCCATGGCATGCCAGAGTTTTGCGGCGTCCTCTCTTTTACTGCCATCAGCATTGAGGAAGTGTTTGGCGGTCACGCCCGTAGGTGCCATTTCCCGATAATCCAGGGCCGCGGATTCACCCTTGTCGGTGGAGTGCAGCACCATAAAGCCACCGCCACCCAGGTTGCCCGCCCGGGGCAAAGTCACCGCCAGCGCAAAGCCAACGGCGACCGATGCATCGATGGCATTGCCACCAGCCTTGAGAATATCCAGGCCAACCTGAGTGGCCTCGGCATTCTGGCTGGATACCATGCCGCGACGGCCAACAACCGGGTGAAACACATCCTCATAACGCACAATACCCACGTTACCCATATTGTAGGGGCCGTGGGCAGGTTTATCCGATGGTGTTGAGCCAGATGGTGCCGGTGCTCCTGCCGATACCGGCAAGGCGATAGGCAGTGACAACAACAGTGCCCTGAACAGTGGAAACAACATAATCTATACCCTCAAATTTTTGTGGGCATAGCAAATCATATGGTGCGAGGTATTTCCAGTATTACTGGTGCAGAATACCTCGGATACGTTATAGGGTACCGGATCAATAAAAATGAATGGGATAACGTCAAATATAGGTATCCACTAAACCATTCACCGCTCGTACAACCGCTGGCCCCACAACTTCTTCTGGTGCCGTATCAGTTGTGGAAAATTCGCTACCACCATTGCGCTGGTCAGCTTCTCGCTCACCAGCCATGGTTTGCTGTTGGGACACATTGGCATCCGCAAGCTGGAGGCCATTTTCACCAAACATCTCCCGCAACCTCGGCAATGCCGCCTCAAGGGCATCACGAGTAGCTGCATTCTGAGCGAAGAAGGTGACGTTAGTACGATCACCTTCGTTCATTACTTTCACTTCAACGGCACCCAGCTCCGGTGGATTAAGGCGTATCTCTGCTCGCTGATTGCCACGCTCAGCCAGTATTTGTAGGCGGCTGCCTACCTCTTGAGCCCAACCGGGTTGGTTGATCGGCGTATTAATGGAAACAACCGGGCGGCCGGTATTGCTGTCCCCAGTTAAAGAAGCCGCTGAGGCACCAGAAGCCGACACCGTAAAAGTCGCCAAACCACTTTGGCCAGCGCTGGTAGCGCCACCAATATCAGAACTACCTGGCAGCGCAGACGCTCGCAAACTATCAACCAAGCCCTCGACATTACCCGCCCCCTCAACATGGCGTGCAGCTAACAGATTGCCATCCGCATTCACCGCAGGCGGTAACTGTTGAGTCAATACTGTTTGTAGCTCAGCGGTTTGAGGAGTGTTGACTCCACTCACTGGCTGAGCCGCCAAGGGCAGCGACGATACGATTGAAGCCTGGCCAAGCGCATTGGCATTAAGCGACGGCAAACTCTCGCCGCCGAGCGGCAAAACTGTGCCTGGCAAAGGAGCCAATGATTGCACGCCGATCACCGAAGATAACGCCGTAGCCTGAGGCAGGTTGCTAGCAGCAGAAAGCACAACCTCTTCACCGGAAGACAATTGCTCGCTCAACTGCTGCAAAGCCGCTACATCATTGGCTCCCAAACCCCTGTCTGTTGCACTGTCTACATCCGTTAAACCAGAAACCAACCCTTCAAGGACGTGACGGGCCCCATCCCCTGCCGCAAAATCAGGTAGCAGTTCCTGGTTAATCGCCCCACTCTGCCCCTCAGCACCTTGATATTCGGGGCTTTGCAGTCCACGCTCTGGGTTCAAGGGCTGTCCGTCATGGCCTTGGCCCACCTGTTTCAGATGGGCGGAAAACGAGCTTTGATCACTAGCGGCCACGGCATCGCCGCTTACAGTAGCTGAGGGCGTCGAAGTCGTTTTTCCAGTAGTTGGCAATGGTACCAATTGGGTCGTATTCATCTTTTTACTCCATCAGCGAGCGGCTACAGGCAACCGCTGCGATTTAACACCAAGCTGGTTTCGGGCTTTTAGTGCAGGTTTTATCTACACTCTGACCTTCTCTGAACAGCAAAACCTGGGCCAACATTTTTATATTGGTGTGTCGCAGGGAATATCCGATGAACAAAAACCAACTTATAGCCATTGCTTATAGGCCTATAATGTCTCGGAATTGCATTAGCACAATCATCTGGATAGAGTCATTTGTCGCCTCAGCACATGACCCTTTGGGTGGCTGCATTGGGGCCCCCAATGCAGTTAGAGGCATCGAAAAGGCAACTCTATGGGTTTTGATAAAGACTTTATCTTTTCAGCCATTACCGACGATCCCGGCGGCGTTAATCTGCCCGCTGAGGTAGCAGCTCGTTGGCCCGCTTACGCCAACTGGTACACCAGTGGCGTTGACAACCGGGAGCGTCCCAGTGCGGAAGTTTGCCGGGAACAGCTGGCAACTCATATGCCCGAGTTGATCCCCAGCTACGAGCACATGATTCATCGCCTGACCCCCCATCTCAACGACGCTCACCTGCTCCCACAGTTCCTTTCCCTATACAACTCTCCGGCGTTCGTAGCCGGTTGTTCCCAGGCCGTATGGCAACGGCCTCAGGGCAGCGCACTGGTTCGCAATTACGACTTCCCGCTGAAACTGTGGGACGCCATGTTGCTGAATAGCAATTGGAACGGCACTCGCGTTATCGCCATGACCGACTGCTTGTGGGGAGTATTGGATGGTATCAACGAGCACGGCCTTACCGCCTCATTGAGCTTTGGCGGCAAGCTGCAGGTGGGCGACGGCTTTGCCGTTACCCTGGTATTGCGTTATATCCTGGAGTTTTGCCGGACTGTAGCAGAGGCCTGCGCAGTATTGCAGCGGATACCGGTTGCCATGGCTTACAACATCGTTCTGATGGACGCCCACGGCGATCACCGCACGGTATTTATCGGCCCCGACCAGGCGGCCGAATTTACTCAAATGCCCACGACGACCAACCACCAACCCAACAGTGGCACAGAAACCGCCCTGGAAATTCTGTCAGACAGCCGGGTAAGGGATCGGTTTTTGCAAAGCCGGGTAAACGACCAGCATCAATCTCTAGAGCATTTAAAACAACTGTTTCTGGCACCACCGCTGTACCGCAGCAACAAAGACGCCAAGGGATGGGGGACTATCTACACCGCTTGCTACGAACCGCTGAAAGGCAGTGTATCGCTGCTGTGGCCGAACCAGGAAATGAATCAATCGTTTTTGCACTTCCAGGACGGGCAAATTCAGGTGACGCCAACGGAGCCCAAGGTGAATGTAGAGGATCAGGTTTAGCTAGCACTTAACTACTGGCTAATCTTTTCCATATACAAAATATTTTCCTTCGACCCCACCTCTAGCGGGCTCCATATCATCAACCATTTGCTCGATATTTTTTCCACTGACATTCCATCTCCAATGCTTTTGCCACCACTCTGGAACTTCCTTATCTAAGCAAGTCAGGACCTCTGGCTCACTAGCAAATATTCCAAAATTTTTACACAGGTATCCAGGGCGCCACCAATGTATATCTGGCATAAAGACCATCCCATCCTTCACAAGTACCCGCCATACTTGAAGTTCGTCACCCACACCCTTAAAAAAAAGCAGCTTGAATTCATAACCGCTGGAAAACTCACCTAAAGTTGGAAGTTCAGAAATCCAAACCTCCCCTTCATTAAGGTGTGACACATCAACTCTGAGTCGATCGGCATAAGCTTTTTGACTGGGTTTTAACGACCCTAGAAAAGGAATCGCTATGAACGCGATTCCGATTAGCACGATAGAAAACAATCCTGTTTTTAATACTCTAAGACGATCCATAAATTATTTGATAGAACCAAGCTCGGAGATGAAAATCAATCCTGATACAAAAACGCCCCGCTGCAAGGCGGGGCGTTTTTGGTGTTCTATGGCTTAGTTGATTTTATACAACAAGCCTTTTTGCTTCGGCTCAGGAATTTGCGCGTCCCCTGCCGGCGGTGTGGTCTGGTATTGATCGCGGATAGCGGCGATCCAACCTTTAACGCGGCTGGTCAGGCTACCATCGTCATTCTGGGCACGGCCGCGCAGCAGCAGAATACCCAAGTCAGCACCTTTATATACGTACTCACCGGCACCTAACACTCGCAGGTAGAAACCCTGCTTATAACTGGACACATTACTCCAGTCCCAAGAGCGACGTAGGAAGGTAATATCGCCTTCGTCGTAGCGCCAAATACCACTGGAAGGAGCCTGGGTAATGATCTCAACGTTGTCGTCGGTGTTTTTGATCACCAGAGTACTCCAGCAACCGTAGTCCATCCAACGGGACTGAATCGTGCTCAAATCCAGCTCCCAGTCTACATCCAGGTATTCCAGCAGGTGGAAGAACAACATGGGCACACCACCGTACTTCTGGGTCACCAAGTTGGTCATTGGGGAAGCACCGGAGATACGTGGGTTGATCTCACCCAGGTAGGCTTCGCCCGTGGCAGTGTCAATCAGGAAGTCCATGCAGAAGGTACCGCGGTAGCCTTCTTTATAGAGGCGATCACCCAGGCGCTGCACCATGCTGATAATTTCATCACGGCGCTCTTGCTCAAAGAAATTGGGGTCGTTTTCGTTACCGCTCCAACCGCCTTTGTAGGGGGTCAGTTTGCTGTGACCCACCACTTCCATCATGATCGGACCTACCAAGGTGCCGTTGCGAGTGGCAACACCTTCCACCGTACCGGAGATGTTGTCGATACGCTTCATCACCTTCAGCTGCTCGCCAATGATGTCTTCACTGTACTTGTCCCAGTCTTCCTCACTCTTGATAAAGAAGGTGGTACGACCAGAGTCACCGTAGGGCGTTTGCACAACCAAGTCGGTGCCAATACCGGCACTCTCGGACAGAGCATTCAGCTCTTCATAGGTGTCGGCGGTACCCATGGTGTTGGGCACACTGGGCACATTGGCCTCTTCACCCAGCTTGGTGGTAACAATCTTGGAGTCGATGTGGGTACGCAACTCAGCGGGCGGCAGGGCAATTTTCAGGCCCAATGCTTTAGCCAGCTTCTCGGTTTCTTCATCGAACATCACCGTCAGCATCAAGCCGTTGCCAGTGCGATCCACAAAGCCCTCTACTTCTTTGTTCTCCAGCAAGTAGTTCACCACATCTTCCATGCAAGTGAATTCCGGGTTGTCATTGCTGTTCGGAGAGAACACCCGGTAGTGGTGGCCATCAAAGCAGTCGAAGTAGCTGATATAGCGCAGCGACGGCACTTGCTGACCCAGACCAAGCACATTAAAGGGTGTGCCAGAAACGAAGTAAATCGGCTCTTGAAGGTCCAGAAAGTACTGATAAATATCAGAAAGGGAACGCAATTTTTTCACTTTACCACTCCTACTGTTCTCATTTTGTATTTGTTTCAAGGCTCTGTTAATACGCCACCTTGAGCGGGCCCAAACATTGGTTGGGTTTCCCTGGTTCATCGCTTTGCCTCACCGGGGCCTTCGCCCCCTAACTATCTAACCGTTAACAATTTTTGGGGCAAATACTTTCAATCCCAGCTCTGGACGATAACCGTGAATTTCGGTTACATCCAGCGCGAGAAGGAAATCGATAATTTCTGCACTGACGACTTGCCCCGGTACCAAGATCGGGAATCCAGGCGGATATGGGGTGACGAAACCGGCAGAAACCAATTCTCGTCCAGTGGCCATCTCCCGCTGGATTTCCCCGTTATCGTAACGGAAATATTCGCAATTATCTTCATCATAACTGAGGAAATATGGGGTGCGAATTAGGCCATCTGGGGTACCGTCCTCCCCCTGGGGGCGGAAGGTACGGTGGAAATAGCTGAAATCGGGCAGCGGCGGCGGATTGCTGGTGAGTGCCTCTACTTTTTTCTCGTGCACCCGCTGCTCCGCACCGGAAAATTCTTCCTGGTTTTGCTCGATTTCTTTGGCGATTTTTACCAGCACTTCGATCAAGTGGGTCACCGAACTGCGCTCAGTACCAATATTGGTCATAAACAGCACAGTATTGCGCGAGGTTTTATTGATCTGGATATTGTATTTATCCATCAAGTACTTGTTTTTAAAGGTATCGCCGTCGACACCCGTTCGACCAATCATCAACGTTACCCGAGTGGGGTCAATCACAAATTCGTCGTTCTCCCAGGCGTCTTCCATGCGGCTCCAGCCGGTTTCCTTCTCGTAGTAACTTTCTACGCCAGATACTCGGTACTCTTCAGGCACCATGTCCCGGTTAACCAGAACCTTGAAGTTACGCGACAACAGCGGATTGCTGTATACCTGCTCACGCAGAGTCATGGCGGTTTCCACCTGCTGGTGCACCAGCTCGTAACCTTCCAGCTCCACCTGGCGGCGACCGGCATCCAAAGATGCCAGAATCTGATAGTTGGGCGAGGTAGAGGTGTGTGTCATATAGGCTTCGTCGAAAGACGACTTGGCCCGCAGGCGGAAGTCCTGATCGTAAATATGGATCATGGAACCTTGACGCAGTGACGTCAGGGTTTTGTGTGTGGACTGAGTGGAGTACACCCGAATACGAACCTTGTCGGGATCCGGCAACAGCTGGCGATCCAGCCAGGCAGAGTCGTCTTCCGGGTCGCAGGCTTCCAGTTCTGTCTGCTGCGCTTCGTACTGTTTGCGATACTCCTCAGTACGGTATTTGTTGCGCAGCTTATCCGCGGAGTACATGCCGGTGCGAGCTCGATAAGACGGGTTAAAGCGGGCAAAGCCAAACCAGGCTTCATCCCACAGGAAAATCAAATCAGGCTTAATGGCCAAACACTCTTCCATCACCCGCTGCACGTTGTACACCACACCGTCAAAGGTACAGTTGGTGAGAATCAGCATTTTTACCTGATCGAGGCGACCAGAACGCTTGTACTGCAACAGGCGTTCTTTGATGGTGCGCAGGGGCACAGCGCCATACATGGAGTACTCATTGAGCGGATAGGAATCCAGATAAGACACCTGAGTGCCCATCATCACCATGGCGTAGTGGTGAGACTTGTGACAATCCCGATCCACCAGCACCACATCGCCGGGGCGCACCAGTCCCTGCACCACAATTTTGTTGGCGGTGGAGGTGCCGTTGGTGACAAAGTAGGTTTCCCGGGCACCGTAAGCGCGCGCCGCCATTTCCTGGGCTTCTTTCATGGGCCCTTTGGGCTGCAACAGGGAGTCCAGGCCACCGCTGGTGGCAGAGGTTTCTGCCAGGAAGATATTGGCCCCGTAAAAGCTGGAAAAATCGTCCATCCAGTGGGACTTACGCATGGACTGACCGCGGGAAATAGGCAATGCGTGAAACACACCGGTGGGCTTGCGGGCGTAAGTCATCAACGCCGAGAAGAACGGTGTTTCGTAACGCTGGTAAACAGCACGCAGTAAACTGGAGTGCTGTTCCACATTACCTGGTTCGCGGTAGAACACACGACGGAACAAACTGGATTGGCCTGCCACTTCTTCAGAGGCGCTGCCCGCCACCATATAGAGGTCGATCTCCGGGCGCAGGCGATTGATGTTCTCAGCCAGTTTGATACCCAGTTCGGTATCAGACATCTGCCGCAACTCAGCTTCATCCGCATCCAACAGGTAGTGTTGGAAGATATCGTAGTTGTGGGTAGAACGCAGGGAATAGCCGTAACGGATAATACAAGTTTGAATATTAGGGTTGATCATCACCGCGATCAGAGCGTCTTCAAAGCTGCGCACAGTGACTAGGTCGTAGATAAAGTCGTCGTTTTCACTGCGCAGATCCAGGTGTTCAGCGCGCACCTGCTCTTCGTGGTCAGCAGAGGCAAAATCATCCACCACCAGTACTTCAAAGTAGCCTTTGTGATTGTGGGGGCGCCCCTGCCAATCATCACGGGGGTTGTTTTTGTCGGGCTGGCCTTCCAAGTCAATTTCGCGAGTGCGGTAAGCATCTGAGGTCAACGCCGCATCAATACGCTTAACCACTTGGTTCAACTTGCGAAAATCTTTGGTGTTGTAAAGCGTCTGCAGGTAATTGAAATCTTTTTTGGAGGGGAATGCGGTGTAATCCTCAATGCGCTCCAGCAGCCTCATCAGGGCAATAACACCTCGACGGGCGACACGCTTTTCGGTTTCGTTGGCCCGATCATCCAACAAACGTCTTAGTTGTTCTTTGAGTCGACTCCAGGAGTCACTGCGAAGCTGAGAAAATTTGTGGTAGAACCCCAGTGTGGTATAGGTTCTCAAGCTTTTTGTAACAGGCATAGGTTATCCCAGTATTCTTCGTCCAGCAGCCGCAAAAAAACGGGTAGGTATCGTAAAAATACCCACGGCGATAGAGCCGACTACAGACAGATTATGACGTAAAGAAGATAAGCAGGGTGGAATTGAGCAGAGCGTAAGACAGCTACACTTCATAACAGAAGCGCAAGTTGGAAAGACAAGTGAGCATCCACTCGCCATCAGGAACGACGTCCTTTGGCATGAATTACTGGCAAATCCTACCCCCTCGGTAATTGCCACGTCGCCAGTTTAAACTGGCATTTTGTTGTTACTTGTTATTGGCTTTGTGGTTCAAAAGACCCAGCACACGTCAGCCACAACCCGCAGAGGATACTGAATAAGGTACTGCCACACAATGGCAAATTCAGGGACTTTCAGCAGTTGCGAGCTACGACCTTGTGAAAGCTAGCGAAGATTAACAAAAACAGAGTCTCCAATGCAGCATGGAAAGCCCCCCAATAAGGGTATCTAGCTATAATACGCCAAACACAATAACTCATAACTTGTAAAAGGCTCTTTTGTATGTCCAAACGCCCTCTTGACGGCATTCGCGTGATCGAACTGGGTCAGCTGCTGGCTGGCCCTTTTACTGGCTTGATGCTCGCCTACTTTGGCGCCGAAGTCATCAAGGTGGAACCCCCTAAAGGTGGCGACCCGATACGGGGCTGGCGCGAAACGGATACAGACGCAAGTGGTACTACCACCTCCTACTGGTGGCGCAGCCTGGGGCGCAATAAAAAGTGCATTACTCTGGACTTAAAATCCGATAAGGGCCGCGAGCTGACCCACCAGCTGATTGATGGCGCCGACGTGGTGATCGAGAACTTTCGACCGGGCACCATGGAAAAGTGGGGGCTGGGGCCAGATGTGTTCAAGCCATCTAACCCCGGCCTGATATACACCCGCATTTCTGGATACGGCCAGACTGGCCCCTATTCCCACAAACCGGGTTTTGCCTCTGCCTGCGAAGCCATCAGCGGTTTTCGCTACGTAAACGGCCACCCCGGTGAAGCGCCGGTACGCCCCAACCTGTCTATTGGCGACACCATTTCCGGCATGCACGCCGCCATGGGAGTTCTATTGGCCATTATCGAGCGCCAGCGCAACGACGGCACTGGCCAGGTAGTGGACGTGGCCCTCTACGAATCCATGTTCAACCTATTGGAAGCAGTGATCCCGGAGTACTCCGGTGCCGGGGTGATTCGCGAGCCATCCGGCTCCACCCTTACCGGTATCGTGCCCACCAATACTTACCGTTGCAGCGACGGCAAATTTGTGGTGATTGGTGGCAACGGCGATTCCATCTTCCAACGTCTGATGACCACCGCAAAACGACCAGATATGGCCGTCGATCCACGCTTTGCTGACAACGCCGGGCGAGTACAGCACGAACCGGAAATCGACCAGGCGCTGTCAGACTGGTGCGGCAAACACAGTAGTCAACAGATTCTCGATCTGCTGGAACAAGCACGAGTGCCCTGCGGCCCCATCTACAATGTGGAGGATATGTTCAACGACCCCCACTTTCAGGATCGCGGCCTGTTTGAGCGGGTAGAAATCAACGGCAAGCCCCTGGATATTCCCGCCATACTGCCGCGGCTAGCAAAAACACCCGGCGCTACCCAGTGGGCCGGGCCAGAAATCGGCAGCCATAACCAGGCGGTGTTTGGCGATCTGCTGGGTCTGTCAGAATCTGAGTTGGCGGAACTGAAAGAACAGAATGTTATTTAGCCGACTGTTCGCTGCAGCAGCATTAACCCTGTTAATACTTCCCTGCGTCGCCCATGAAATAGACCCGGAAGTGCTGCTCAGCGAACACTATCAGTTGATGGTGGATTATCGGGGCGGCATCGGCATTCATTTTGGCATGCCGGATACCATGGCGCCGGACGACGGCGGCCTGGAGTTCAATACCCAACGTAACTCCCTGCCTGTTGCTGATATTGTGCCGCTGTATCTGCGCCTGGGCTTTACCCATATCCTGCCCTTGGGGCTGGATCACGTACTCTTTGTGCTCGGTTTATTTTTCCTCAACCGGCGCTTGAAGCCGCTGTTATGGCAAGTAACCGCCTTTACCCTGGCCCATACCCTCACACTGGGGATGGCCGCTGCCGGGCTGCTTGAATTTAATATTCGCTGGGTAGAAGCACTGATCGCCCTATCGATCTGTTACGTGGCCATAGAAAACCTGGCCACCGACAAATTACAGCCCTGGCGGCCGTTAGTGGTGTTCATTTTTGGGCTGCTGCACGGCATTGGCTTTGCGTCGGTATTGAGCGATATTGGCCTGCCGGATGGCGAGTTTTTTCCGGCACTGATCAGTTTTAACGTCGGTGTGGAACTGGGTCAGCTGACAGTGATTGCGCTCGCCTGGCTACTGTTGCTGAAGTGGATGGATGCCCCATGGTACCGCCAGCGAATTGTAATGCCCGCTTGCAGCCTGATCGCCCTCACCGGTTTTTGGTGGTTTATTGAGAGAACATTGTTTTAAAACGTCATAAATATCAACGATACACCAGAAGCGGTTACTTGCCTTTGCCTGATACGCCTTGCATAAATCCCTGTAGGCTCGTTGTCAGCATCGCTGCTGAAAGTGGTCAAGCAAGAGCAAGTGGCAGCAAAATAGATAACAGCTTTCGGGAGAGTAGAAGATGAAAATTCATCACACCTTTTTTTGCGCGATGGCGCTTGGTGCCATCTTAGCTGGCTGTAGCGATTCATCGACAACCACACAAGGCGAAACATCGGAAACATCACAGGTGGTCACAGGAAATCCATTTTTCAGTGACTGGGGTACACCCTTCGAAGCACCGGACTTCGCCCGCATTGAACACCAGCACTATCTTCCCGCTTTTGAACAAGGCATTACCGATCACAAAGCAGAAATCGACGCGGTAAAGAACAACCCCGATGCCCCTACCTTCGACAACACCGTGGTTGCTCTGGAGCGCACTGGCAAGTTACTCACCAAGGTCAGCCGCGTGTTCTATAACCTGACCTCTGCCAACACCAACGAAGATATGCAGGCGTTGGCAAGAGAGCTGTCACCAATGCTGAGCGCCCATTCAGACGATATTGCCCTGAATGAAAAACTGTTCCAGCGGGTAAAAGCGGTTTATGAGCAACGGGACAGCCTCAATCTGGATCGAGAACAGCATCGTTTGCTGGATAAAACCTACAAGGATTTTGTTCGCGGTGGTGCCAACCTGAACGAACAAGACAAAGAAACCCTGCGCAAGCTCAATAGCGAATTGTCTTTGCTGTCGCTGAAGTTTGGTGAAAACCTGCTCAAGGAAAACAAAGCGTTCAAACTGGTGATCGACAACTCCGCGGATTTGAATGGCTTGCCGGACGGGGTTATCCAGGGCGCAGCGGACGCGGCAAAAGCCGCAGATATGGACGGTAAGTGGCTGTTCACCCTGGACAAGCCCAGCATGATTCCATTTTTGAAGTACGCCAAAAACCGCAAGCTGCGTGAACAAATTTACACCGGCTACATCACCCGCGGCGACCAGGGCAACGCCAGCGATAACAACGACATTGTCGCCCGCATGGCCAGTTTGCGTTCGCAAAAAGCCAAGCTATTGGGGTACGCCACCCACGCGGATTTTATTCTCGAAAATAACATGGCCAAAAACCCAGAAGGAGTCTATGGCCTGCTCAATAAACTCTGGACTCCCGCGCTGGCCACCGCCAAGAGAGAGCGGGATGAAATGCAGGCAATTATCGACGCCGAAGGCGGCAATTTTAAATTAGCGTCCTGGGACTGGTGGTACTACGCAGAAAAATTGCGCAAGGCCAAATACGATCTGGACGAATCTCAGGTGCGCCCCTACTTTCAACTAGAAAATGTGGTCGATGGGGTTTTCTACGTAGCCAACCAGCTGTGGGGTATTCAGGTAAAACCCATCGATAACATTCCCACCTACCACAAAGATGTTCGCACTTACGAATTAAGCGATAAAGACGGCAACCACATCGGTATTTTCTACGCCGACTACTTCCCCCGTGACAGCAAGCGCGGTGGCGCCTGGATGAACAGCCTGCGCATTCAGTCCAACCTGGACAGCGACTTTGTTCACCCACTGATTCTGAACGTGGGCAACTTTACGCCACCGGTGGGGGACGATCCGGCGCTGTTGTCGTTCGACGACGTCAACACCCTGTTCCACGAATTTGGCCATGCCTTACACGGCTTTTTGTCTCAGGCTCGCTACCCCAGCCTGGCGGGCACCGCCACTCCCAGGGATTATGTGGAGTTCCCGGCACAAATGCTGGAGCACTGGGCCAATCAGCCGGAAGTACTGAAAAAATTCGCTTTACATTACAAAACCGGCGAACCGATTCCCGACGATCTGGTGGCCAAAATCAAAAAGATGGGTACCTTTAATCAGGGCTTTGCCACCACTGAATACCTGGCAGCATCGCTACTGGATATGGCTTGGCACACCATTGAAAACGACGTGACTGATACCCGCGCCTTTGAAAAACAGGTACTAGAAGAACAATTTGGTTTGATTCCGGAGGTGATTTCCCGCTATCGCAGCACCTACTTCGCCCATATTTTCGCCGGCGGCTACTCTGCAGGTTACTACGCCTATATTTGGTCAGAGGTATTAGATAGCGATGGCTTTGAAGCCTTTAAAGAAACCTCTTTGTTTGATCAGGAAACAGCACAACGGCTGCTGAAAAATGTGTATCAGGCTGGTGGCACCGACGACCCCATGGAACTGTACAAACGCTTTCGTGGCCGAGAGCCGGAAATTGGCCCGCTGTTGAAGCGGCGCGGTTTTAGTGAGTAATAAAGTACTCAAAAACCCTCATGCCCGCACGAGTGGGCATGAGAGCGAGGTCTAAATTTTCCCATTAGTTTTTTGTAGCCGCCACCAACTGAGGCTTCATTTCTTTCATAGGCATACACAGGGCCGAATCCACTTGCGCTTTAACCACTGTGGTTTTCCCCGTCTTCACCTCAAATTGCAGCTGGCTCTGCGCAGAGTCGTTCGCCATCAACTGGTAACTGCCAGGAGATAGGTGCAACTCCAGTCGCTCACCATGGGGCAGTTTGCCCAGGCTTTTGCCATTCAGGTACAAGCGATAATCCATATAGCTCAACATGGCCCGTTGATTGGGGCGGTAAATCACCACATTGGGTTCCGCTACCTCAGCTGTACTATGCTTGTTTTCAGCCTGTACCGCAGTAGCAGAGCTTGCGATAACCGCAGCGACAAGGGCGCTAATCAGAAATTGAATGTTCATGGCGTTTCTCCTTTTGGGGTTGATACCCAAAAGGCGCCAGAAACCATCGCGCACTGCGCCAGAAAATATCTGGCGGCTATAAATTGAAGCCTTTAAGAGGAATTTAATATGCGCGCTTTGCTTATGATCTACAGCATTTCATGCTATCTGGCTGGTGTGGCTGCACTGGTATTTCTGATTCTGTTTGTAGCGGACTACCCAGTTTTAATAACCATTAACCACGCCTCTGTCTATGCGCCGCAGTTGCCGCCACTGAGCGCCGCGCTGTGGAATACATTGTTACTGCTGGTGTGGGGCATCCAGCACAGCGTGATGGCAGATCCGGGATTTAAAAAGCGCTGGACTCGTTGTATTCCCGTTGCTGCGGAACGCAGCACCTATGTACTGACCGTGGCCATTGTTACCGTTGGGGTTATTTTACTGTGGTGCCCAATGCCACAAATGCTCTGGAAAACCGGCGGCTCCGTACTCGGGTATACATTGACGGGCATTTACTGGGCAGGTTGGCTGGTCGTGCTGATCTCCACGTTTCTGATCAATCACTGGCACCTGTTTGGCCTGCAACAGGCCTACCAGCAGGCGCGCCAAATCCCTTCCAAAGCATGCACGTTTGTCACCCCACTGTTCTACAAGATAGTGCGGCACCCAATGATGACCGGTGTATTAATTGCCCTATGGGCAGCACCGGATATGAGCTGGGGTCGTTTGCTGTTCGCCCTGGTAATGACTGGCTATGTGTATATGGGCACAAAGCACGAGGAAAAAACCCTGGTTATGGAGCTGGGCGACCGATACACCGGCTATTGCAAAGCAACCCCGATGCTGTTTCCAAAACTTGGTAAAAAATAGCGGCTGGTGGAAATAACGATTACAGCTGCCACTGCTGTGGTTCAGTGGGCGAGTAACAACAGAACATCCCGGTGGATACGCTGTTTTTCAGGTGCTCGCCCAACGCGGGATGCGCTTCGGCGATTTTCTGAATGCTGGATTTAATGCGCGCAGACACCGCCTTACGATTGCGTTCTGCCGGATCATTGAGCGGGCGCTTGCGACCGGCCAGACCAACCCCTTGGCGCACCTGTTGCAACAGTGCGTCGCGTTCCTCCAACAAGCGCTGATGATGTTCGACGCTATTGCCCGGGTCGTCATCCGCCAACTCATCATCAATTTCCGTCAGGCGTTTTTTGTATGCCAACAGTGCCTGTTGATCAATGGTCTCCACCGCTTGCTCCTGCAATGGTGTCTCACTGGCTTCCGCTGCCAACGCATTGACATGAAGTTCCTGATTCGGGGCGCTCAGCAGCTGGTGCAAATCCGTTAAACCCCGGGCATTCTTTAAATGGATAGTTGTTCCGGAAAAGGCCAACGCCCACACATCCCCATTGCGCATAAACTGCTGAGGTAGCTCGACCTTACTCGATGTTGCAGCTGCACCCGGCGCTAAAAACTCCATTACCGGCTGCAATATCTGCTCATACTCGCCCATCCAGGGCGCATGGGTACTACCGGGCAGTGGCCGCAGGTTAGCATCGGACAAACCGGTAGCCAGCTCACGTCCAGCTTCGAACGGAATGGCGCGATCTTTTTGGCGATGCACAACCAGCGCCGGAGCTTTGACCTTGGGCAACCATTCACGGGCGTCCATATCAAACGACAGCTGCAGCAATTGCGCCGCCATATCGGCACTGGCGGATTTGCGCTGCAAGCCACTGTGGCGCTCCACCTCTTGCTTGGACATATTGGGGTCGAAAATATCCGACAGGGTTCGCGAACCCAGTCCCCAGCTGGCCCTTACCAAGTCGCACATCACCTGCTGAATGTCAGTTTTGGTCAGAGTCAGGCCATTGCCGTAAGAACCAATAAACACCAGTTTCGATACCCGATCCGGGTTCTCGGCGCTGTACACGATAGAGGGAGGCCCGGCACAGGAATTGGCCAGTAGTGTGCACTGCTCTACTTGCAGGTGATCGATCAAATCTGCCAGGGTGTCTGCTTCGCTGCGCAGGTTAAAGTTCTGGCGCTGGCGATCACTGAGGCCGGTACCAGGGCGATCGAAACGCACTACCGTAAAGTGCTCAGCCAGAGTGCTGAAAAACGCCCGAAAGCTGTCACTTTGCCAATCCAGTTCCAGGTGGCTGACCCACCAGGCCGGGCACACTAACCAAGGCGCTTCACCGCTGCCTTGCACCGCGTAGGCGATGCTGTGGCCGTTGCGGTCGGTAAAAAAGCGAATACTGGGGTTGGCAACATTCATGATCAGGCGAACGGCTTTTCGATGCGGCGTATGCCGTACTCGTCGGTGGCGATTTGCTCCTTGCGACTCTCGGCATACACTTCGTCGGCGCGCCGTTTTTCCACCGCTTTATTCAACGCCTTCACCCGTTGGTGGGCCTCCAGCCACAAACGGTGATGATTTTCCATGGTTTGCTGACTGTTGGTGACGGTTTGTTCCTGCTGGGCAATGGCGTCGTTGAGCTTATTGAGAAAGTTGTGAAAGTCCGCCAATTGGCGAGCATTAACTCCAGCACTGCCCTGCTGCTGAAATTGCTGTTTGTATTCATCCCGGTACTGGCGCAGTTGCACCAACTGTTGTTGTTGGGCGTCGGCATTGTGGCGACTTTGCGCCAGCTGCTGACCCACCTGATGCTCAGTGTTTTCTGCGATTTTGGAAATTTGTTGCAGGCGTTCAGACTTTTTCATCGGTCGTCAACGGTCCCTGGCTCGCCTGCTGCCAGTGATTGGAAAGCTGTTGGAGCTGCTGCTGACTGTCATTCAAGGTCACCGGTTGCATAACTTCCTGGGTCAAGAAGGTTTCCAGCATGGGTTGGCAACGAATAGCCTGGTCGATACGGGGGTCGGAACCGGGCTGGTAGGCACCCACACTGATTAAATCGCGGTTCTGCTCATAACTAGAGTAGATGGCCTTGAAGCGGCGCGCCAGTTGCAGTTGATTGGCATTGACAATACTCGGCATGATGCGGCTGATGGAGGCCTCCACATCAATGGCCGGGTAGCGGCCGCTTTCAGCGATTTGGCGACTGAGGACGATATGGCCATCGAGAATAGCGCGGGCAGCATCCGCTACCGGGTCATTGTGATCATCGCCGTCCACAAGCACGGTATACACCGCAGTCATAGTGCCACCACTGGCGGTGTTGCCGGCGCGCTCTACCAACTGCGGCAATTTGGCAAATACGGAAGGTGGGTAACCTTTGGTCACCGGCGGTTCGCCAATAGCCAGGGCAATCTCCCGTTGGGCCTGGGCAAAACGGGTTAACGAATCCATCAGCAACAGCACGTTCAGCCCCTGGGCACGAAAGTACTCTGCAATGGCCGTGGCGCGCCAGGCACCGTGCATGCGCATTAACGGTGAATCGTCCGCTGGAGCAGCCACCACGATGGCACGCTGCATGCCCTGGGGGCCGAGGATTTCGGCCACAAATTCCTGCACCTCGCGGCCTCGTTCGCCGATCAACCCAACCACCACCACATCGGCGTTGGTGTAACGGGTCATCATCCCCAGCAGGGTGGATTTACCGACACCGCTGCCAGCAAACAAGCCAATACGCTGACCACGACCTACGGTAAGTAACGAGTTGATCGCTCGAACGCCGGTATCCAAAGGCTCGCGAATCGGTTTGCGTTGCAAAGGGTTGGTGCTTTGCCCCAGCAACGGCACATGAATTTCCCCGTCGATCGGGCCACTACCGTCGATGGGGTGACCGGCACCATTGACCACTCGCCCTAAAAGGGCGTCGCCCACAAACACTTCGCTGGGTTGGCCCAAGGGTATGACTCTGGCACCGGGACGAATACCGCGGATATCGCCAATCGGCATCAGGTAAAGGCGATCGCCGGAAAAGCCCACCACCTCCGCAAATATATCGGCACCGTGTTCCACCGCCACTCGGCAGCAGCTGCCAATTGGGGCCTGACAACCGGCGGCTTCCAGGGTCAGGCCCACCATGCGAATCAGCTCACCTTCGACCAGTGGCTGAGGGGTGCGTATTTGCTGGCGGTACTCCGCAAGCCGGCCACTCCAACGACTGCTGCGCGCCGTATCACTCACGGTGTGTTGCCATCCGCTGACGGATGCATCCGATGCTCAACCTCTTCCACATCCACTTTCAGCATATCGGCAATCAATTGATTGAGGCGGGTGCGCAGGCTGGCATCCACAAAAGTATTGTCGGCTTTGACAATCACGTCGCCGCCTTTCAGGGATGGGTCAGACACCAGATGCCAGCTTTGCTCATCGTCTGGAGACTTCAGGCTGTCGCCCACCAGAGCGGCGTCTTCCGGGGACAAATGCACATCCACGCGGCGGGCACTGCTTTGCAGAATATTCACCGCCCCTTGTACCGCGCCCTGAAGGATTGATGGTTCGGTACTGATCTCCCGCTGCACCAATTGCCCCGCTATGGCGCCGGCCAACAGCACCAGCTCCTTTTCCACTTGCTGATCCAGTTGCTGCAACGGGTGGCTGAGCGCCACCATGAGTTGTTTCAGACGACCACACTGGGCTTCTAATTCTTCCCGCCCGGAATTCATGCCCTCCCAGCGGCCCATCTGATAGCCCTTGGCATGAGCCTGCTGCTGAATAGCTTCCAGCTCTTCGGCGTTAACCGGCAATTCCGTGTTGGCCGCTTCGTTCTCTTCTACGGAGGGGGCAACCCAGCGTTGAAAATCACCGGTTTTGTCGGAAAGGATTTTTGACATTTCGTTTCGCTACACTCTGTGACTACGGGTGGAAACCAACTTTCCCGAGGATAAGGTGTTACTGACAGTGCTGTGTCACACACAGCACAACCGAAGCCATAGTTAAGTCGGAACCTCATCCACCCAGCTTTTCACCACTTGCGCCACTCGTTTTGGGTCTTCCCGGGCGATAGACTTGGCCATATCCAACTGTTGTTCATAGCTGATGGCAGCACCCCCTGGCAGCTGTAATACCCCGGTATTGCCAGTGAGAGTCACCTGATCCTCCGCCAGCTGCCCATCTTGCAACTCACCGTTGGCTGCAGCGGCCAATTGGCCCTGAGCGGCTTCAGGCGTCTCACCCTGGGCGAGACTGCGCAGCACCGGTTTCAACACCCCAAAAATCAGAATGACTACCCCCAAAACACCCAACAGCTGCTTCCCCCAACGGGCGTACATGGGATTTTGCAGCAGGTCTTCCACCAGGCCGGGTTCCGGCAATGGCTCCAGCGCTTCTTCCTGGCGAAACGCGCTATTGAGAATATTGACACTGTCCCCACGAGCCTCGTTAAAGCCCACCGCTTCACGCACCAGTGCTTCGATACGACCCAACTCTTCTTCCGGCAGCGGCACTCGCTGTACTGTGCCGTCTTCCGCCGCCTGATCCAGGTAGTCGACGACGACAGCCACAGACAAGCGGGTAATTTCCCCGGGAGATTTGCGCTCGTGGCTGATGGTGCGATCGACTTCAAAGTTACGGGTAGCGCGGCGAGTACTGCTGGACGGTTGCTGACCAGCAGGGGTTTCCGCCGCCAGCAACTCTTCCCCTTCTTCGGGAGGCGTGTTGGTCTCAGCGCCGGGCACACCGCCATTGATGGCGTTGCCAACGCGGTCTTCTTCCAATGTTTGCTCACTGCGTACAGCGCCATTTCCCGGAGTGGGCGCGTAGGTTTCACTGGTCTCTTCCCGATCCGTAAAATCCATATCAATGCTGACTTGGGCACTGACTTTTTCCGGCCCCAGCATCGGCGTTAACAATTCGACAATACGCTGGGAATAGCTGCTTTCCACATCCCGCACAAAACGAAATTGCTCGGTACTGGCGGCCAATTGGGAGTTGCCCTTGCTGTTGGTAAGCAGCCGTCCTTGCTGATCCACCACGCTGACGCTGTCGGCTTTCATGCCGGGAATACTGGAGGCCACCAGATAGACAATACCTGCAACCTGGGAATCGTTAAGATTGCGCCCGGGAAACAGGTTGACCAGTACCGAGGCGCTGGCCTCGTTGCCTCGGCGTGTGAACACCGTGCGTTTGGGAACCGCCAGATGCACTCGCGCAGTTTGCACACTGGCCAAGGTGGTAATGGATTTGCTCAGTTCACCTTCAAGAGCGCGGTTATAGCGAGCCTTTTCCATAAAACTGCTGGTGCCAAAAGGCTGTTCTTTATCCAGCAATTCAAAGCCGCCACCGGCTTCACCACGAGGCACCCCTTGGCTGGCCAGTTGCAGGCGAACCCGATGTACTTCTCCAGAGGGAATAGCCACGGTGCTGCCGCTGAGTTTGTAGGCAACCCCGCTTTGCTCCAGCACTTGAACCACGTCCGCAGCATCCTGAGACGACAAACTGCCAAACAGGGGTACGTAATCCGGGCTTTGCGCCCAGTTCACCACCCAGACTCCAAGAGCCACACTGGCGGCAAGACCCACCATCAGTCCCAATTGCCTTAGCAAAGGCAGGCGGCTAAAACCGCCGAATTGCTGCGCTGCTTTTTCTGTATCGACCAGTGCCATTTTATTTTTCTTTAGTTCGTTATCATTCTGAGCACAGCGAAAAATTTCTCTGCTGTTTTAAGCCCGAGATCCTTTGCTACGCTCAGGATGACAGAGGCTCTATTTTTATTGCTGCCATGGCCGTTTGAGCGTTGTAGATGCTGCTAGTGCATACGACGCTCAAACCTGCATATTCATGACTTCCTGATAGGCGCTGAGTAGCTTGTTACGCACCTGGTTCATGGCCTGAAACGACAGGCTGGCTTTTTGCAATGCCACCATCACCTCCGGCAACTCCACACCTTCTTCCCCTGCCTCAAAGGCTTTTTTCATCGCACCGGCTTCCATTTGAGCGCTGCTCACTGACTGGATACTGTCAGTGAGCATTTTGCCAAAATCCGGTTGTGAACCCCCTTCAACCGTCGCCTGACCAGTCGCAGGCGCCTGTTCTGCTGCCGCTCCCTGAGCAGCGTTGGCGAGAACGCGCATTTGCGCCAGCATTTGATTCATATCTACGTTGTTGTTCATCGCATCTTCTCTAATTATTAGGGCGCTTCTAAGGATGTAATATTTTTGCGAGAGCAAGGCGGCAGTGCACGGAGGCCCGCAGTGTATAAGTCATACATGAGGAGCCGAGTACATTGCCAACGCTGCTATCGCGGAAATAGTGCATTCTTAAAAGTGTCCTATGCAGCCATACCGGGAATGGCTATCCCCTGTTCACGCAACTTCGCCAATTTGTAACGCAAGGTTCTGGGGCTTATACCAAGCCGGGCGGCGGCATCTTTGCGGCAACCGTTTTCCGCTTGCAGGGCTTCCAGAATCAATGTCTGTTCCCGGCTTTTCATTTCATTGCCCAGTTCACCGGCGCTGTCCGATGCCACCGGCTGACTTATTGGCTGATTTAGTGGTATTGCCGCAGTGGCCTGCTCTGTGGCCTCAAAATGCAGGTCTGCCGGGTGAATGACATTGCCCACCGCCAAAATAATTGCCCGCTGTACCACGTTCTCCAGCTCGCGAACATTACCGGGCCAGCCGTATCCGCTCAGTGCTTGCTCTGTTTCATTGGCAAATTGCATGCCGGAACCCGTTGGGGCGTAACGTTCCACAAAGCTTTTGGCAATGGGCACAATGTCGAAGGGGCGTTCACGCAATGGTGGCAATACCAAGGGGAATACGTTTAAGCGATAGAACAGATCTTCGCGAAAACGGCCCGCAGCCACTTCATCACGAAGATTGCGGTTGGTGGTGGCCAATACCCGAACATCCAGCGTTACCTGTTTATCACTGCCCAAACGCTCTACTTCCCGCTCCTGCAGAACACGCAATAACTTGGCTTGCAGCGCCATATCCATTTCGGAAATTTCATCCAGTAACAGGGTGCCGCCCTGAGCCTGCTCAAATTTACCCGGGCGAGATTGATAGGCACCAGTAAACGCGCCTTTCTCATAACCGAACAATACGGATTCGAGCATGCTTTCCGGTATCGCAGCACAGTTAATCGCCACAAAGGGCTTTTCTGCACGAGGGGAGCGATTGTGAATCAGCCGGGCAAATACTTCTTTGCCGCTGCCGGATTCACCACTGATCATTACCGTGGCATCAGAGCCCGCGACACGAGCGGCCAGCTCCACCAGTTGTTGGGTGCGCGGGTCTTCCGCCACAACATCCCCAGCGGGGGCGCTGTTATCGGTGATAAAACGGCTTACCATTTCTACCAGTACTTCCGCCTCAAACGGTTTGACCAGGTAATCAGCAGCGCCATCGCGCATCGCTTCTACCGCCCGTTCAATGCTGCCATAAGCTGTCATTAACACCACCGGCAGCTCCGGCCAGCGGCCTTTTATCTGGCGCAGCAGTGTATGTCCATCCATGGCGGCCATTTGTACATCACTGACCACCAGCCCTACCCGTTCTGTGCGCAACACCTCAAGGGCACACTTGCCGTCCTCGCAACAGAGCACACTGAAGCCAGCAAACTCCAAGGTGTCGCACAGGGCTTCTCGCAAGGTGGCGTCGTCTTCTACCACCAATACGCGGGAGACGCTTTTCGGGGAAAGAGTGTTTGGCTTTGACTTCATAATGACTGCCTCGCTTTTCCGTTTTCATTATTGTTTAGCTGTTGTTCACGCTGCCAAATGCTGGCAGGTTCAGGGCTTTGCCCGGCCTCAAGCAGAGGCAACTGAATCATAAATTCGGCGCCGCCGGTGGCAGTGTTCGACACCTCCACCGTGCCACCGTGGCCACGTACAGTGGCCGCGACTACCGCCAGGCCAAGCCCCGTGCCCTGTACCCGGGTGGTAAAGAACGGGTCGAACACCTGCTCAAGAATGTCCTCGTCAATACCGGGGCCGTTGTCCTGGAGGGAAATGGTTAACGATTGCTTATCAACCGCCGTGCTCAGGGTGACTTCTGCGCCATCGCCAATGACGTCCACAGCGTTGTCCACCAGGTTCAGTAATGCACTGGTCAGTGCTTCACAGTTGCCATTAAGATTCACTGCAGGAGTCTCAGTGGCCACGCGCAAAGACCCGCCGACGGCCTGCAACCGCTGATGAGCCATTTCCTGCAAGGCGGCAATCATCTCTGCAGCGCTGAACGGCTGTGCTTCACAAGCTCCCCCCTTCACAAAGGTGAGCATGCTGTTCACCAGTTGTTCCATGTGGCGAAGCCGATCACGCATTTTTTCGGCCACTTGTTGGCGCTGCACTGTTTCCAGTTCTGGCCTGGCCAGGTGGGAGACATACAACAAGGTGGAGCTGAGCGGAGTGCGAATCTGATGCGCCAAACGCGCGGCCATTTCACCCATGGCCGACAAGCGCTGCTCTCGATTCACCCGTTCCTTGAGGGCATAGAGTTCGGTGATATCAGTGAGCAACACCACCACCTCTGCGCCATCGGGCAAAGAGCGGCGGGTCATACTGAGGCGGCGATTCTGGTGAGTCAGTAGCTCTTGTTGAGCCACATCCAGCTGTGCCGCATTGCGTTTGAGCACTTCTTGCCACGGCCGCCCCGCCAACGGATGGCCCAACATTTCAGCGGCTTCCGGGTTGACGTCGCGAACATGGTGATTGGGGTCCAATACCACTACCCCACCGGGCAGTGCCCCCATCAGTAGCGCCAGCCTATTTGCCAATCGCTCTTTTTCTGCCAGCTCTTGCAGCCGCGCTGAGCGCGCCTCAGCAAGCTCTTCAGTGAGCTGAGCCACACGCTCCTGCAGTTGCCGGTAACTGGTATCCAGCTCGACAGACACACGATTAAACGCAGCAAAGGCTTCTTCAAGCTGCTGCGCGGTGGTGGTGCCCGGGTGGTTCAGTGAGGTCTGGCTCATAGCTCTCCTGCACGCAATGTCGGTCGCACGCCGACTACGCAACAGGTTTAGCAATAACCGTGCCTAAGAATTTTTTATTTTAAAAACAAAGGGTTAAAAATATTGGGAACTATGCTGTCAAAAACCTGTCGCCAGATCATTGCGGTGAATATCGTATTTGCGGATTTTTTCCACCAGGGTAGTACGTTGCAAGTTGAGCAACTTTGCTGCCCGGGCAACAACCCAATCGGACTGATCCAGTGCCTGGCTAATGAGGTCAACTTCCATATCACCCAGATAGGCTTTCAGGTCGATGCCATCCTGAGGTAGACGCGGTGAAGACTCCGGCCCACTCCAGGCTTCTTCGAGCTCGGTCTCGGGCAGCTGTTCAGCCACCCAGTCTTCATTGACGCGGTACTTTTCCGGCAAGTCCTTGCGCTTTACCGTACGCCCGGGATGAAGAATTGCCAGACGTTCCACCACATTGGCTAATTCGCGCACATTGCCCGGCCAATCGTAACTGGCCAGCGCAGCCAGGGCGTCGGCATTCACTTTCAAGGTGCCCCGGCGTTCCGCCGCCATGCGGGCAATGAACTCGTGAACCAACAAGGGAACATCTTCCGGTCTGTCGCTGAGTCCGGGAATATCGATGGGAAACACATTGAGACGGTAGAACAGGTCGGTGCGAAATTTACCCTCCGCAACCAGCTGCTCCAGATTCTGGTGAGTGGCCGCCACAATACGCACATCCGCCTGAATGGTTTTATTGCCACCCACTCGTTCAAAGGTGCGTTCCTGCAATACTCGCAACAACTTTACCTGCATAGACAGTGGCATATCGCCAATTTCGTCCAGAAACAAGGTGCCCCCAGCCGCCATTTCAAAACGACCCTGACGGGCACTAATGGCGCCGGTAAAAGCACCCTTTTCATGGCCAAACAGCTCGGATTCCAGCAGCTCCCCCGGTATGGCACCGCAATTCACTGGCACAAACGGGCCGTTACGGCGTTGAGAGTGAAAGTGCACGTTGCGGGCAACCACTTCTTTACCGGTGCCGGATTCGCCCAAAATCAGTACGTTGGCATCGGTTACGGCAACCTGGCGCACCAAATCACGCACCTGTTGAATACCCGGGCTATTGCCCACCAGAGAACGAAACAGAGGCATCGCCGCATCTTGTTGGGAGCGGCGAGGCAATGCCGCAGCAATGGTTGCCTGATGCAAAGCACCGGCGACATCCTGGTATTTAAGGGGGTAACGCAATGCACCGACCATGTTACTGTCGAGGGCATCGGCAGACTCGTTGGCCTCTCCCTGCTTAAGCAGGTACACAGGTAAACGTGGGTAGGCTTTGTGAAGGTTGGCAACCAGCTTGGCACTGCCAGTAGAGGATTCTTCGTTAACCAGGGCCGCCAACAACTGCACGTCAGTGGCAACCGCGTTCTGCCACTGGGCACAATCACTGCACCAGATCACTGGATATTCAAGAAATTCCAATATAGTTCTGAGGCTGCTGGCTCGTTCAGCATCCTGCTCAATCAACAGAACCTGTGCGGTATTCACTGCAACCGACATCGATTTTCCCCTTACCGCATATCTCCATGGCAGGGCCACCCTATGCGCTGATAACTGATCTTTTGTTGCCTGCTGCCAACCCGTGTGGCAACTGACCTGTTAACTCATACAGCAAAGCAAATGGTGGCCTGTTCACATCGAACTATAGTATTAATTTAGGCCATTTACCTTAAAGAAACGCCAGTTTTCTGACGCTCATTCTGACCTAGATTGAAAAACGCCGCCACTGTTTCTTGCTGACATTTTTATGACAAGCCAAAAAAACAGGGCCACCACTTACCTAAGTGATGGCCCTGTTTGCTTTAAAAACAAGGGATTAACGAGCGTAAGCCCCCACTGCACGACGCCCTTGTTGCAATGACTGAAATTGCCGGGCACTCTCTTCCCGAGCTTGCTGCACACAGCGAGTCAGTTGGTCATTGAGCGTCATTAGAAGCTTGATATTATTGCGAACCGCCGTTGCCTCACTGGCATCTACCGGTTGTTCAAAGCATGCCAGCATGTCCTGGCGACGACGCTGTTCCAAGTCAGCAAACTGTTGCCAATCACCATTGGTGGCTACGTCCAACATCTGTTTTGACAAACCCACAACCGTCTCAAGACGAGATTGGCGTTCATTACTGCCTGTGGTCATGAATTATTGCCCCGTACGCTGTTCAGCGGGCATATCGTCCCACCCAGCTTTAATCTCTTTCAGTAACCCGGCTACTTCGTCCAGGCCCTCGATGTCATTATTGAGGTTGGCTTCCACCAGCCTTTGCTCCATGTAGTCATAGAGGGAGGCCAAGTTGCCGGCAATTTCGCCACCACGCTCATGATCCAAGCTGGCGCGCAAACCATCAACAATGGCAATTGCCTTGCCCAGCAATTCTCCTTTCTGGGCGTTTTCGTCACGACTGATCGCCCCTTTTGCCGAAGCGATACGGTCAAGCGCACCGTTAAGCAATTTGCTGATCAATTGTTTTGGAGACGCATCCCCCATATCACTTTGTACACCTACTTTTTGGTATTCACGCAATGCTGTTGGGCTCATCTATAACCTCTTTATAAAAGCGTTAATTGTTGTTGCCTCTTACCAACGTACCCGCTTCAGGGATGCTGGCCAGTTGTTGAGTTAAGAAACTGCTGGTGCTCTGTAGCTGCGCCAGCAAGCCATCAAGGGCGGTAAACTGGGCACGAAAACGAACTTCCAACAGTTCTATTCGCCGATCCAGGGCTTCCCGCTGCTCTTCAATATCATCCAATCGAGTTTGAATCCCATCAGTACGGGAATCGAGAATACCGTCATCCTCTAAAAACCCTGCAATGAGCGCATTGAGCTGATAGGCGATACCTTGGGAATAATCCACTGTGCCACGGGGGCCAATAGCGCCGCCGTCAATGAGTAACTGCAAACCTTCCGCGCTAGTCCCTGTGGCACCAGTGAGTATCTGGCCAGTACCGAGAGCAGCCACGCCATCGATGGTGCCCGCCACGTCCTGGCCCGGTGTCCCGGAGATCACCGACAAACCCAGTTCAGCCGCTGTATTGGTATCTACTGCAGATATGGAGACACTGGAACTCGAACCGTATTCGTTGGATGTAATCTCGAAGTGATCGCCATTGAAGACAACAGCAACTGCCACACCGGCCCCATTGATTGTGCTGTCTCCATTGATCCGCGCTTGAATTTCAGCGGCCAAGGCAGCACCGGTGGCGTAAGTACCTTGTGTCAGGGAAATGTCCCCGCTGGTAACACCATTAACCGTAACGGTCAGATTGTCGTTGTCTGCATCAATATCTAATGGAAAGGCGGCAGTAGCGCCAATAAGCTGCCCCTGAGTCGCCAGCTGAGTAATGTCTACGCTGTAGCTGCCCACTTGGGTCTCGTCTGTAGAGCCCACAAAGCCAATATTGTTATCGGATGGCAAACCCACCGCCGCAAACAACCCCACAAGGTCGTCAAAATTTTCATCCAACGCCCTATCGAGGCGGCTACCGTCCAACGCAAAAGTGCCGTCGGTTTGTGTGGTAATGCCAATTTCACTGAGGCTGGTAAAAGGGCCGTTAAACCCTGCCACTGCATTGGTCAGTGTCTGCCGTACCTGGCCAATAATCGAGCGAGCTGAAAAATCCCCTTGCAAGGCGCCGGCAGTGTCGGTATCCGGATTGTAATCTGTCAGTGCATTAGCAACGTTGGCAAAATTATTGAAGCTATCCACAAAATCGCTGACCAGCTGCCTAACTGCAGCGCGATCTTCAGAAACAGTCACGGTTACTGGCGAGGCACCACTCAGCTCAGTCAGGGTGATATCAACACCCTCAATCACACCACTGGCAATATTATCCGCGCTATTCACGGAGAGTCCGTTAACCGTAAATGTGGCATCCTGGGCCGCCACGGTCTGCTCTAAGTTAGTCGCACTGCTGTTAAACGCCAACGCAGACAGACCAACGCTATCCAGATTGTTGCCATCACCGCTATCAGCAACGGAAATTTCCAGGCTGTTTTCCGCACCGGACTGTTCAGAGCTCAGCAGTAAGCGAAAGCCAGAGCCATCATTAACCACTACGGCTGTAACACCAATATCTGCATTATTGATAGCATCTCTAACGCCTTCCAGAGTGTTATTACTGCTATCAATAGTAATATTGGCAACACCACGATCCGGATTAACCGTAAAGCTGTTGTAACTCTCCGGGCCCGGGGTGGGAGGCGTGTAATCGGTATTGCCAAAGCGAATGGTCAACTCCCCTTCGCCCACGGTCTCCACCAGAGATCCATAACTACCACTGGCTAAAGAGTGGGACCTAGCCAACTGGGTAACGCCAATTTCATAGCTGGAAGCGATGGCTTCCGGGCTTGCAGAAACCGTCAGAATATCTTCATCACTGGAACTGGCACTGCGCTGGCCAAATGTGCTGAGCTGAGTAAGAGAAGCCAAGCTGCTTTGAAAAGATGACAGTGCGCCCTGAAAGGAACCAAACGCGGAGAGTTGTGCAGTAAGTGCCGATTCACGGCGGACCAAACGGGTTTCAGTCGGCGCACGTTCCGCATTAACCAGTTGGGTAATCAGGCCTTCTAAATCAAGACCAGAGCCAACACCAGCAGAAGTAATCATCGGGTAATCCCGATTTTTGCTGTTTTCTGTGCCACGTTGTTGGCCTCCTATCGCTTACTTGATTACCTACGCAACTGCAAAAGCAAATCAAGTGCCAAATATCACCGCAAGGCGAAAGCTGATTACTCCAAATCAGCTTTCGCTGTTTAACAACGACCCTTTGGCTGGGTAAGCACCGTTATCGGCAATGTAACGGGCAAGAGCGACAACTTCCTCCGATGGAATTTGGCGGATCACTTCCTCGGTCTCACGGTCTGTAACCGTAATCAGTGTATAACCGGTGGTATCGTCCACTTGGAATTGAAGCTCGCGAGAAACGTTTTGCACAAAGTCTGTGATTTGAACCACTGCGCTTTCAATCGTTTCCCGAGACACTTCTTCGGCTTCTTGAGGTTGTTCCACCGGCGGCGAAACCTTGCCGGTTTCTGATTGATCTTGCCGCTTTACACCCAGGGAGTTGCCGCCAGCAGCGGGCAACGGGGACAAACTTGTTATTTCTGGGCTGGACATAATGAAGTCCTCATAACCTCTTTACGAAAAACCGGCTGAAAAGGGGGGATACTCCCCCCTCGTCAAGCTGGCTCTTGTTACGCTATTACTGCAGCAGTGCCAGTACGTTCTGAGGCAGAGCATTGGCCTGAGCCAGTGCCGCAGTACCTGCCTGTTGCAGAATCTGGCCGCGCGTCAGTGCCGCTGTTTCTGCAGCAAAGTCGGCATCTTGAATCCGCGAACGAGAAGCTGACAGGTTTTCTGAAGTGGTTTGCAGGCTTCGAACAACAGAATCGAAACGGTTTTGCACCGCACCCAAGTTAGCTCGAGCACCGTTAATGGACGTCAAGGCACTGTCCACCAAGCTGATGGCTGTTTGCGCACCGGCAAAGTTGGCAACCGTCAGAGTATCGATGCCTGTAGTAGTGGTTACAGTACCGATTGCAGCGGCGTTGGCAAAACCAGCGACGGTAGCACTGTTTGTTGTACCCGCTACAGCAATAGTGGCATTACTATTCAGAGTCAGCTGGCCGGTTGCCGAATCGAAAGAGGCACCAACACCGGTGGTTTGCGACACGTTATTAATGGCGTTTACCAACTGGCCGGCACGTTCCTGGGCACTGCTTGCTGCAGTGATCGCACCAATGTCTGTGCCGTTGATGGTGACACCACCGGCGGCGATAGCCGTACCAAAACCGGTTAAACCAGAGGCGGCAACCGACAGTGCACCACCACTGGCCTGGCTGACAGAGCCCAAAGCAGCGGTGTTGGCATCTACCGTACTGGCAATGGCAATGGTTTCACCGGCATTTGCACCCACTTGGAACAATGCACCGCTGAAACTACCGTCTAGCAAGTTGACACCGTTAAATTGTGTCTGGTTGGCAACCCGGTCAATTTCGTTAAGCAGCTGAGTAACCTCTTGCTGCAATGCAGTACGGTCACTGGCGGAGTTGGTAGCGTTGGATGATTGAACAGCCAGCTCACGAATCCGCTGCAGGTTATTGGTCACTTCGGAAAGTGCACCTTCCGCAGTCTGCGCCAATGAAATGCCGTCGTTAGCATTTCGAGCAGCTTGGTTAAGGCCGCGAATCTGAGAAGTAAAACGCTCGGAAATTGCCAATCCGGCTGCATCATCACGAGCAGAGTTAATCCGCAAACCGGAAGACAAACGCTGAAGGGAAGTATTTAGAGCATTCTGAGAGTTATTCAGATTGCGCTGGGCCGTCAGCGAAGCAATATTGGTATTAATTGTTTGTGCCATGTCTATTCCCCTTTTTTATCGCGTCGTCCCATGTGGATTTGCGAACTAAAATTGGTGGTTAAAGTAGATGTGAAAGCATATGCCATCACTTCCAACACCCCCTTTAACGACGTCTGGAGAGGAACCTTTAGGGAAAAAGTATGAAATTTTGTCAACTGGGTCACATTCAGTGGACAAGCGACAAAGAAGCTAGGACGTAGCCCGGGTAGAGGACAGCGGAACCCGGGCTTCAGAATTACAGGATCAAAGCGTTATAAAAGTTGGAACAGCGACAGTCCTTGTATCCTTACATAGGATTGCTGAGCCGCTTGAAGAGACACCTGCTGAAAGTTGAGCTCGCTGATTGCCTGGGTAATATCCAGGTCTTTCACCGCCGACTCCAATTGCTGCAGCCGCAGTAAGCTGTCCTCATTGAGGCCTTGTTGACTCTCAACCGTATTGAGGCGAACACCAATACTGGTGCGCACTCTCAGGACATTTTCAACACTGTTGTCGATACCCTCCAAGGCACGGTTGATGGCACTGTGAAATAACGCAGTTTCAGCGCTGTTTTGACCGGGGGACTCCAGCGCAGTAATGGCAGAATCAACAATGGCAAACAAATCGCGATTGCTGGCCGGTGTTACGGTAAAGCTATCGCCATTTGCCGGCGTACCCGACAAATCAATCTGGGCGCCATTAAAACTGATACTGTCACCCTGCTGGTAGGTACCCGACGCCACTGCCCCGGCACTGGAATCCACCACTTGATAGGTAATAGGAGCGGCAGGTGTCGCCTGACTGAATGTCAGGGTGTAGGTATCACGGACAAAGTTGCCATTACTGGTGAGTTCGCCCACAACTCCGGTGCCGCTGTTAGCCGCATTGGGAGCTACCGTGAACTGGCCATTGCCCTCAGGAATACGCAGCAGCAATTCAGCTCCAGAATCATTAACGGCCACTTGAGAAGCAGGCCCCAATTGCACTAGCCGCTGCCCCTGGTCACCGTTGTACTGCACACTGCCATTGTTGAAAGTAAACGGCTGAGTATTCACCTGGTAACCAGCAAACAGATAATCACCGTTGGTGTCGCGACTGTTGGACAGCGATTGTATTTCCTGGCGAATACCGCGCAACTCAGTGGCAATACTTTGTCGGTCAGCGTCCGACAACACATCGTTATTGCCTTGCACCAGCAATTCCCGCACCCGCTGCAAACTATTGCCCAAATTGGTGAGTACGTTTTCTTCCAATTGCAGCTGAGTTTCTGCAGCACTGCCGTTACGTTGATACTGCTCTACCGTGGCGATCTGGTCAGCAAAATCCAGAATCTGCACAATCCCGCCGGGGTCATCAGAGGGCGTTGTGATACGTTCCCCCGTGGAGATTTGCAACTGGGTTCTGTTGAGCCTGGCTTGCTGTTCCAAGATGGAATTAATACCCTGCTGGAAAATTTGTGATGTGGAGAGTCTCATATAAAGTCTCTTTAATTTTCCCCGTCATCCTGAGCACAACGAAAGATGACAGGGGATAACCGTTAACGCCTGGTGGCACTCAACAACGTATCAAACAACTGGCTGGCAGCAGAGATAATCTGTGCTGCAGCTTGGTAAGCCTGCTGGTAACGCAGCAGATTGGCCGCTTCTTCATCCAAATTGACCCCCGAAACCCCCTGTACTTCCGCCTCTGCGTTATTCAATAACGCCTGTTCAGTAGCCAGGCTGGACTGGGCCTGGCTGGTGCGCACACCTACAGTTGCGACCGTTCGCCCGTAAAGTTCAGAAAAACTGTTGGTACCGCCATTGAGCAACCGGGATTCCTGCAAACCCGCGATCGACAGCGCATTACTGTTGTCGCCCACAGCACCGGTGTTGTTCTGAATGGTGAGCGTATCGCCATTTTGCGGAATACCGGACACATCAAAACTGGCATTGCCAAAACCCGTCAGAGTAAAAGTTTTACCAGCACTTTCTGTTGTGGGATCGTAGGCCAGGGTTCCGCCAGGGCCCCCGGTAACCGTAAAGCCGGGGACTCCCGCACCCAGAGCATTGGGATCGAAAGTCAGAGTAATCGGGGCAGCCAGCGGCAAGCTGCTGACATCACCCACCGTCAGCCGTGAAATACTGGCATCACCGCCATTGCTCACCGTGGCCTGTGCGCGAATTAAACCGGCGGCGGCAAATTGTTCCGGGCGCTCTATCTGCACAGAAAAACGTGATGCCGATGCGCCCACCGGGCGCAGTAAAAATTCATCACCCGCTGTGGGAGTTCCAGTATTTGCAATCGTCAACCCCGCCACGGTTTGCGGCAAACTGGCAAAACTTTGCACACTGTTATCCGCCAGGTTGCGCAACTGCCACTGGGCACCATCAAAGCTGAGGTTGTAGTCTGTGGGCAGCAATGCCCCCACATCGTCAATGGCCACGGTCACCGCGGCACTGCCCAGATTATTGCTGGAAGCTACCGTTTGTGGGGCAATGGGTGCAAAAAAGTCGCCGCCAGCCAAACCGTTGAGATCAAGCCCAGAGCGATGTTGCTGGTTAACCAGATCAGTTAACCCTTGTACCAATAAGCCCACTTCACCGCGTACTGGGTCCAACACCTGGCGACGGAAATCCAGAATGCCCTGTATTTCACCGCCACGAATCTGGCTACTCACCACATCGCTATTGCCCACCAGGCCCTCGAAGGTGATA
Source organism: bacterium SCSIO 12696 (assembly GCA_024397955.1). Lineage (NCBI taxonomy): Bacteria > bacterium SCSIO 12696. Next base: position 1,260,427 of record CP073744.1, read on the forward strand.
TCCAGGCGATTGGGATTAAGTGGGTCAAACGCAACATCCAAGCGCTGCACCCGGCCACCCACCACCAGAGGCTGACCGCTGCCAATCAACACATTCAGAGAACCATCGCCCTGCTGAATACTGGTAATTCCGACTTTTTCGGATAATTGGGAAAGCAACCTGTCACGCTCGTCCAACAGATCGTTGGGTGGGTTGTTGGGATTGCTGACCAGCGCCGCGGACACATCCTGATTGACGCTGGCCAATGAACTGGCCAGCGCGTTAATTTCAGCAACGGTGGAGCGCAATTGTTGGTTACTGGCATTTTCCAGGGAATCCAGGCTCTGATTCAGATAACCAACACGGTTTTCCAATGCCTGAGCACGACCCAGTAACACTTCCCGAGCAGGCAACGAGGTGGGGTCATTGGCCACATCCTGTAATGACTGGAAAAACGCCTGTATGGAGACATTCAAGCCGCTGTCTTGATCCGCCACCAAATTATCCAAGCGGGTGGCCAGGTCGTGATAGGCGCGCAGGGAGTTAAAAGACGACTGACGCGACAACAACTCGCCACCCAAAAATTCATCGTAAGCCCGGCGTATACTCTGCACTGATGTGCCACTGCCGATAAAGCTGTTGCCCTCTTGCTGGGGTGGCAAGGTGCCAAAGGTCACTTGCTGGCGACTGTAGCCTTCGGTGTTGGCGTTAGCGATATTGTGGCCGGTGGTGGTAATGGCTCGCTGCAGGGAGTTAAGTGCCGAAACACCGATTCCAAAAACGTCTGGCATGACCGCTATCTCCCACTAATTGCCAAGGTACCGAGACTAGCCCCAGTGGCTGACTGTACGTTGGCTTTTTGTTGCTGCTTGAGTTGTGCCACTTCCGTTTGAAAGCTGTCCCGGGCCATCAGTGCGGTAATTTTTTCCGCGTACTTGGGGTCGGTGGCATAGCCGCTTTGTTGCAGCTGCTGGACAAACTGCTCATTGCTGCTCGCCTCGCGGGCGCCCTGGTAACGAGGCTTTTGCAAAAACTGTACGTAGTCGTCAAACAATTGTTCCAGGGATTCATAGGCGCGAAAGCTCGCCCGTTCTTTACGGGCGATGCCGTCGCTGTATTCGAGCGTGACCTTGGTGGCTCGATCCCCTTGCCACTGAGCATCCGCTTTAATACCAAACAGGTTAAAGCTGTTGCGGCCATCCAAATCGCGGATGGTGTATTTGCCCCAGCCACTTTCCAATGCCGCTTGAGCCACCAACACTTCGGCATCCACCCCCAACTGTTGAGCCGCTTTGTCGGCGTGAGGCCAGAGCTCACGAATAAACTGTTGAGGGTTTTGTGGCGCAAAATCGGGACGCTGGTCGAGCGCTGGCGCCGGTGACACTGATACAACACTTTGGCGAGATTCTGACAGCGGAGCCAGCTCACCGCGCGGGGTTGCTGCCTGAGGCCCAGCCAATTGACGTTCGATCACTTGCGCCAATCCGAAGCCACCATTTTGCGACAAGTGCAATGAAATCTGCTGGTCGAACATATCCTGGTGAAATTTCATTTCGTCGCTATTGAACAACCCGCCTTCCTGAGTGGCATCGCGCATGGCTTTGGTCATCATCTGCACAAACAGGGATTCAAAATGCTGGGCCACCTCTTTCAAAGCTTCCGGGCTATTGCTGCCTGCGCGGCCACGCAAGTCTGCCAGTGAAGAAAGATCAGTGGCCACCGCATTGCGCACTGCTGCTGTGGGGCTCACCAGTTGTGCTACTTGCAGTTCCATCAGATCACCACCAGCTCGCCGCGCAGCGCACCGGCCTGTTTCAAGGCTTCCAGAATCGCCATCAAATCCCCGGGAGCAGCACCTACCTGATTGATGGCACGAACAATTTCTTCCACGCTGGTGGCGCCCTTGCCGTCAGCGCCAATGGCAAACACCCGCGCCTGCTCCTCGGTAATGGCGATATCAGTATTGGGCACCGCAAGGGTCTCACCATCGGAAAACGGCCCGGGCTGGCTGACATCGATGCTCTCAGAAATGGTCACACTGAGATTGCCGTGGGCCACTGCGGCGGGAAGAATCTGCACACCACTGCCCATCACAATGGTACCGGTGCGGGCGTTAACCACAATCCGAGCGGCAGCCTGGCCAGGAGTGAACTCCAGGTTTTCCACCTCGGCAAAAAAGGCCACTTTCTGAGCCATATCCACTGGAGTATTTACCTTGATGGAAGAGCCATCGAGAGGCGCCGCGGTACCGGGACCAAAATTGCGATTGATGACTTCAGACAGCCGCTGTGCGGTGGTGAAATCGTGCTGGTGCAGGTTGAGTACCAATTGATTGCTGTTGGCAAAAGGTGTGGGCACTGTGCGTTCTACACTGGCACCGTTGGGAATACGGCCTGAGCTGGGAATATTTACCGTGACTCGCGAGCCGTCGGCTCCCTCAGCGCCGAAGCCACCGACCACCAGGCTGCCCTGAGCCACCGCGTACACCTGGCCATCCGCCCCTTTGAGCGGGGTCATCAACAAGCTGCCGCCGCGAAGGCTCTGGGCATTGCCCACCGAAGACACGGTGACGTCAATCATTTGACCACTTTTAGCAAATGGCGGTAGATCGGCGTGCACCATCACCGCAGCGACATTTTTCAACTGAGGATTGATATTGGGGGGAATCACCACACCAAGCTGAGACAGCAGGTTGCGAAAGCTCTGTACGGTGAACTGGGTTTGGGTAGTCTGGTCACCGGTGCCGTCGAGCCCTACCACCAAACCGTAGCCAATCAGCTGGTTACTGCGAACTCCGGCAACACTGGCAATATCTTTTACCCGGTCTGCAAGCGCTGGTAACGACAGAGCTCCTGCCAACAATACCGCGAACCACTGTTTCACTACCCTACCGCCGCACATGCTCTTCCCCTTTGGTCTGCGCCTCTGTCAGGGCGCCCTTAGAATGGCCACTTTATTAAAATGGCCACAGTGGCCCCAGGAAGAATTTCGCCAGCCAGCCCATGCGATTGGTATCGGCCATTTGGCCTTTGCCGCTGTAGCTGATTCGAGCATCGGCCACTTTGGTAGACATCACGGTATTTTCACTGCTGATATCCACCGGCCGAACCATGCCCTGAACGCGAATAAACTCCTGACCTTGGTTAATCTCGATCCACTTTTCACCGCGAATCACTAAGTTTCCATTAGGCAATACCCGTGCCACAGTGACCGTAATACTGCCACTCAAGCTGTTGCTCTGATTGCTGCTGCCCTGACCACTAAAATCGTGCTGGGAATCCAGGTCCACCCCCAAGTTAGTGCTGCCATCGAGAGTTCGACCAAATACGCTGGGGCTGGTGAGGGTGGTACTGTTAGTGCGATCCAGGCTGGTAGCACTGCTTTTCTCGGCATTGGTCTGTTCGGTGAGCACAACGGTGATGGTGTCTCCCACCCGGTGCGCCTTGATGTCTTCAAAAAACGCCAATTGATAACCGGCCTGGTAAATAGCGCCCTCTCTGGGGGCCGGCGACAAATAGCTGTAGTCGGGCTCGTTGTCTATGTACTGATTGCTATAAGGCTGCTGGGGCGCAGAGCTGCAAGCGGCCAATGCCAGCAGGCCAAAGGCGGCAAACAATTGCCGCACAGCAGTAAATATGGGTTGTAGCGGACGCATCAGTGGCTCCCAGCCTGATTGGCTCAATTAAAGTTGCTGAGTGAGGTTTTGCAGCATTTGGTCAGTGGTGGAGATAGCTTTGGAGTTCATTTCATAGGTGCGCTGGGTTTCAATCATGCTCACCAATTCCTCAACCACATTGACGTTGGAGCTTTCCAGGAAGCCCTGAGCGAGCGTACCCAAACCATTACTGCCCGGGTTACCCACCTGGGCGGTGCCACTGGCCGTGGACTCTACGTAGAGGTTTTGGCCGCGAGGCTCCAGGCCCGCCGGGTTTACAAAATCGGCAATGGTCAGGGTACCCACCTGAGTAGAAGCACCGTCTTCAGTGACCACCGATACAATACCGTCGGCACCGACCGTCACCGAGCGCGCGTTTTGAGGAACAATGATCGTCGGCTGCAGCGCAAAGCCATTGGCAGTGACCACTTGCCCCTGAGCGTCCAACTGCAAGGAACCGTCACGGGTATAAGCCAGAGTGCCGTCAGGCATAGTGATTTGTAAAAATCCCCGCCCCTCAATGGCAATATCCAAGGGTTTCTGGGTATTGGAGAGATTGCCCTGAGTAAAGGTTTTCTCAGTGGCTACCACACGCACCCCGGTACCCACCATCATGCCACTGGGTAACACCGTATCCTGTGAGCTTTGGGCACCCACCTGGCGCAGGTTCTGGTAGAGCATATCTTCAAACACGGCTCTACCGCGCTTGTAACCCACCGTACTGGCGTTGGCCAGGTTATTGGAAATGGTCGCCATTTTGGTCTGCTGGGCGTCCAATCCGGTTTTTGATATCCACAATGCCTGATTCATGGTGTGGCCCTCATTAGCTCACTTGCATTAGTTCGGCAGAGGCGCGGTCGTTTTCTGAGGCCATCTGCATCAATTTGGTCTGGGTTTCAAAAGAGCGGGACAGCTCAATCATCTTGACCATGGACGCCACCGGATTGACATTACTGCCCTCCAGCGCGCCGGGGATAATTCGCACCGTGGCATCCGCAACCAGCTCAATGTCATCACGGTGACGCAACAACCCATCAAGGCCTTTTTGCAGCCGGCTTGGATCATCTACCCGAACCAGCTTGAGGCGATCCACAACCGACTGGGCAGTGGCGTCCTGTCCCAACGGCACAATGGAAATCGTGCCATCCGGGGCAATTTCCATGCTCGCAAAGGGAGGAATGGCAATGGGGCCGTTTTCACCCATAACGGGTTCACCAGCACCATTGGTCATGCGCCCAAACGGATCGATCTGTAAATCACCACGACGGCTTACCGCCTCACCGCCTTCCGGGGTTTGCACCACCAACCAGCCACCATCATTCACCGCCACATCCAGATCCCGGCCGGTAGTTTCGATATGGGCGTTGCGAGTATCCGCACCAGCGCCGGTCAACTGCACATAACTGCGAGTGCCACTGGCGTTGGTCGCGGTTGTCGACAGGGACGCCAGGTCAGCGCGAAAGCCAGTAGTGGATGCATTGGCCAAGTTGTTGGTGGTGTGCACCTGCTCGCGCATGGCGCTGTTGGCACCGCTCATAGCCACATAAAGCATACGATCCATTACTGGTCTCCCCTTTTCATTACTCTCACACGTTCACCATTAACCTTTAACGCAGGTTAATTACCGCCTGAGTCACCGCATCTTCGGTTTGAATGACCTGAGCGTTGGCCTGGAAGTTACGCTGGGCCACAATCATGGCCACCAACTGCTCGGTTACTTCCACATTGGAATCTTCCAGAGCGCCGGATTGCAGCACGCCCAAACCACCATCACCGGCAGGGTTGCGAGTGGGAGGACCAGAACTAAAAGTTTCGGTCCAGATACTACCGCCCTGAGGCTGCAAACCCTGAGTGTTGGAAAAGCCTGCCAATACCACCTGGCCCAGAGCGCGGGATTGACCGTTGTTGTACTGGGCAAACACCACACCGGTGGGGTCGATCTCAACACCTCGCAATTGACCACTGGTAAAACCGTTCTGGTTGATATTGCTGACCGCGAAGTTGCTGCCAAACTGGGTGGTCTGAGACACATCAACGGCAAAATTCTGGGCCAAAGCTCCAGACGGTGAGCCATCGGAATTCAGCGGTGCCCAACCGGTAATGGTCAAAGAAGTCACACCACCCGAAGGATCCAACTGCCCGGCCTGGTCAAACTGAATGGTTTCCGGGCCAGAAGTGGATACACCGTCCACCAGGGTATAGGCCTGCCACTGGTTTGGGGTAGCGCTCTTAACATAGTAGGTACTGAGAATGTGCGGATTGCCCAAACTGTCGAAGATCGTGGTCGACGTGGAATTGTTGTACATATCAGCAGTGGGTGCGGTGGGCGGCGTCGCAAAGGCATCAAATGGCCCGCCCCACGGGGTGATGGGCACTGCCTCACGAGAGTCCAGGTTAGCCACAATTTCTGCCTGGCTGGTGGCCTGGGGTTCAATCAGGCCGGTATCCAACTGCAGATCGGATATGGAGGGCAGAATCGCCCCGGCACTATCCGCCTGAAACGCTTGCAACCGCAAGCCTTCGTTATTGACCACAAACCCATCCCGGTCGATACCGAACTGACCCGCCCGGGTGAACACTTCCGAGCCGGAATCATTGAGAATAAAAAAACCGTTGCCGTTAATGGCCACATCCAGGGAATTTTCGGTGAAGCTGATATTGCCCTGGGTGAACTGCTGACTCACAGCACTGAGGCTGACACCACGGCCAATGGCGTTTGAACCAGAGCCCAGCAACCCCGAAGCGTACAAATCAGAAAACTCTGCCCGGGAGGTTTTAAAGCCTGTAGTGGCGCTGTTGGCAATGTTGTTACCAATCACTCCCAACTCGGCGGATGCACTTTGCAAACCGGATACTGCGGTATCAAATGCCATAGTTCTTCTCCTGTTAACGTCTTACACTGACGGTGTTGGTCAATTAATTGCTGTAAATTAGTAGTACTCTCGAATTTCTGATAGCCGCATGGTCGCGCCGCCTTCCAGGTTGAGCACCGGGTCACCGTTGCCACTGAGTGACACGCTATCGACTCGCACTCGGGTAAATGCGGGCACCGCTTCGGCATTGCCATCGATAATGGCGTTGGCGGTGACCTGATAAGGCCCAGGGGTTACGGCATCACCATTGGCATTGGTACCATCCCATTGAAAGGGAATCACCCCACCGGACTGAGGCCCCAGAGGTATACGGGTAATCAAATTGCCCGCCAAATCCGCTACATCAACGGTAAGCCCAGTAGCAGCCACCGGCAGCTCAACAATGCCTTCATAGGTGCCACCTTCTGCCAGCGGAGCAATGTTGTAATTGGCCACCACATCCCGCCCCACCAGCGATGCCGCCTGTAAACCTTGGTTACCAGATAACGAACTCACCAAACCACTCAATGAGTTGTTGAGTTCATCGATACCGGAAACCGTGCCAAATTGGGCGATCTGAGCCAAAAACTGGCTGCTGTCCTGTGGGTCGGTTGGGTCCTGATTGCGCAGCTGAGCGACCATCAGGTTTAAAAACTCTTCCACACCAAGGTCATTAGGGTCGTTGCTGCCTTGCTGGCGAGCGCTCGCCAATTGCTCTGCGGTAGACACACCGCCAACACCGCTGAAAGGATTTGTTACTTGCATCATCGATTCCTCTGTTAACGACCGATATTGAGCGTATGAATCATTAGCTGACGCGCCGTCTTCATCGCTTCAATACTGTTTTGATAGGAACGGGAAGCAGAGATCATATTGGCCATCTCCGCCACAGGATTGACGTTGGAAAAGTAGATATAACCCTCGTCATCTGCCATGGGATGCTCTGGCGAGAACTGCCGCACCGGCGCCGCATCGGTAGTGACCACCTCAGAAACACGAACCCCCGCCACCGCGTCATCAAATACATCGCGCATCACCGTGGTAAACACTGGCTGACGGGACCGGTAAGCGTCTTCCGAGGAGGAGCTGACCGCATCCGCATTGGCAATATTACTGGCTACGGTATTGAGCCGAACTGACTGTGCCTGTAATGCCGAGCTAGACACATCCATCACATTAAACAGACTCATAACTGCTTTCCTTATTCGCCTTTGAGGGCCAACAACAGCCCCTTAATAGAACCATTGATAAAATTCACGCTGGCCTGATAGCGCACCGCGTTCTCACCGAACTGCGCCTTTTCAACTTGGGTTTCGACCGTGTTGCCATCCAGGGACGCCTGGTTGGGAATGCGATAGACCAGACCCTCTTGCCCAAGGCCCGCAGAGGACGAGGCGCTGCCAAAATGACGGTCACTGGTGGTGTGCAGTGTGGAATTGCCTCGCGCCTGGGCCAGCACATCGCGGAAGTTGATATCGCGGGCCTTGTACCCCGGGGTATCGGCATTGGCCAGATTGGACGCCAAAATTTCGGCGCGTCGGCCGCGAACGTCGATGGCTTTGGCGTGTAAATCCAATGCGTTATCAATCCAGGCGGGCATGTTTGGTTTCCTCAAAATATGTGTTTTCTCTGCAGCTGCCGGCAATATGCGCAGCGACATCAATGACAATGCAATCCCAATGCCAAAATTTTTATTTATATATTTCAAATACTTATAAATAAAAAATTTAAAAATAGGCGGCAAGCGGCAACGATTATCCGCACCATTGCCGCCTGTAATGGTGGCGGCAAGACAGCGGCCTTTGCTGAAGCCGCTGCTGGATACAAACCAATGATCTACGGCGGCACACAACTTGCTTGATACGCCTGCAATGATGAAACAAACACAGAGTGGCTGAATAATGACGATTCGTTGCTGGATGGGACTGGTAATAGTGTGGGGCGTGATCGGGTTCAGTAGCGCCAGCGCAGAGCCCAAGCAGACCCTCGACAGCATCCGCCAGGCGGTCACTAACTACCTGATGCAACAACCGCAGATAAAGCGGTTGAGCTCGGCAACGGTCACACCCGGGCCACTGGACAAACGCCTGCAACTGAACCAATGCCAGCAACCGCTGCAAATGTTTATGCCCGCTGGCGGCAAACTGGTGGGTAAAAGCACCGTCGGTGTGCGCTGTACCGGCAGCAAACCCTGGACACTTTATGTGCCGGTTACGGTTATGGCCTACGCCGAAGTGGCCACCGCCAACCATCCGATGCAGCGGGGCACATTGCTGTCAGCGGATGATTTTTCCCTGGTTCAGCAGGCTCTTCACCAACTGCCGGCCGGCTATATGGAAAGCCCCGGCGAGTTGATTGGCAAAGAGCTGACGCGTACCGTAGGTGCCGGAAAAACCTTAACCCGGAGCATGCTAAAATCCCCCACCTTGATCCAGCGGGGCCAGCAGGTCACGCTAATTGCTCAAAGCAGCAATTTTGAAGTGCGCATGAACGGTAAAGCCTTGGGCAAAGGTGGCAAAGGAGACAGGATTCGAGTGCAGAATCTCAGCTCAAAGAAGGTGGTGGAAGGCATTATTAACGCTCAAGGCGCGGTATTGGTGGATCAATAAGCTTTTTTAAGGGATCAACGGATCACTAATTGCGCTTTATTTGCTAAAGAAACCGCCATAAAGGCCGCTAATAGGCCACAGACAAGAATTTTTTGCGGAGTAACCTCATGGACTCTGATATTAAGCAGTTGCGCCCTAACCTGCCGCCGACGGCCAATGCCAACGGTCGAGCAGTTGGGCCTGAACGTGCATCGGAAAACAGCATCCACAAACGCAACAACGAATCGGATGCTACTTCGGCTCCTGCCAGTGATACCGTTACAGTGACTGACGAAGCCGCTCGCCTGCAGCAGCTGGAACAGAGCCTGGCGAACACACCGGTGGTGGACAGCGCTCGTGTAGCTGAGCTGCGAGAAGCCATTGCCAGCGGCAACTATCGGCCTGACCCTGAGCGTATTGCCGACAAACTGAGCCAGCTGGAACAGGATTTGTTGTAACCCGTGGCAAACACACCCGTAGTCAATACCCAACAACTTCAGCACATCCTGCAGCAAGAGCTTGAGTTCACCTTGCAGTTGCAGCAAAGCCTGGCCAAAGAACGTCAGGCCATTGAACAGCAAGACCCTGAAAGCTTGGCCAATACTGCGCAACACAAAGGGCAGTTAGTTCAACAACTTGAGCAAATTGCCAAACAGCGAGAATCGCTGCTGGTGCAAGGCGGTGTGCCGGTCAGCCGCGAAGGTATGCAACAGCTGTTATCGGCGAGCAACGACACCGCTCTTGAAACCGCTTGGCAACAATTGAGCGAAGCCGCGCAACAGTGCCGCGAAGACAATCGCCAATTGGGCATGCTGGTTCGGCGCGAGCAAGACAATGTTCGTCAAGCCCAACATATCCTCCAACGCGGAACTCCCAGCGACAATCACTCCTACAATGCCAGCGGCCAGAGTGCGAGCAGCAACACCAGCCGGAATATTGGTAAGGCTTGAAGCCCAACTTAGCGTCATTGAGAAGAGCACCACCAGCGACTCGCAGCGTTATAAAATCTCATCTCCCCAGCTTTGCAACGCTTCCAGTATTTGGCGATCTCTTTCCGTACAATCTGGCCTGCTGAGTAACTTTTCTATTTCTTCAAAATAAGCATCCAAGGTCAGATAGCCACTCTCCACTTCATTGAGGTGGGCATAGCGAAGCTCTTCCCAAAGGTGTTGTTCTTCAGCACTGAGGGTATCGGGATAGTTGCGCGCCCGATAGCGAAGCAGCAGTTCCTGATAGCGGGAATCACTGAATTGAATCGAGCCATCCGCCAACTCAGCGGGAGAACTGTTGCGTACTTCCACCAAAAGGCCTTTATCCTGGTTCGGCAAAAAACCACTGTACAGCGCAGTCTCCGGGTTGTTATCACTCCACTCTCTAGGCACGCTGTAAACCTGAATCAGCTTTTCTGCCAGCTGAGCACCCTGCAATTGCTTCCAGTTACGGCGGCAATGAGGCAAATCGATACCGTGGCGCTGGGCACTGGCTTCGTCCAGTAATTTGGCGGTAGCCACCACCGGCGCCCGATTGAGATGAATACCCTTTAAGGGAATGCGGGACTCCCCCTCTGGCAAATCCTCGTTACGGGTGTATAAACGCTGATGAATTTCATCAGCATCCATATTCAATAAAGGCCCTATATCACCGTTCAGGTTGGCGCAAATAATTTCATTTTTATTATTGGGGTTTACCGCCAGCGGCATCATCAAACCCAAATAACCATTTTCTCTCGGCAGCCGGGAAGAAACATGCAAAAACGGACGCCGATTTACCAGGTCAATATTCTTACCCACTTCCTGCTTGGTGCGGTGGTCAAACAGATACCGATACAGTTTGGGTTGTTTTTCCTTGAGCAGTTTTGCCATGGCAATAGTGGCGTACACGTCCGACAGGGCGTCGTGGGCAGACTCGTGGTTGAGGCCATTGGCTTTGGTTAACTCCTCCAACTTAAAGCAGGGAGACCCATCCTCATAATCTGGCCACTCAATACCCTCTGGGCGCAGTGCACGAGCGAGGCGAAACATATCGATAATGTCCCAACGACTGTTGCCATTTTTCCATTCTCGCTCATAAGGGTCGAAGAAATTGCGGTAGAGGGTATATCGAGTGACTTCGTCGTCAAAGCGGATACTGTTGTAACCCACACCACAGGTACCCGGTTGCGACAACTCCTCATGGATACGGGCAATAAACCCTCGCTCCGGCAAGCCCTCCTCCTCGGCCTGCTGAGGTGTGATGCCAGTAACCAGACAAGCCCCCGGCGCCGGCAACAAATCGCGGCTGGGTTTGCAGTAAATCATCAGCGGATCGCCGATCACATTTAATTCCGTATCGGTGCGCACCCCGGCAAATTGTGAGGGACGGGTTCGAGCCGGATCAGCGGAAGTGGTTTCGTAGTCGTGCCAGTACAGCGTTGTCGGCATGGGGATTCCCTGATTATTGTCGGTGCGATATCCATGGGCACTTTAGCAAAAATTGACCGGCCACGAGCAGCAGGCTACGGGCTTCGTGCAGTCTGCTAGAAGCCCGTAGCTCGATGCTCGTAGCTGTTCCGCAAAAACAAAAAAGCCCGAGCATAAGCCCGGGCTTTTCAGTCACAGATTAATGTTACTCAGGAGCAACTTCTGTGTAAGACATTTCGCCCACTACGCGACGGTTGCGCTGACGACCTTCGTCGGTGTCGTTGCTGGCAACCGGGCGTGACTCACCGTAACCCACAGCGGAGATACGGTCGGTGCTGATGCCGTAGGTTTCAGCCAGCTGGGCTTTAACAGCCTTGGCACGACGCTCGGACAAGTCCTGGTTGTAGTCGTCCGCACCTTTGGAGTCGGTGTGGCCTTCCAGTACCAGATCAATGTCTTCGTGCACTTTCATGGCGTTGGCAATGGCTTCCAGTTCGTCACCGTAGATGCCGCGAACCACATCGCTGTTAAATTCGAACTCCACGTTCAAACGTACAGTAATAGTACGTACTTCTGGCTCTGCAGCGGGCTCGGGCTGAGGCGCAGGCTCTGCAACTGGCTCAGGTTCTGCAACAGGAGTTGGCTCAACTACAGGCGCTGGCGCTGATGTTTTGCCGAAGTGCTTGAGGAAAGAAACACTCAGAGCAGTGTCGGTACCGTGGTCAGCAGGGCCTTCATCACGAACCTGGTAAAAGCCGCTGATATCACCGCGCACTTCCCAGTTGTTTTCGTACAGCTTGCTCAGACCAAAGCCCAGACGACCCTGCCAAGTGCTGTCATAACCATTGATCACATTGACTTCGTCGCTGCTAAAGCGGCTCAGGCCAGTGATAATGTAAGGGCGCAACTTGTGCTGGTGCTCTGCTTCGTCACCCAAGAAAAATACCGCGTTCAGCTGGGTAGTTTCCAAGTCGCTACCGGTCACGTCCACACCGTAGCTCAGCTCCAGTGCCCAGTTGTTGTGGAAGCGAATACCGCCGGTTAATGCGGCAAAGCCAGAACCATTGGTGTCGTCATTGAAAGTGCGCTTGTTGTCAGCAGCGTAGTAACCCAGGGTTGGCCCCAAGTACAGGTGTGAGCCTTCAGCCTGCGCAGAAGTAGTAGCGGCAGCGGCAAAAGCAGCGGCTGCTACCGAGAGTGCGATTTTTTTACGCATCGTAATTTCCTATAAGTATGGATAAAAAAGTAGTCCTGCCGAAGACGTCTGCAGACAGCGGCATGCTATGGGCGGCCTTTATACCAGCGCGAACGGTTACTGTAAATGTTACTTTTGTAACATTACTGCTACATTCACGGGAATCAAGCATCTCTCCACAGTCGGCCATGACTGTGGAGAGAAATACGCTTTATTGAACCTGAACAGCGCGCTCTTCGATTTTGGCTTTCCAGATTTGTGGACCGGTCTGGTGTACAGATTCACCTGTGGAGTCTACTGCCACGGTTACTGGCATATCCTTGACATCAAATTCGTAGATCGCCTCCATGCCCAGTTCAGGGAACGCCACCACTTCGGCACCGGTAATGGCTTTGGAAACCAGGTAAGCAGCACCACCCACCGCCATCAGATAAACGGCTTTGTTGTCTTTAATGGCTTCAATAGCCACAGGGCCGCGCTCGGCTTTACCGATCATGCCCACCAGGCCGGTTTCCTCCAGCATGGTTCGGGTAAATTTGTCCATGCGAGTGGCTGTGGTTGGGCCAGCAGGACCAACCACTTCGCCTTCCACCGGGTCTACTGGGCCAACGTAGTAAATAAAGCGGTTGGTAAGATCCACTGGCAGCTGTTCGCCTTTGGCGAGCATATCTATCATCTTCTTGTGAGCAGCGTCGCGGCCGGTAAGCATCTTGCCGGACAGCAATACGGTTTCACCTGGCTTCAGGGATTCCACCTCTTCGCGAGTCACCGTATCCAGGTTGAGACGGCGAACGTCATCCCCCACCTCCCAGGTAATGTCTGGCCATTGATCCACATCCGGCGGCGTTTGCAAGGCGGCACCGGAGCCGTCCAACACAAAGTGGGCGTGGCGGGTGGCCGCACAGTTGGGAATCATCGCCACAGGCAGAGACGCGGCATGAGTGGGGTAATCTTTGATCTTCACATCCACAACCGTAGTCAGGCCACCCAACCCCTGAGCACCAATACCCAGGGCATTGACCGCATCCATGATTTCCAGGCGCAGTTCCTCGACGCGGTTTTGTGGGCCGCGCTCACGCAGTTCGTGGATATCGATTTCGTCCATCAGGGATTCTTTGGCCAGCACCGCGGCTTTTTCCATAGTGCCGCCAATACCGATACCCAGCATCCCCGGCGGGCACCAGCCAGCACCCATGGTGGGGACGGTTTTTACAATCCAGTCGACAATGCTGTCGGAGGGGTTGAGCATCACCATTTTTGACTTGTTCTCGGAGCCGCCACCTTTGGCCGCTACGTCCACTTCCACTTTGTCGCCAGGAACAATTTCGTAGTGAATCACTGCCGGAGTATTGTCTTTGGTGTTTTGGCGTTTGCCCGCTGGATCTTTGAGGATAGAAGCGCGCAGTACGTTATCCGGGTGCAGATAGGCGCGGCGTACCCCTTCATTCACCATGTCGTCGACACTCATGTCCCCCTCCCACTGCACGTCCATGCCTATTTTCATAAACACGGTGACAATACCGGTGTCCTGGCAGATAGGGCGATGGCCCATGGCACTCATGCGGGAGTTAATCAGAATCTGTGCCATAGCATCTTTAGCCGCCTGAGACTCTTCCTTCAGGTAAGCCTGATGCACCGCTTGAATGTAATCCAGCGGGTGGTAGTAAGAGATAAACTGCAGTGCGTCGGCGACGCTATCGATCAAATCATCTTGGCGAATGGTGGTCATGCTTCCCCCGGCTGGATGTAAGTATTCTAATACGAATCGTGGATATAGAGCGGATCGTCAACCGCCGCTGCCCTGACGTAATTGCAGCAGTTCCTGGTTGATCTGGCGGCGATAGGCATCGATAGAGTCAATTGCCTCATCAGTTTGGTTAAGGCGCCCATTGACCTGTTGTTGCCAGGTCTTGAAACTGGACTCCATGCTATTGAACTGCTGAACCGCCTGTTGCAGCTGCTGTTGCAGTGTTTCCATATCCACGTTGGACGACAACAAGGTGCCATTGATGCTGGCAATCTGCTTAGTATTCAAATCGCTTTGCTTTACGGCTTTATCGAGGCCAGCAGTGGCTTTATCAATTTTGGCGAGGCGGTTGCTGTGGACCGCAATGTCCTTTTGATTCTTTTCGATTTTTTTCTTGTTGCGATCATTGGAAACCCCCCAGAGTTTACGAATCTCACTCCAGTGCTTCTCCAACGTCTGGTTTTGTTCTTTGATCTTTAGCAACAGGGCGTCGCCGGATTTGCTCAGGGAATCGTCCGTAGACGCCAGACGGGCTGTGAGTTCATCAAAGCTGCTTTGCAAGGAGGCCACCTGCTGATGTTGCTGCCAGCCATACCAGCCCCCAGCCAATGCTGCTAAAAACAGAACTACCACCAGCACTTTCCAAATGCCACCGCCGGAATGTTTCTCGGGCTGATGATTGCTTTTTGCAGGTGCGGGCCGCGACTTAGGCTGGCGCGCAGAGGCCCCACCAGTGGCACGAGCACCAATGCGCTCATCCTGGTCGGGAACGATTGAACTGAGGTTTTTCCGCTCTGACATAGTTACCCCGTAGCGTCATTCACAGCGATGGTTTCTGGCGGCGATTATACACTGCCATCGCCCAGAACAAGAGGGGCAATTTCGCCACCCCAAACAGCAGCAAAGCCGGCAGAAGCCGGCTTTGTTAACGGAGCCCCAGATGCATTTACAGGTAGTGCAGCACCGCTGCCATCACTACAGATAGCAACACAGAGCAATGAATCACCCCTTTCACACTGGCCAGTGGCCCCTGCTTGCCAAACAGGGCATTGAGTTCCAACAGCAACACGATAGCCAACATAATCATCAGGCCCGTTGTACTGCTTCCTTCCACATTGGACCACCAAGGGTCAAGAGCACCCGCATGACTATGTGAACCCAACATCCCCAGCAACATAGGCCCAGAGAACAGCGTATTAGTGCGAGAGGCCAGTAAAGCTTTGGCGCCAGCGGCGGCAGCATCACCTTCCACCATACCCAAAGCGATCTTCTGGTTGGGCCAAATCACCAGCCACACATTGAGAAACATAATGATGCCCATTACCGCACCGACCAATATCAGACTGTTAAAGCCGCCGGACAATCTGCCAAACAAGTACAAACCGGTAATAAACGTAAGCATGGCTCCCCAACGGAACCACCACAGAGCTGCTGGGGCAAGGTGTTGCTTGGCATCCGCCAGCGCTTCCGGCGACGCCTTTTTAAAGTACCCGCCCTGAACAAAGTTGAAGTAATACAGAAAACCGATCCAGGTAATACCAAACAGGCCGTGTCCCCAGCGAAACAGTAACTCCAGTAAATGCTCCATCGTTACCTCCCAAGATAGATTGTTGTCAGTTGTAATTAGTTAGGGCCTGTTAACACTAATTGAGTCGCCACTGTGTGGCTAAAAAAGCGCCAATCAAGGCGCGAGGAGAGTGGCTTGGTCATTCCAAGTGAGCGACGAGCAACACCGAGTGGCGCATTTTTAGCCGCAACCCACTATCCTGAAACAAAAGGGGCTGGGGCTATTTTTCCGCCCATCTGTGTTATCAGTCGCTTATGTAGAATGACTACACGGCACTCCTTCTGCCTTGCTGGGCAAAAAAATAGCACCCAGCAGTGATGACTCAATTAGTGTTAACAGGCCCTCGGTCAATCCCTACCTTGGGTAAAGTCTAGTCGTTGGCGAGCGAAACCACAAAAAAGCACACACTTTTCCCATTAATTGGCAGCTTTTCGTACCGCCAAAAAATACAGAACTGTCCCTGCCAGCAGAATAAAACCGAGCATCTGCCAGGCCTGTGCACTGGCGTGGCTGGCCACCCAAATGCAGGATGCGGCCGCCAGCAAAACCATCAACAAATGCCACCAAGGGGTTTTCTCGCTATTTTTGCGTTGCAAAACCGGCAGTGCCAAAGCCGTTAGCAGGTACATCACTATCCTCGACAGTGTGCCCGCCACCGCCAAGACAATAAAACCGCCCCACAAGCTGAAAAGAATCGCAGCGATGCCATAAAACAGAATCGAGAAATACGGCGAATGAAAACGCGATGACACATAGGCAAATGCTTTGGGCAAGGTGCCCTGTTCCGCCATTGCATAAGTCACCCGAGGCACAACCGTGCCACCCGATAATGTGTTTGCACCGATAGAGAATGCTGCCGCCAGAGAAATAACGATGACCCCGGCTTGCCCAAACAGGTCTCCCGCTGCGGCCGCCAGCGCGCTTTTGTTATCGGTGACCTCTGGGGCAATGGACAAATAAGCCCAAATAACCAGCATATAGAACAGGGCGACGGCCAACAGCGTCACTAGCAACGCAAGTGGAATATTACGCTTGGGATTGCGTACTTCCCCGGCGGGAAGGGTGGCATTTTCAAACGCCATATAGGCATAGAAAGTCAGCAATACCACACTTTCAACTTGGGTGAATTCCGGCAAACTAAAGCCCACTGCCGGGTTGCGTGTTGCCAAGCCGACCAGCACCAGAATAACAAGGGGGCACAACTTGATAACCGTCATCAAACCAAGAGTACCCACCGACGTACGCATACCAATGATGTTGACTATGGTGGTAAAAGCGATAAACCCCACCACCGTAATCCCTTTTGCCAGTGGGTCCGCCAACACCGGGAAAAGCACCGCCAAGTAAGCCACGGCTACCTGTGTATTCGCTGCTATGGATACCACACCGGAGGCGTAACGAGACCACCCGGTTTGAAAGCCAACAAATGAACCGAAAGCCGCCTGAGTGTAGAGAACCGGCCCCCCATGGGTATCGAAACGTGTGGCAAGGGTTGCAAAGATAAAGGTCAGGGGGAAGATCAGCGCTGCCCCCAAGAGCATCATCCAGGGCGCAAAATTGCCTACTGCTGCAACCAGAATTGCCGGCAAGGCAAAAATTCCAGAGCCAATCATGCCATTAACCGGGAACAGTGCGGTGCCCCAAAAACCCACCGAACGCTTTAGAGCAGGCACTTTTGTCATGATGACCTCAGGGTATACACAGAAAACCGAGCGGTAACAAAATCAGTTTCCCGTAGTGACGGCTGACTGATCAGCCATTGCCGTTCCTTCTGATTCTTCATCCTTGTATTTATCGAACCAGGTCAAAATGTAACCGATTTTTCTCGCCAGATTGGAAGGTTTGGCAGCAATGCCGTGATACGCCCCCTGAATACGCACCAGTGCACTTTCGACGCCCTGCAAACGCAAGGCACCGTAGTATTGTTCGCTTTCGCTCATGGGGGTGCGCACATCCAACTCACCAGTTAACACCATGGTGGGTGTGGTGACATTGCCAACCAGTGACAAAGGTGAACGCTGCCAATACTGACGGTAGTCGTTCCAGGGCAGATCGCTAAACCAGTAGCGAGTCATAAAGGTATAGATGTCAGAGGTGCCGATCATACTGACCCAGTTAATCACTGGTTTGGCGACCACAGCGGCTTTAAAGCGATCGGTCTTGCCAATAATCCAAGCGGTCAAAACACCACCGCCGGAACCACCCGTAACGAACAAGTTGGTTTCGTCAACGTAACCTTTGGCGATCACTCCATCTACCATATCCATCAAATCGTCGTAGTCCTGGGAGGGATAGTTTTTGTCAATCAAGTTGGCGAATTCGCTGCCCATCGAAGTGGAACCGCGCGGGTTGCCATAAACCACCACGTACCCCGCTGCCGCAAACATTTGTACTTCTGTTGAGTATTCAGGGCCGTAAGCTGTGTGAGGACCACCGTGAATCTCCAGAATCAACGGGTACTTTTTAGAGGGGTCGAACTCTGGGGGTTTTACTACCCAAGCCTGCAACTTGCGGTTATCAACACGGCTGTTTACAACCATTAGTTCGGGCTTATTAATGGCCTTGTGATCGAATAAATCGCCGTTGAGATCCGTGAGCTTGGTGACTGTGCCACGTTTGTCCACCAACGCTAAATCCGCCGGCCTGTCGCCACTGGAGTGGGTGTACACCAGGTTGCCGCTGTCAGTGACGTCGTAATGGCCAGACGTGTAAGGTCGGCCAATACTAATGCCGCCTAATGCATCGGTTTTATCAGTTATTTGCCCAGACAAACTGGCGTAGGCCACATGCTTTTTGCCCTCTTTGTCGTAGCTGAAATAGATGCCTTTACTGTTTTCTGCCCATTTGATATTGCCGACAGAACGATCTAAATCCGGTGTTAATCGCTTAATACCGCTGCCGTCCGGGTTCATTACATAGAGTTCGGTAATTTGATGAGACTGACCGTTATCCTCAAAACCGGTAAAGGCCAGCTTGTTGCCATTTGGGCTTATCTTGGGGTTGCCCTCTGGGCCACTGGTGCTGGTCAGTTTGGTGATCTCACCATTCGCCAAATTGATTGCCAGCAGATCGCTGTTAAAAATGTCGAAGTCAAAATCCTGACGAGTGTTGGCAGAGACAATAATTTTTTTGCCATCTTTGGTCCAGGCCAGTGAGCCGGAATAATCGTGGGCACTAAACGTCATTTGCCGTGGAGTACCGCCAATAGTTGGTACCACGTATACCTGCATATTGCCGGGTCGGTTCATGCCCGCCCCATCCCGTTGAAACAGGGTTTGGTCGATGTATTGTGCGTTGTCGGCCCACTGAGCGCCTTTCGGCTTGAATGATATGTCAAAAGCCGGTTTTTGCTTGCTCGGCGTGAACATGGCAAACGCCAGCTGTTTACCGTCTGGGGAAAAGCTCAAACTTGTCGGGCTCATGGCCACGTCAGTCACTCGAGCGGTGTTACCACTGGCAACGTCTCTGACGTATATCTGTACTTTACCTTCTTCACTAGACAGGTACGCCATACTCGCCCCATCCGGCGAAAAAACCGGACTGAAATGATTTTTCGTGTTCGACAGGAGCGGCATATGCTTTTTACCATCCGACGACACAGTCCATAAATTCCGGCGCAATCGGTCGGTCATAATGTCCATACTGCGGCGCTCATAAACCACGGTTTTACCGTCGGGCATAACCACCGGGTTGGCCGCATACTCCAATCCAAAAATATCTTTGTAGGTAAGAAGGCTGTCGTTGAGTGCTGGTGTTTGTTGGTGGTCTGCTATGCAATAAGTTGCAAGCGGTGTACTGATAAAAAGTGCCAATGCAACTTTTGTGATAAAAGCTTTATTCATGAGGCTTTACCTTAGATTTTTTTAACTCTTGGCAAGACAATAGTTTACATGAAGGGCTAACGATTTGATCCAGAGTTATGCTAGCAGCACTCTTCATTATCTCCACAAATCCAAGCCTGATTCTATATAATTTAGAGCCACGTGCCTCTTTAATCATTAATTCTGAAAAGAGAAGTACAACGTTGCCGCGCTAACCACGGTTACCAGTACCAGTGCAAGATACAGAAAGATCTTCGCCGGAACTCCAGGACGAAGCTCAGCAGGCAACAGCTTTTTCTCCAGATAGAGTATTCCCAAAATCAGAATCGGGCCAGTTAGGGCCGTGTTGATACCGCCAATAATAATCAACAGCAACGGCCTTTCGAAAGTCAGGTACAGAATTAAAATATAGAAAGGCCAAAAATAACCAAACCCGCGAATAAGCTTTTGTCGCAACGCTGCATCGTCCCGCACCATGCCAGTTTCTATCAGGTAGTCCGGCAACAGGCGAGAAAGTCCACCGAGCGCGCTAAGTACCGTCGAGAACAACACCATAAAAGCAGCGACCAGAAACAAGTCTTTCGCCCATGACCCTAACACCTCGGAGTACATAGCCGAGAGCACGGCGATCATCGTACTGTTATCCGGCACAGTCCCCATCTTATGTAGCACCGCTGCACCCAGCAGGTAGAACGGCACCGTCGCCAGAGTGAGCAAGATCAACGTCAGCCAAACATCTGTGCGCAAAACCCGCAGCCAACCCTGGGCTCGTGCCAGCCGATCTGGCGTTGTGGAATCGCCAATATTTCGCCCATAACCTTTGTCCAGGCAAAAATAGCTGTAGGCAACGGTTTCCTGACTATTGACACCCGTGTAACCGAATACAGCCAAAGCGAGGGACAAATAAATAATATCGAAATCAACGGATTGTGCATTAGCAATCTCACTGACTGACATCGCATACTCGGTAAATTGCAAGGCAGTCGAGCAATACACAGTTATGACGGTAAACGTGCTGACGAGTACAAGCAATAAAGTTTCGAGCAACCGGTAGGAACCACTGCCAAGAATCATGGACGTGACGATGGCTATAGATACTGCTGCAATTGTGTTTGAAACGCCCGGTACTATCAGGCTCATGGCCTGCGCAGTACCGCCAAGAATGCCGCCGGCACCCAGCGCGCTAATCATGGTCGTCAGCAATAACAACCAGATAATCCAGGACGCTCGTTTGTGCTTGCCGGGTAAGGTTCCGGGCACATGATTAAAAGCATTCAGGTAAGTCTTATCGCGAACAATGCAGATTTTGGCCAATTCTGCCTGGACGATGGATTTGGACCAGCACGCTAATAACAAAAACCACAACAGGCCAAAACCGACAGCAGCACCCAGCGAAGAAGTCAGAATCAGTTCACCGGAACCGACAATACTGCCAGCAACTAGCACACCGGGGCCCAGGTGCCGCAATCGGCCGAGAAAAGTAGAAGGTGCAGCCCTACTCACTAACGTCACCAAGCACCTTTTTGTATAGACTCTGCTTGGGTACTGCAATCACCTTTCTTACCATTGGGGCGAACAGGTCAAGAGACAGCTTAGGTCGTGAATTATCGAATGCAATGTTGTCGTACTTGGCAACAAATCGTTCGGTACGTTCGTAATGCTCAGAATCTTTGAATTTATCCCGCATATTACGATCGACACCAAAATGATGGAAAAAGTTATACCCCTGAAAAATAGCGTGGTGTTTTATCATCCAGTAATTGGCGTCGGAAACAAATGGCCGCAAAATCTCTGCTGCCACATCCGCATGGTTGAAGCTACCCAGGGTATCGCCGATATCGTGCAATAAAGCACAAACTACGTACTCATCATCTTCCCCAGCTTCTGCGGCAAGCTCTGCAGTTTGCAGACAGTGCTGCAAGCGGTCTAAAGGAAAACCACCACAGTCGCCATGAAGCAATTGCATATGCTGCAGAATTCGATCCGGCAAGCCAGCCATGAATTTTCTCTGCTCACCAACAATAATCTGCCAGTCTTCTTTGGTGCTTTCGGTAAACGATTTGAAGTTTGTTTTCATGCCCGATCTCAATTCTTTGCGCACAACAATCCTTGCGATTACGGCTTCACCCCACACACCATAAAACTGGCCACCACACAGAAAAAATGTCCGGCCTCCGCTGACCGCTCCATATCGGCAATCCAGGTATTTGCCTCTTCTTCGGTTAATAGTCCCTGCTCTTGCATAATCAGTGCCGCATCGGGAAAGCGCCCGACTTTTTTAGCCCGTTCAAAGTTTGTGCTGGCGCTTAGTCTTGGCGAGGAGATTACGTCTTTTAATCCGGCTTCTTTGAATAAACGGTAATTTTGTCGACCGGCCCAGGGGTTGCGCACACGGCTGTTCATAAAAGTTAGAATTTTTTCGGTGAGTTTTCTGTCACTTCCGTCAATCATGCGGCCGCCGTAGTCCGGGTCGTTAATCAAAATTTTGCCGCCGGGGCGGGTAACTCGAATCATCTCTGCCAGCACCGCTTTGCGGTCTGGCAAATGTTGGAATACCCGGTCTGCCCGACAGCCATCAAAACTGTTATCGGGAAATTCAAGAGCTTCGCCACTTCCCTGAATGAACTCCACATGCACGCCAGCCTGCTGCGCTTTTTGCTGGGCTTCAGCAATCATTACGGCGCTGTTATCAACACCCACAACACGGCCACTGGGGCCAGCGATCTTTGCCAGTTCTATGGCATCGTCACCGGTGCCACAACCCAAATCCAGGTAGCTGCCACCTTCTCTGGCACCCATTACTTCGTAGCTCTCGCGCTTCCTTTGCTGGGTGCCTTTCATGGCAGTAACTGTATCCAGGTATTCGACAAACTCTTGCGCCATTGGCGATCTGTCTACTTCGCTCCAGTGATAAAGGTCGGTCTGTGTCATTATTTATACCTCGTTAAGTACATCTCATTTAATCAATGCCACTCCCGCGCAAGCGAGATAATTTCTCTACCGTCATCCCCGCGAAGGCGGGTATGCATAGACCACCGTACTGATACGCCCTCGGCAGTTTTTCCACCATGGATCCCCGCCTTCGCGGGGATGACTTACCGATTAATATTCTGCTTTGGGATCAAAAGCATCCTGCAAACCATCCCCCAAAAAGTTAAACGCAATAACGGTGATAAAAATCATCAGGCCGGGGTACACCGCCTGCATCGGCGCTTCCCAAATAAGCTGCTGGGCGTTGGTGAGCATATTTCCCCAGCTGGCCACAGGCGGCTGAATGCCCAGGCCGAGAAAGCTGAGCGCCGATTCCACCAGAATCACCCCACCAATGGAGAGCGTAACGGCGACAATAATCGGGGATAAAAGATTGGGCAGAATATGGTGGAACATAATGTCTTTATGGCCAGCACCAGCACCTTTGGCGGCCATTACAAATTCCCGTTCCCGCAAACTCAGGGCGGCCCCGCGCACCAGGCGTGCCTCGCCCGTCCAACCCAATAGGGCGACGATAAACACAATGCGATACAGGCTGACACTTTCTGATTGCACCCAAGCATCGGGCAAACCCAATTTACTCAGGTCGATAGCGGCAATCACAATCAACAGGGGCAAACCCGGTAAGGCGATAAAACTGTCGGTCATGCGCATTAAAAACGCATCCACCCGGCCGCCAAAATAACCCGCCGCCAAACCGATCACGGTACCGATAACCACCGAAAACACCGCCGCCGTAAAGCCTACAAACAGAGAAACACGGCCGCCGTACAGCAAGCGCAAAAACAGATCACGGCCCAATTCGTCGGTACCCAGCGGATGAGCCAGCGATGGCCCTTGCAAGCGGTTTAATAAATTCACATCGTTGGCACCCACTCCCATCCAGATTTCAAACAGGGGTGCGCTCAAGGCCAGCGCAATAAAAAGCAGTAAAATGAAACCGCTGGTCATGGCCAGTTTATGGCGAGTGAAGCGGCGCAGCGCCAACAATAACGGGGAATTCTGGTTCATGCGGCAGCACCTCCTTCGCCAATCACAATGCGTGGATCAAGCTTGGCATAGCAAATATCCGCTAATAGATTGCCCAACAGGGTGAGCACCGTTGCCAACAGTAGTGCCGTCAACGCCAGGTTAAAGTCGTTGCCCATGATGGAATCAAAAATTAATTTGCCCATGCCGGGCCAGGAAAAGATGGTTTCTACAATCAAGGCACCGGAAAACAGGGAACCGAATTCCAGCGCCAGAATGGTCACCACCGGAATCATGCCGTTGCGCAAACCGTGGCGCCAAATCACTCGCCACTGGCCGGCGCCTTTGGCTCTTGCGGTACGAATGTAGTCTTTGCGCAACACTTCCAACATGGAGGCGCGCACAAAGCGCGAATAGCTGCCAACATTCAGAATCACGATAGTGGCCATTGGCAACACCATGTAACGAAATTGCTCCAGCAAGCTGCTACCCGCCGGGGCAGTGCCCCCTGCCGGTAACCATCCCAGGGTGACACACAGCAAGGTCATCAGCATCAGAGCCAACCAAAACGAAGGCAACGATATACCGGCAAACGCAAACAGGTTGATGCCGTAATCCAGTACCGAGCGTGGTTTTGACGCAGCCATTACACCCACTGGAATAGCAATGGCGATGGCCACAATAAATGTGGTGCCCATCAAAACCAGGGTATTCACCAGCGCCGGGCCGAGCACATCCAATACCGGCTGGCCGAACAACCGTGAATAACCCAGCTCACCAGTGAGCGCTCTGCCCAGCCAGTTCAAGTAGCGTTCATAAACCGGCACATCCAGGTGATACAACGCTCGTAATGCCGCTACATCTTCCGGGGTCATGGTGGGGTCTTCACTGGCCAGAATATCGATGGGGTCGCCGGGCATCAGGCCGATCAAACCGTAAATA
Organism: bacterium SCSIO 12696; assembly: GCA_024397955.1. Taxonomy (NCBI): domain Bacteria; species bacterium SCSIO 12696. The sequence continues at coordinate 1,285,132 of CP073744.1, forward strand.
ACGAACGACATCAGTAGAATAACCACCAATGACTGGCCGCAACGGGCCAACAAATATTGCCTCATAGCTGAACCACCTCCTCAATAACGGTTTGCTCCACAACCTGCTCCGCAAAGTGGCAAGCCACCTGGTGAGTACTGGCTGAATCCGCCACTTCCAGTGCTGGCATAGTCTTACGACACTGGTCTTGAGCTTGTGGGCAACGTGGGTGAAATGGACAGCCCTGGGGCGGGCTGATGGGGCTGGGAGGGTCGCCGTGTAAAACTTTGCCAATTTTGCTTTTGTTGGGTACCACACCGGGCACCGAACTGAGCAGAGCTTGTGTGTAAGGGTGGCGAGGGTTCTGGAACAGGTTGTCCCGTTCGCCAACTTCAACAATTCGCCCCAGATACATCACCGCCACCCGATCTGCCAGGTGATGAACCACCGCCAAGTCGTGGCTGATAAACAGATACGTGAGGTTAAATTGTTCGCGCAGGTCTTTAAGCAAATTCAATATCTGGCTTTGCACCGACACATCCAGCGCCGACACCGGTTCGTCCGCCACCACAAAAGCCGGGTGCAGAATCAGCGCCCGGGCAATCACAATGCGCTGGCGCTGGCCGCCGCTGAATTCGTGGGGGTATTTGCGCAGGCTGCGCTCTGACAACCCCACTGCTTCCAGTAACTCCACCGCTTTTTCCCGTCGCAGCTGGGCATTGTCACTGGAAAAAAATTTAAGGGGTTCGGTAAGAATGGCTTCGATGGTATGGCGCGGATTCAGAGACGACATTGGATCCTGAAAAATCATCTGCACATGGCGGCGCAGGGGTTTTACCTGCTTGGCGGTTAGTGCCGCAATATTCTCACCCTTAAGGCTCAAATCCCCTTCACTGGGCTTATAAAAAAGCGACAGCATTCGCCCCAGAGTGGTTTTACCGCAACCACTCTCCCCCACCAATGCCAGAGTTTCCCCGGCAACAATATCCAGGCTAACGTCCGTTACCGCGTTAACGGTTTTTTTCTGCCAGCCTTTGCCGGTGGCAACACGGGTTTTAAAGCGTTTGCATAAACCGCGAGTGGAAACCAACACATTATCCGTGGGCATGGCCGACCCCCTGTTTGCTGGAATCCAGAACATGGCAAGTAGCCGTATGGGTTTTGCTCAACGCCAATCTTTCTGGCCGCTGCTTGCTGCAACAGTCCACAGCCACTGAACAGCGTGGCGCGAAACAACAACCGGGCGGGCGTCGCCGTGGGCCAGGTACGCGACCGGCAATGGCCGGTAAACGATCCAGGCTGGCATCAATTTGAGGGGTGGTTTGCAAAAGCGCCTGGGTATAAGGGTGTTGTGAGTTGAGCAAAATTTCGCTGGAACTGCCCTGCTCAATCACCCGCCCCGCGTACATCACCGCTATGTCATCCGCCATGCGCGAGACCACGCCAAAATCGTGGCTGATAAACAAAATCGCCGTGCCCAGTGTTTCCTGCAAATCGTGCATCAGGTCGAGAATTTGCGCCTGAATAGTCACATCCAGTGCGGTGGTCGGTTCATCGGCAATCAGAATTTCCGGCTCGCAGGCCAGGGCAATGGCAATCATTACCCGCTGACGCATACCGCCAGACAACTGGTGGGGGTAATTCGCAGCGCGGCAAGCGGGGTCGGGAATACCCACCTTTTCCAGCATGGCAACCGCTTCTTTAAGCGCGGCTTTTTTTGTCAGCCCCTTGTGCAGAATCAGCGCTTCCGCTACCTGAGCACCTACCGGGAACACTGGATTCAGCGCACTCATGGGTTCCTGAAAAATCATGGAAATGCGGTTGCCGCGAATTTTTTGCAGCTGGGTATCACCCATGTTTGCCAGGTTATCGCCCTGCAAACAAACCGAGCCGGAAAGGATTTTCCCAAAGGGTGGCAACAGTTGCAGCAAAGCAAAAGCGGTGAGGGATTTACCGCAACCACTCTCCCCTACCAAGGACAGGGTTTGGCCCCGTTCCAGGGTAAAGGAAACATCCTCCACCACTCGCACCAAACCATCATCGTTATCGAAACCGATACTCAGGTTATCGACTCTGAGCAAAGCGTTATCGCTCATGGCTCCATACTCCAATCTTCTACCCACACTGAGCAGGGAGTAATATGCCCGGACGCTCGAAAGCCTTTTAACCCCAAGGGCAAAACGTGAATCTTAGGACGCCAAAAAAGAGGAATATCCGGTAGTTCGTCAGTAAGAATTGATTGGATAGCTCTCGTCATCTGGTGGTATTTTTGAGCATCGAGTTCCAGCAAATGAGCGATTACCAACTCATCCACCTGGGCGTTGCGATAGCCGCCATGGTTCATTCCAGAAAAACCATTTTCGTCGGAAGGAATACTCTCAGAATGGTATCTGTGCTTGTAGAGGTGATGCGGGCTGTAACCAACCGCACCGAGCGCCAAACCAGGAAATTTGCGTTTGCGTACCGTCTGGCCGAAAAACACCCGCTGCGTTTGCGTTGTCAAACGCAGGTCTACCCCAACGTCCCGCCAGTAACTCTGTATGGCCTGGCGAATCAGGTCGCGGGTTTTATCGCCACTGGCACCGCCGAGTTCCAACTGCAAAGGTTCGCCTTTGTTGTTATAGCGAATGCCACCTCTAATCTCTGTCCACCCCGCTTCTTCCAACAAAGCGATTGCACGGGATTTGTCGTAGTCGTATTTGTGAACGCCTTCGGGGACCGGTTTGTTATAGCGAATGTAACGCTCGTGCCCTACCGGTTGTTTGCCGTCAAATAATTGTTCGCTGATCTGCTGCCGATCCAGTGCGTAGAGCAAGGCTTTACGCACTCGTTTGTCGCTGAGGATGGGGTTATCCATGTTTACCAATAAGCGTTCCAGAAGAACCCCATGAGCATAAAAAATATTAAATTTTTCACCGTGGCGTTTTTCAAAAGAAATCGCCTGATCGATTTGCAGCCCCCCTGCACCACCGGCAATCATATCGATGGTTCCCGACACCAGGTTCGCCTCCAATGCCGCAGAGTTTTCAATGGCCCGAATGGTGATCTTGTCAAAATAAGGTTGTTTCCCGTACCAATGGGGGTTGCGCTCCATCACCAGTTCATCCCCTAGTGTCATTTTGGTAATCACATAAGGACCATTCCACAACGCAGGGTTTGCGGGCTCTGCCGAGTAATAACTGTTGTCGAGGTAAGTCTTGGGGTCGCGTTCAAAGATTGCCCGTTCAAGTCGAGCATTAAGGGGCTTCAGGGGTCTATGATCCTGGTAGTGATAGCCGTCTTCAGCGGAGTGAAGTACAAAGGTTTTGTCGTCTATTATTTCAAAACGGGAAAATTGTATGTAATAGCCATGGGCTCTGTGACCAGTGGATTTATCGCGCCCCACTTCCCAACGCAATTTAAAATCTTCACTGGTTATGTGTGAGCCATCACCCCAGCGGGCTTCCGGATGAATATGAAAGGTTTGGGAAATATCTGTCTCCCCGTTGGCTTTTTGATTCAGAACCGCCAGGCCGTTTTCAAAACTGGGAAGCGTGGTACACAACGTGCAGAAAACTTTGTCTTTATCATCAAAAGTCGTCATACCGCGCAAAATAAAACCGGATATATAACCGGCGTAGCCCAAGGGCCTGGTACCAGGAAATTGTCCGATGCCGATGCGCAGGTGTTTCTCACTCGCCACTTCAGGTTTTACTGCATTCGTTTTAACTGTTTCACTTTTGTCGCTACAGGCTGTCAGTAATAACAGCGCAAGCAGCGCTGCACCTGATCGGCAGAAAGCTCTTCTGTTATTACGCATATTTTTCTCCTGTGCGGCTATTGCTAGCCGAGAACCTGAACTTATTGCCAACGCCACTCTTCAATCCAGTTGGTATCCGGGACCTTGTGGCCAGAAGCGCGAAAACCTTTTAATTGCAGCGGTAACACATCAACCCGTGGTCGCCAATAAAGCAGCAGCACCGGAACTTCCTCGCGAATGATCCGCATGATTTGCTCTGCGTACTGCCGGCGTTTGGCGGCATCCAACTCCTGTTCATAGGCTTCAACCAAGCGGTCCACTTCTGGGTTGTTATAACCCATAGCGTTTTTACCACCGTCGTAGGATGAAGAATGGACAGGGCGATACGACCTGTCTGCAGTCGGCGAGGTACCCATTAACGACAGTGCCTTGAAGGCACGCTTACGCATTGATTGGCCGAAGAAAACGCGAGCAGTCTGGTTCTTTATTCGCGCATCCGCCCCTACCGCTTTTAGCTGAGCCTGGATAGCCTGTTGGATAAGCTCGCGGGATTTGTTGCCACTGGTGCTGAGCAATTCAAATTGCAGAGGCTCGCCGGCACTGTTGTGGCGGATGCCATTTTTAACGTTGTCCCAACCGGCCTGTTCGAGCAGTGCAATCGCTCGTTGCGGGTCGTAGTTGTATTGGGGCACACCTTCTGGAACTGAGTCATACCTACGGTCCCCAATATGGGCGACCGGTTGCTTGCCGGCAAAGAGTTGCTGATTTATCCCTTCACGGTCCAGCGCGTAGAGCAGCGCTTGACGCACTCGCTTATCGGCAAGTACCGGATTTTTTTTCATCTGTACAATAATGAGTTCCAGCAACGCCTTGTGGGTGTAAAGAACCTGGTAGTCGCTGCCATGACGCTTTTCAAAGGAGATCCCCTGGTCAATTTGCAGGCCGTTAGACTGACCGGCAATCATGTCGATGCTACCAGACAGCAGATTGGCCTCCAGCGCTGCGGTGTTTTCAATGGCGCGCAGGGTCACGCTGTCAAAATGGGGTTGTTCACCGTACCAGTGGGGGTTACGAACCAGGGTTAGTTCGCTACCTGGAGTTACTCTTTCCAACCGATAGGGGCCGTTCCATAGGCCAGGATTGGTGGGGTCGGTGGTATAGAGGCTGCGATCTTTGTATGTCTCTGGATCCCGCTCGTAGATAGATCGCTCCAGCCACGAGGGAATGGGCGGCATCAACCAGAGATCGTTAAAGCTGTATTTAATCTCATCGTAGTGCAGCACAAAGGTTTTATCGTCTACCACATCAAACTGGTAAATAGGCTCGAAGGCGCTGGGAGCAATGCTGCCCACGTCAAGGTTGCGGCCGATTTCCCAGCGCAGCTTAAAGTCCTCGGCGGTAACCGGCGTACCATCGCCCCAGGAAAATTCCGGGTGAATCTGAACAGTCACCGCAATGCCAGGTTTGCCATCCGATGTGGCTTCCAACACCGCAAGACCATTTTCAATAGTTGGCAAAGTCACACAGGTGCGGCATACCAGCTCGCTCTTGTCGTCATAAATCGTCAGCTCGCGGAGCATAGGCGCAACCGCATAGGTTGAGGACATCATGTTTGTGAAAGAGCGGTGCAAGGTATTGGGGTACTGACCGATGCCGACGGTTAGGTGTGTTTTACCGGTTGTTTCAGATTTTGCCGCACTACCGTTGGCAGTTTTACTTTTTTCACTACAGGCGGTTAGCGACAGCAGGAAGACAAGTCCAAGGCACATTGGCAGGATACCTGGAAACAGCTTGGAGTCGTCATTTCCGCGAAGGCGGGGAGCCATTCCAAAGTCATTCGCTTTCATCTTTTTCACCCTCAACATTTTTTACTCCCAGCGCCATTCTTCAATCCAGTTGGTGCTGACCACAAAATGGCCACTGGCTCGAAAACCGGTCAACTCCAGGGGTAGCACATCAACCCGTGGGCGCCAATAAAGAGGCAAGTGGGGCAGTTCATCGGTGTAAAGCTGGTTTATTTGCTCGACCAAAACCTGACGTTTTTCGGCGTCTATTTCTCGATCGTACATATCGGTGAGTCGATTCATTTCGGGATTATTGAAACCACCCCAGTTACCTCCCTGAAAGCCGTTATCGGAAGAACCGATGGATTGGGAATTCAGAAAATTGTGGTAGGGCGTGTCTGCCATATTGGGCACTCCCAACTGGGCCAGTCCGGAAAACTTTCTTTTAACCAGCGTCTCGCCTAAAAAAGATCGCGCCGTTTCATTGCTAATGCGCAGATCAATCCCTACGTCTTTAAGCTGGGCCTGCAAAGCCTGTTGAATCATTTCGCGGGTTTTATTGCCGCTGATGCTGTTCAGGCTAAGTCTCAGTGGCTCACCTTGGGCGTTATGACGAATGCCATTTTTTATATCGCTCCAGCCTGCGGCTTCCAGCAAGGCAATAGCACGATCTTTGTCATAGTCGTATCGGGTAACTTGTTCGGAAACTTTTTGGTTATAACGAATGGCCAGGCCATGTGCCGGTGGCTGTTTACCACCAAAAATTTGTTGGTTCAGTTGTTCGCGATCGAAGGCGTACATCAATGCCTTGCGAACCCTTTTGTCTGCCAGAATGGGGTTGCTGTGGTTAAGCGGCATAGCTTCGTAAAGCACGCCCAGGGTATAAACCACTCGATGCTTGTGGCCATGGCGTTTTTCGAAAGACAGCCCTTGATCCACCTGAAAGCCACCGGCCTCGCCAGCCACCACATCGATAGTGCCAGACAGCAGATTGGCCTCCAGTGCCGAGGTATTTTCGATCGCCCGCAATGTGATTTTTTCAAACTGCGGCTGGGTGCCATTCCAGTATGGATTTTTCGTCATGACCAATTGATTGCCAAAGGTGATTTCTTCAAGCAAATAAGGCCCATGCCAAAGTCCGGGGTTAAGCGGCTCTGTTACATAGAGGCTGTTATTGCGGTATTCAAGGGGATTTTCTTCAAAAATTGGTCGTTCTAAGTGCGCTGGCACCGGCATCATTTCCTTGATGTAGTTGTAGCTGAAAAAAACCTTATCCAGATGCAGCACAAAAGTTTTGTTATCGACAATGTCGAACTGGTAGATAGGCGCAAAATCCGAGGGGCGTTTGGCCCCTACTTTGGGGTTACGACCCATTTCCCAGCGCAGTTTAAAATCGTCAGCCACTAACGGCGAGCCATCGCCCCAACGGGCATCCGGCTGAATCTGGAAAGTAACCGCCATACCAGGTTTGCCATCCGGTGTTTGTTCCAGCTTCGCCAGGCCATTTTCCAGAGTTGGCAAGGTGACGCAGGTACGGCAGACCAGTTGCATATTGTCATCGTAAATAACTGGCCTGCGCACTAGAGGCGACAGTGCGTAATGGTCTGCGGTCATGCGCCAGAATGCACGGTGCAAGGTTGACGGGTATTGGTTAATACCGATGACCAGCTGTTTTTTAATCGGGTTTTCTGAGGCCTCATGTTTAGTGGCTTCTTGCTGGCTATCGCTACAAGCGGCCAGCAACAACAGCGTAAGCAACGGTGTTATCGCCTGGCGGAACGTGCTTTTTTTATCACGCATATCTTTACCCCTTGCAGTTTGTATTGATTAACCGGGCATTTATTCCCAGCGCCACTCTTCTGCCCAATAGCTGGTGCCAATAAATCGGGGGGTACGAAAGCCTTTCAGGTTGCGGGGAATCACCGTGACTCTCGGTTTCCAGAACATCAGGTACGAGGGCAGGTCTTCGTTGATTAACTCTTCAATGGCGAGCTCTGCCTGGCGGAACTCGGTTTCCAGCAAAGCGGCTTCTTGAACTTCGATCAGGCGGTCCATCTCGGCGCTCTTGTAGCCACCTCTGTTATAACCGCTGTAATTATTTTCCGGCGTGGGAATAGCAGACGAGTGAAATATGTTGCGATAAGTCCAGTAGGGGTACACAGATCCACTTTGCAAAGAAAGGCCAGTAAAGAGGCGTTTTTTGCGGGTTTCCCCAAAGAACACCCGCGCAGTCTGATTGCGAATACGCAGATCAATGCCCACTTGCTTGAACTGACCCTGCATCCACTGTTGCAGCAATTCACGGGTTTTATTGCCGCTGGCAGTGGCAATTTCCAGCTGCAATGGCTCGCCCTTACTGTTGTGACGAATGCCCTTTTTTAGTGTTGTCCAACCGGCCTCATTCAAGAGTGCAATGGCTCGCTCGGGATCAAATTGATACTGACGCTCAAAGTTTTCACCGGGCCGAATACCTATCGCCGGTGGCTGCTTGCCATCAAACAACAACTGATTAGCCTGGTCGCGATTCAAGGCATGCAACAATGCTCTGCGCACCCGAACATCTGCCAGAATCCGGTTGTCCAGATTGACGTCCATGTATTCGACTATCACATTTTCTGCGTACACCACCTGGTAATTTCGGCTGTGGCGTTTTTCAAAGGAAATTCCCTGATCCGCCTGCAAGCCAAAACCAATCATATCGACGGCACCGGAGAGCAGGTTGGCTTCCATCATTGAGGTGTTTTCGATAACTTTGAGCGCAATCTCATCAAACTGCGGCCGCTTACCTTGCCAGTGCGGGTTACGCGCCAAAATAAATTCCTTTCCTGTTGTGAGAGATTTCAGCACATAGGGGCCACTCCAGAGCGCTACGTTAGTAGGCTCGGTTTTGTACAGGGTGTTGTTTCGATAGTTGCCTGGATCACTTTCAAAAATTGGCCGTTCCAGTTTTGAATTAATGGGGAATAAATCGCTGATGTTGTTGTATCCATAGGCAGCATTTTTGTAGTACAAAGTAAAAGCCCGATCATCGATCACTTCAAACTTTTCGATACTTTTAAACCAGCTGGATCGATTAGCGCCTGTGTCTGGGTGACGGCCAATTTCCCAATACAACTTAAAATCGTCGGCGGTCACCGGGGTGCCATCTCCCCAGCGGGCGTCTGGCTTGATGCGAAAAGTGACCGCTATTCCACGCTCGCCATTCTCCCGGTTAACCACTCTGGCCTGGCCATTTTCCAGCGTGGGAACGCTGATACAGCTGTTACATTGCAGCTGCCCCTGATTGTCGAAATACACCGGTTGGCGCAACGTAAAATTCAATGCGTACTTGGCAACGGTTTGCCGGAAAAAAGAACGATGAACACTGGTCGGGTACTGGCTAATGCCGATGCGAAAGTGTTTTTTATCGGCACTGTCCGAAGAGCTGGCAACGCTGAAAGTACTTAATCCCGAAAGCACCATTGCCAAAGCAAATATTTTGCAGCAAGTGTTTTGCGATTTTTTGATAGTCATCTTTTTCTCCTTTGCAACTGCATTTACCGGTTGGTACTGCTATTCCCGGTACCATTCCTCGACCCTGCTGCTATTGCCAACCCCGTAACAATTGGGCTGAAAACCTTTTAACCAGGAGGGAATAATGTTGACGCTGGGCCGCCAGAACAGAGGGATAATCGGCAACTCCTCGAACACGATGCGCTGAATCGCCACACCCAGATGACGGCGTTCATCGCCGTCCATGGCAGCATCAAATTCCTCGATCAATCGGTCGACTTTTTCATTGCTAAAGTCCGCCAGATTATTTCCAGCAAAGCTGTTCACTGCGCTGGGTACAGAAGAAGAGTGATAGAGGTTTCGATATTGAAGGTCGGCACCAACCCCAATGCTATTGAGGGCCAGCGCGGGAAATTGCCGCTTCGACATAATCTGGTTGACGTACAAGGTTGTGGTGTAGTTCTGGAGGTGCAGGTCAATGCCTATTTTCCTTAACTCCATTTGCATCCACTGCTGCACCAATTCATGCTCTTTATGCCCAATGGCAGACACCAGCTCCAGGCGCAGCGGCTCGCCCTGCTGATTGTGGCGAATACCTTGTTCGATGGAATTCCAGCCCGCCTCTTCCAGCAGCTGAATCGCTTTGGCCGCATCAAAGTCATAACAGGGAACACCCTCGATAACCTTTTCGCTGGGGTGGCCGTTAGCAATGACTTGTTTGCCAGAGAAATAATCCTGATTAAATTGCGTCCTGTTCAAGGCATAGAGCAATGCCTGGCGCACTCTGACATCCGCGAGGATCGGATTGTCCAGATTGAGCCTGACGTTCATCAGCAGTGCGCTTGTGCCAAACAACACTTTGAAGTCGTGGCCATGCAGCTCTTCCACGGCAAGCGCCTGAATGGTTTGCATCCCGTATCCCGCCACATCAACGGCGCCCGACAGCACCGCACTTTCCAGTGCGATTACATCCTCTACGGCAAGAACTCTGATGCGTTCGTAATGGGCTTGCTTGCCAAACCAATGGCGGTTGCGAACCAGAATGTATTCGCTGCGGGAAACCACGGTTTCGAGGCAAAACGGCCCATTCCACAACGCCGGGTTGGTTGGTTGGGTTCGGTACAGTGAATTCTTTTGATACTCGACCGGGTTGCTTTCAAACACAGGCCTTTCCAATCGCGCATTCAGGGGTGTCAAAGGGCTTATATCGCTGAACTCATTTACAACCCCCTTAAAGTGGAGAACAAAAGTTTTGTCATCCACCTGCTCAAAGCGCTCAATACGCTGAAACCAACTTTTGCTGCGAATATCCAGATCCGGGTGGCAGCTGATTTCCCAGCGCAACTTAAAATCGTCGGAGACGATGGCAGAACCGTCACCCCAACAGGCCTCCGGAATAATGCGAAAAGTAACTGCCATGCTGCGCTGGCCATCGTCATGGGTGATGATATTGACGTCGCCATTTTCCAAGGTAGGCAGGCTGACGTACCTTTTGCCATGAAGCTGCCCATCACTGCCGTAGCGCAGCGGCGGGCGCATGATAAAGGCTTGCAAGTAAGCGTCCGTCATCTGGCGGCCAAAAGAGATATGCAGCGACCCCGGGTATTGGGTGACGCCGACGGTTATCTGTTTGTTATCCACCGCAGATGCTTCGGCCTGCGGCGCAGCGCTCTGCTCGCTTTGCTGCTCGGTCTGGTAGGCCAGAAATGCCTCAAAATCACTGGCCGATACCACATAAGCCGCCGCCTTGTTATAGCGTTTGATGCATACCGGCCCGTGCTGGGCTTTTAGCAGCACTTCACCGAATTGGTTTTGGGCATCTTTTGAGCTGTAGGTTTCCAACGTTTTTTTCCTCGTACTTCTATTGCTTGCTATTTACTTTTTGTGTGAGCTGTTGGCGGCGTTGAGTTTTTCCATCAAGATAGCTGCCAGCTCCGCCGTATAGGGCGCCGCATCGTCTGAATGCAGATGTGACCATTCCGGAATACGAAAGCCCTGTAGTTCGGAGTGATCTTCAAAGTGAATACCCACGGTATTTGTTTCTTTTAGCAATCTGTCCCAGTGGGTTTTCCTGGGTAGGTTTTCGCGCTCAAAATCCCGGTAAAACTCCGACGAGGGCGAGCGAACAAAAACCACATCACCGCCACGGGCGCGTATTTTTTCAATATCAGCACTGATGCCTGACAGAAAAGCATCCATATCCAAGGCGGGCTGCCCTCCTTGCGGCGCCTGCAAAAACATCGCCCAGGTGTTTTCTGCATAAGTCTGGTAGTAATCCAGATCTTCCACTTTCCAGAACATTTTGTTGTTGCGGTCGACATCGGTGTCTCTGAGCTTCCACACCGGGTTGCCAGGAGGCCTCACTCCTTCCGGATTTTCAACGCGGATTTTTTCAATCAGGGAAAACAGCGGAAACGTGTCGTTGTCGTAAAACGCCAACTGTGGCTCAAGCAACATACTGATGCGCTGCCCCGCCCACTGGGATGGGCTTTCATCCCGGTAATAGTCAGTGGTATCTCCAAGCAGGCCGGCCTTTTCTGAAAAGAACAATTCCGGTGTCACCCCCACGATCAACAATCCGGAAAAATCGTCGTCAGCCGCCAGGTCCCCCAGAAAAGGCCTGGGGTTGGTACCCACTAGCGCCAGCATCACCGGGCGCACGCCAGTGACTTGTTGGTAGGTATCCAGATCCAGATCGAAAAGAATGCGGCTGGAACCAACCACCGCTACTTCAGCTTCGCCGCGATCCACTTTGCGCCGCTCTATAGACCACAGGCCGGGGCTGTCGATGTAATAACCGGTCTCATACCCCCAAATCACACGAGCGTTGTATTCCCAGGCAGCAATCCCGAAGGCCATTAATACCAACCCCAGAATCAACGCCTTTTTCCAGGGTATTTCAGGAATGGGCCGGTCTTCGTAGGAATAGGGATCAGAATTGGAAGTAGATGAACGCATCGCCGCCTCCCTGTGTGATGATGATGAAAAACAACATAAGCCCCCAGACAACACCTACCAGTGGCCAGGGTGCTTTTTGTACGACGGCCTCGACGGAGGTATCGCGCATCCGCCAGTGAATCGCCACCATGGCAATGGTGACCACCAACACCTGAACGATATACACGGTAGCCAGTACGTTGGTGCCATCCGGGTTAAACCCAAACATGGATTTGACCATCGAAAACGCTTTGTCAAAGCTCTGCGCCCGGAAAAACACCCAGGTGATATTGATAAAGAAATAGGTAACCAGCGCCAGAAAAATGCGAAACAAGATAGTCTTGGCAATTTGTGCGCCTTTGAATGTGGCTTTCAGCCAGCGCTCTACCGCCAGGTACAAGCCATGCAAACCACCCCAGACCACAAAGGTCCAACTGGCACCGTGCCACAGACCACCCAGCAGCATAGTTGCCATCAGGTTGATGTAAGTGCGCACCGGCCCGCGCTTGTTGCCGCCCAGAGGAATGTATAAATAATCCCGCAACCAGGTAGACAGGGAAATATGCCAGCGCCGCCAGAAATCGGAAAAGCCAATGGCCGCATAGGGAAAACGGAAGTTGGTGGGCAGGGAAAAACCCAACGTCAAACCAACACCAATGGCGGTGGTGGAATAGCCGGCAAAGTCGGAAAAGATCTGCCCGGCAAATGCCAGCGTACCCAGCCAAGCATCGCTAAAGCTCAATACCGCATCGCTGCCAAACACCGCATCGGAGGCCGGTGCCAGTGCGCCATCGGCAATCACCACTTTCTGGAACATCCCCAGGGTGATCAGCCCCAGGCCCCAGATAAACATGGACTTGGTGGCTTTGCGTGCTTTTTCAAACTGAGGAATCAAGTGCGTGGGCCGCACAATAGGGCCCGCTACCAACTGCGGGAAAAAGGTAACAAACAGGGCAAAGTCGAGGAAATTTTTCGCTGGCTTGGCCCGATTCAAGTAAATATCCAGTGAATAGGCCATGGTCTGGAAGGTGTAGAAGGAAATACCCACCGGCAGAATAATGCTCCAGTCCGGTACTTGGTAGTCGATGCCAAACAGGCTCATAAAGGCCTGCCAGTTGTGCAGCAAGAAATCGCCGTACTTAAAAAAGCCGAGAATGCCAAGATTGGTGGCCAGACTGAGAACCAGCAGCAACCTGCGCCGGGACTGAACCTTTTCCACATACAGCCATTTCGCCACATGCCAATCCACCAGTGTGGAAATCCACAACAAAATAACGAAAGGCGGGTTCCAGGCGGCGTAAAACAGATAACTGGCCAACAACAGATTGAATTTCTTCTGCCGCCAGGAAAACGGCAGGTAGTGCAGCAGCAGAACAATTGCGAAAAAGACGATAAAAGTCAGTGAGTTAAATAGCATCCATCACCCCCACTGCCCTATTGATTGGTGCGTTATACGGGCGCACCGGTTGTAACAAATGGTCTTTCTGGGTTTTGGCTTTTTTTGTTGTCAGCTCCATTCTTTTGCCTATCTTAGCCAAGTTAGGGAATATAGCTAAGATAGGCACATTTTCTCAAAATTGCCATTTTGGCCATTAAAAAACCCTGACCGGTTTTGCGATCAGGGTTTTGAAAACCATAAAAAAGCACTAAAAATCAGAAAGTTAGAGCTCTAAAAAATTACTTTCAATGACTTACCTTCGGAACTTAGTCCTTACTCCAAATTTGATAGCTGTAATTTATGTTAGAGACGAAATCTTGAGTAAAAACCTGCCTGAAATTTTCTGGAATCTCAGGGAAATAAACATCGCCCTCTGGCTCAACATCAATAGTTGATATATGCAATGTATCAACTTTATGAATCAGGTTTTTGTATATTTGCCCGCCACCAGAAACAATCACATGATCTGTTATAGCCTCAAGACGATTCAATGCCTCCTGAATAGATGGAAACACCAAAACATTCTCATTATTTGATGTGAAGCCAGAGCGGGTTACAACCGCATACTTTCTATTTGGCAATGCACCCATAGACTCGAACGTCTTGCGACCGATCAACAGCCACTGGTTATAGGTAAGCGCCTTAAACAGTAACTGCTCCCCTTTAGCGCTCCATGGAATATCTGGGCCATTCCCAATGACTCTATTTTTCGATATTGCAGCCATTAATGATAGCTTCACAGTATTTCCTCAAACATTTAAATATCGCGCTTAAAAAAAGCATTGCCTCTTATTCGAAGCCAGCCATCTGAGTATAGAAGCACTTTACAGAAGTTACTAAAGTCACACAGAAAAGCCCCGACTGCTTTCACAGTCGGGGCTTTTTTACAGGCATCAGCAATCAAGCAAAATTGCTGTTCACAAATTCCCAGTTCACCAAATTCCAGAACGCACCCATGTAAGCCGGGCGAGCGTTGCGGTAGTCGATGTAGTAGGCGTGCTCCCACAGGTCGACCGTCAGCACTGGGGTGTCGTCGCCAGTGAGCGGGGTTTCTGCGTTACTGGTGTTTACGATGGCCAGGGAACCGTCGGCTTTTTTCACCAACCAGGTCCAGCTGGAACCGAAGTTGTTGATGGCGCTGTTGGTAAATTCTTCTTTAAACGCGTCGAAAGAACCAAAGCTGGCGTTGATAGCCTCAGCAATAGCGCCAGTGGCTTCGCCGCCGCCGTTGGGGCTCAGGCAGTTCCAGTAGAAGCTGTGGTTCCAGATTTGCGCGGCGTTATTGAACACACCACCGGAGGAAGCTTTAACAATTTCTTCCAGAGTTTTGCCTTCAAACTCGCTGCCGGGCAACAGGCCATTGAGCTTGTCCACGTAGGTTTTGTGGTGCTTACCATAGTGGTATTCCAGGGTTTCGCTAGAGATGTGCGGCTCCAGTGCGTCTTGTGCATAGGGCAGCGCGGGCAGTTCAATACTCATGGCTTTGTCCTTATGGGTGAGGTGGTTTAAATGTGGCTATTAAATGCTGATTCAGGTAAAGATTATGTGAAAAAAAGCCCCGACTGTTAAGAGCCGGGGCTTTCGAGCCAAGTGGCTGGGCTTACATCATGCCGCCCATGCCACCCATTCCGCCCATGCCACCCATATCTGGCATGGCTGGGGCGCTTTCTTCTGGCTGATCGGCAACCATGGCTTCTGCGGTAATCATCAGGCCAGCGATAGAGCCAGCGGCCTGCAGTGCAGTGCGGGTTACTTTGGCGGGGTCGAGAATACCCTGCTCGATCATGTCTACGTATTCGCCGGTACCGGCGTTGAAGCCGAAGTTACCTTCACCCTGCTTGATCTTATCAACGATAACAGAGGCTTCTTCACCAGCGTTGTCGCAGATTTGACGCAGTGGCGCTTCCATAGCGCGACGGGCCAGACGAATACCTACGTTCTGGTCTTCGTTGTCGCCGGTCAGGCCGTCGATAGCTTGTACTGCACGGATCAGGGCAACACCACCGCCAGGCACCACGCCTTCTTCCACCGCAGCACGGGTGGCGTGCAGGGCGTCTTCAACGCGGGCTTTCTTCTCTTTCATTTCCACTTCGGTGGCTGCACCAACCTTGATTACAGCAACACCGCCAGCCAGCTTGGCTACACGCTCTTGCAGTTTTTCGCGATCGTAGTCGGAAGAGGTTTCTTCGATTTGCGCACGAATCTGGTTAACACGGGCTTCGATAAAACCGTGGTCGCCAGCGCCATCAACGATGGTGGTGTTCTCTTTGCTCATGGTCACGCGCTTGGCTTGACCCAGGTGCTCCAGAGTGGCGGTTTCCAGCTCCAGACCCACTTCTTCAGAGATCACAGTGCCGCCAGTCAGAACGGCGATGTCTTCCAGCATGGCTTTGCGGCGGTCGCCGAAGCCAGGGGCTTTACAGGCAGCAACTTTCACAATGCCACGCATGTTGTTCACAACCAGAGTGGCCAGCGCTTCGCCTTCTACGTCTTCAGCAACGATTACCAGCGGCTTACCGGCTTTGGCAACGTTTTCCAGCAGCGGCAGCAATTCGCGGATGTTGGAGACTTTTTTGTCCACCAGCAGGATGAAGGGGCTCTCCATCTCAACGCTCATGTTGTCTTGGTTGTTGATGAAGTAAGGAGACAGGTAGCCGCGGTCGAACTGCATACCTTCTACAGTGTCCAGCTCGTTTTCCAGACCGGAACCTTCTTCAACGGTGATGACGCCTTCTTTACCAACGGTTTCCATGGCTTTGGCGATCATGTCACCCACGGCATTATCGCTGTTGGCGGAGATGGTGCCAACCTGGGCAATGGCGGTGGAGTCTTCACAAGGTTTGGCCAGCTTGGCCACTTCTTCCACAGCGGCGGCAACCGCTTTGTCGATACCGCGCTTCAAGTCCATGGGGTTCATGCCCGCAGCAACAGACTTCAGGCCTTCGTTGAGGATGGACTGAGCCAGTACAGTGGAGGTGGTGGTGCCGTCACCGGCTTCGTCAGAAGCTTTGGAAGCAACTTCCTTAACCATTTGCGCACCCATGTTCTCGAACTTGTCAGCCAGTTCGATCTCTTTAGCCACGGATACACCGTCTTTGGTCACGGTGGGAGCGCCGAAGGATTTGTCCAGTACCACGTTGCGGCCTTTGGGGCCCAGGGTCACTTTAACGGCGTCGGCCAGTACGTTAACGCCAGCCAGCATTTTCTGGCGAGCATCGTCGGCAAATTTCACGTCTTTAGCCATGATGATTTCCTTTTAATTCTCTCTGATTGATCAGTGTTTTGTTACGTCAAGATCAGGCTTCGATAACGCCGAAGATCTCGCTTTCGTTCATGATGATCAGCTCTTCACCGTCTACGGTTACGGTGTTGCTGCCAGCGTAGGGGCCAAATACCACCTGATCGCCTACCTGTACGGATACCGCACGCACGTCACCGTTATCCAGCACCTTGCCAGCGCCTACGGCCACAACTTCACCCTGGTTGGGCTTTTCTTTGGCAGCACCGGGCAGCAAAATGCCACCAGCGGTTTTTTCTTCCTCTTCCTTGCGGCGTACTACCACGCGGTCGTGTAAGGGACGAATTTTCATCTTGGTTGTCTCCAGCTTTAGCTTTTAAAACAATCAGTTAGTTGGGTTAGTTTGTAAGTAGCGCGTGAGTCTACCCCCGCGATGTAACCCTATGTGGTGGCACCCTGAACAAAATCAAGGGTACCGACACAAAAATTTGAGCCCCGAAATACTTGGGACAAACAATAGATAGGGACATTTAAGTGGGTTTCAAGGGGTACAGATGCCTATCAATCTTCCCGGCGGTAGCTGCCTTCTATGACATCCGCATCATCGCGGCGCGCAGAGCGATGCTCGTAGACAGAGCCACCAGCGCCAACGACGGTGACCAGACCAGACAGCTTGCTGAACAGCCAGCGGCGAATACCAGGAGTCAGGCCCGCAAAACCAATGGCGTCGGTGACAAACCCAGGGGTCAGAAGCAGTGCACCACTGACCGCCAGCATCAAACCCTCGGCCATTTCCTGTGCGGGCATCTGGCCCTGCTGCATCTTCCAGTTGCCACGACGCAACGTATCAAAACCCTGCTTGCGCAACAGAGCAAAGCCGATGGCAGCGGTCAGAAACACCAAAGCGATGGTAGGCACTGCACCAATAACACCACCCACCTCAATCAACAGCCACATCTCAAGGATGGGCATAATGATGAACAACAGAAAGAGTGAACGCATAGTGGTTCCGGTAGTGTGTATTGTTTGAGTAGTTATGAAATGGGGGTAAGTATCGGAGTTTCAAGGGCTGCTGCGGGCCTCGGGCTGCGCGCCACTAGCAGATCGAACGGAATTGCCATTCTGCTCGCGGCCCGTGGCTCGTAGCCCGAAGCATTTACAGGTAAGCTGCCCCAATGGAATCCACCCCCCAACAACGCATTTACGCCGTACTCCACTCCATCCCCAGTGGCAAAGTAGTCACCTACGGTCAGGTGGCAGAACTGGCGGGATTGCCACGGGCTGCTCGGCTGGTGGGCACTACCCTGAAAAAATTGCCCACAGGCTCCACCCTGCCCTGGCATCGGGTGATTAATTCCGCCGGCAAAATCAGCTTCCCCAATGAACATCCCAATTACAAACGTCAGCGCCAGTTGCTATTGGACGAGGGCGTGTTGTTTAGTGGAGATAGAGTGAAACTGCGGGAATACCAATGGCGACCTTAGGGGGTTTGCAGTAAGGTAGCCGCCTGTTCACTGCGAGACCACCAAAAAATAACAACCATGCCCTTTCAGGATATAAAAGCCGCCGTTTTCAACCAGCGGATGTTGATTTGTATTTTCACCGGTTTTGCGTCGGGATTACCGCTGTACATTCTAATTCAGCTGGTGCCTGGTTGGCTGCGAGATGAAGGCGTTGGCCTAGCGGAAATTGGCTTTTTTACTCTGATCGGCCTGCCCTACACTTGGAAGTTTTTGTGGTCACCACTGCTGGAGCGCTATCAACCTAAATGGCTGGGGCGCCGCAGGGGTTGGATGATGGCCAGCCAACTGGGCTTATTGTTAACTATTGCGGTGCTCGGCACCTTCGACCCAAACACACAGCTTTGGTCAATCGCGGTGTTGTGCACACTGGTGGCATTGCTCAGTGCTACCCAAGACATCGCCCTCGACGCCTACCGCCGCGAGCTATTGCCTGACCCTGAATTAGGACTGGGTAATTCCATTCACGTTAATGCCTATCGGGTTGCCGGATTGGTGCCTGGAGGGCTGTCATTGATTTTGGCCGACCTGCCCCTGTGGGATTGGGATATGGTGTTTTGGGTAACCGCTGTATTCATGCTGCCCGGGATCTTAATGACCGCACTGGTCAAAGAACCGAAACACCTGTCACCACCACCAACATCCCTGCGCGATGCGGTTATTGAGCCATTTAAAGAGTTCTTTTTTAGAGATGGTTCCAAACGCGCCTGGTTGATTCTTTGGTTTATCGTTTTGTACAAATTAGCCGACAACATGGCTGTGGCACTGCAAACGCCGTTCTTTTTGGATATTGGCTTTTCCAAAACAGATATTGGGCTAATTGCCAAAAGCGTCGGATTTTGGGCATCCACCATTGGCACCATTTTTGGTGGTCTCGCCATGATTCGCCTGGGAATCAACCGCGCACTATGGATTTTTGGCTTTGTGCAGCTGGTGTCTATTCTGGGCTTTGCCGCGCTGGCCCATATTGGCGAGAACAAAGTGATGCTCGCCGTGGCCATGGGTTTTGAGTACCTGGGTGTTGGTTTGGGAGCCGCCGCCCTGGTGGCTTTTATGGCGCGAACCACCAGCAAACTGCACACTGCCACACAGCTTGCCTTATTCACAGCACTGG
This sequence comes from bacterium SCSIO 12696, assembly GCA_024397955.1. Taxonomy (NCBI): domain Bacteria; species bacterium SCSIO 12696. The sequence goes on from CP073744.1 coordinate 1,304,373, forward strand.
CAGCACTGCCACGTACAGCAGCCAATGCAGTAACGGGAATTATTGTCGAAGCCGTCGGCTGGGAATTGTTTTTTTATCTCTGTACAGTGCTGGCCATACCCGGCATGCTACTGCTGTTTAAAGTTGCCCCCTGGAACGGAGACCGGCAAGCAGCCTCTCCTCAAGCTGCCCAGCAAAACCCATGACACCCATCATCGAAGTTCGCAATCTCGTTAAACAATTCGGCAGTTTCCGGGCTGTGGACGGTATCTCTTTTACCATTCCCCAAGGTATCTGCTTTGGCCTGTTGGGCCCCAATGGTGCGGGTAAAACCACCACCATTGAAATGATTGAAGGCATTAAAAAGCCCACATCCGGGGACATTCTCTACCGGGGGCAGCCTCGGGGCGATCAGTTCAAGTTGGATATTGGCATCCAGTTCCAGTCCACTGCGTTGATGGATTTTGTCACTACCCGGGAAGTGCTGGAGCTGTTTGGGCGCTTTTACGACAAGCCACTGCCGGTTGAGGAACTGGCAGAATTGTGTCAGCTCAACGACTTTCTCGACAGCTTTGCCACCAAGTTATCTGGCGGCCAGAAACAGCGTTTGTTGTTGGCCATTGCGCTGATCAATGACCCCCAGCTGTTATTTCTCGACGAGCCCACCACCGGCCTCGACCCGCAATCCAGGCGCAACTTCTGGCAGCTGATCGAAGAGATCAAACTGCGTGGCAAAACCGTGCTGCTCACCACCCATTACATGGACGAAGCTGAGCAGTTGTGCGACCAGCTGATCATCGTGGATCAGGGCCAGATTATTGCCGAAGGTTCACCGCGAGCACTGCTCAATCAACACTTTGGCCACAGCTATGTGTGCCTGGATGCGGACGAGGTTGAAGGTGAACTGGACGAACTATCGGTTTCCGTCGCACACAGTAACGGCCAGCTGGAACTGCAAACACAGTCTGTTGAAAGCACCATCAAGGCACTGATAGACCGCCAGGTTAACCTAAGCTCTCTGCGGGTCAGAAACCCCACCCTGGACGATTTGTTTCTGAAACTCACTGGCCATCACTTACGCAACTGATCAAGCAAACATATGCACAAGGTTATCGCTCTCTGGGCCGCACGCAACCGTGAATACTACCGGGACAAAGCCTCTCTGTTCTGGTCATTTGTATTTACTCCCCTGTTGGTGGTTATTCTTGCCCTGTCATTTTCCGGTGAGAACACCGAAGTGTTTGCAGTGGGTGTACTGGACGACAGCATCAGCCATCCCGGCGCAGAGCGGGGGTACATCACCGCTATTTCGTACAGCGACCGGGAACGAGCGTTCAAACAGGTGGAGTACCAGCAAATTGCTATGCTGTTCGACCCCACCACTCGCACTTACTGGATAAACAGTCGCTCCAGCAAAAGCCAGCTGTTAGAAGAGCTATTAACGGATGAATTGGCCGGCTGGAACAAACAAGTCACCAGTGGCCGCCAGGTGCGCTATATCGATTGGGTACTGCCCGGGATGCTGGCCATGAACATTATGTTCAGTGGCCTGTTTGGCGTGGGCTATGTGATTGTTCGCTACCGCAAAAATGGCGTGTTAAAACGACTGCAGGCAGCCCCCATCAAAGCCTGGCAATTTTTGTTGGCCCAGGGCATGTCGCGATTGTCGATTATGCTGGTGGTGACCACCATTTTATTTGTGGCCTGTTGGTGGCTGGTGGATCTGGTAGTAGTAGGCAACCCCTGGCTATTGCTGTTGGTTGCCTTTCTGGGCAATCTCAGCATTATCAGTCTGGCGCTGTTATTTGCCAGCCGCAGCGCCAGTGAGGAATTTACCAATGGCTTACTTAACGCCATTAGTTTCCCCATGTTACTGCTGTCGGAAGTGTGGTTTTCTCTGGATCGTGCACCACAATGGCTTCAATGGATCGCCGAAATTTCGCCGCTCACCCATATGGTGAGAGCGGCTAGAACGGTAATGCTAGAAGGTGGGGATTTCGCCAGCATCTTACCCAGCGTGCTGGTACTGAGCGTGATGAGTGCGGTTTTTTTAGTTGCCGCAGGCTGGCTGTTTCGCTGGCACCAAGAATAACCTACAGCACCACAATAAAGGCGATCACGCAAACCCACAGCATCATGGCGCGGTGAAACAAGGTGCGCACCATTTCCAGTTCTGCAACTTCAATATCCGCTGTATCCACATTGGCGGACAAGGCACCCACCACGTAATGCAGCAATACCTGCCCGGTAGTACGTACTGGGCACACCACGCACTCTTTCCAGTGGTGCAAGCAGCAGGCAAAGTTGCCCACCAGCGCAAAACTGAAACCGAGAATGCGCACCGGCAGCCACTCCATGAGCCACAACCAGCGTTGCGCGAGCCCCATAACCGGACAGCTGGGTGCTTCATCTTCCACTTCTTGCTGGTCTGTAGTAATCGGCTTGTTGGCCTGCAATTCACTCAGGCGGTATAACAGCGCACCCGCGGGACCCAAAACAAAGAACCAGAAAACAACTGGAAAACTGTGTTCAAAAAAACGATAGGACAGGTTTTGCAACAACGCTTGATGCAGTTCTTCAGGGGTGCTAGGGGCACCCGTAGCACTGGCCCGCTCGCTTTCTTCACCTTCCAGTTTTGCCAAATCATGGTAGACCGCTTGCTGATCGTCCCGTTCAACATGCTCTTCAATGGCATCCAGATTAGCCGGTAAATTGCCCCGCCCCAGACAGTACAACAGCACCAACAGACCGAACGCAAAACTGCCCAACCAGCCCCACCATTGAGCTGCAAAACAGTCCAGCAGCCACAAGGCAGCCACTGGAACTAACAAAGACACAATAAATTTAACCGCTGACGGAGAACCAAATTTTCCCAGCCATACAAAGAACCAGCCATCTTGATGCAATAGGCGCAAGTCCGGCACTACACGGTGTAAACCCAGCGCTGCCAGTATCACCAAAAATTCCATCGTGTTCCCCTCAAACTTTAGTCATAGGGCACTTCTAAAAATAGTGATATTTTTGCGAGAGCAAGGCGACGGCGCACGGAGAACCACAGTGTATAAGGCATACATGAGGATTCGAGTACGACGCCAACACTGCTATCGCAGAAATAGTGCATTTTTAGAAGTGCCCTAAAGTTGGTTTTTATAACGCGGCCAATCAAATGCAGAGCCCGGATCCGTTTTTCGGCCCGGAGCAATATCACTGTGGCCCACTATACGCTCTGGGGTAATTCCGGGAAAGTGCCCCATCAACTCGCGAGTCACCTCTACCAGGCACCGGTATTGAGCATCGCTGTAAGGGGTGTCGTCTGCGCCTTCCAGCTCTATGCCGATGGAAAAGTCGTTGCAATTGTCCCGACCACAAAAGTCAGAAGCACCGGCGTGCCAGGCTCTGGCGCTAAACGGGACAAACTGGGTCACCTTGCCCTGACGGTCAATAAGCAGGTGTGCAGACACCTGTAAGTCGGCAATAGTGGCAAAGTACGGATGCTCATCCGCTGCCAGTTGGTTGCAAAAAAAGCGTTGAATATAACCACCGCCAAATTGATTCGGAGGCAAGCTGATATTGTGAATCACCAACAGTTCCACCGGAGTACTTTCCGGGCGCTGGTTGTGGTTCGGTGAAGGTGTGTGAGTGGCGCTAGACAGCCAACCCTGTGAGTCGATCATGACATGTATCCGGTAATCAGGCTTACCGATACTATTTACTGCTGACGCATATCGTCAACTACCGCAGCCAAAGCGCGATCAAACAAAGGCGTGTTATCGATAATGACCAACTGTTGTTTTTTCAGCAGATGCGCCAATTGACGACCTGTGCCCGCAACCACTTTTATTCCCTGACGATCCACAAAAATATGAATATTCTGGGGGCCAGCGGAACCAACATAGCGGGCGCGCAGTTGGTATTTGGGTTGACAGAATTCAACCCAACTGCCTGGGGATATGGATTCAACGTCGTGCAGGTAATGCTCTTCAATGGTATCGCTCAATTGCTCCACCGGGGGCATGGCTTCTCCGGGCATCAAGGTTTTCTGTTCACCGGGGATTGCGGGGTATATCTGCTCAGCGGTCACTGATTCAAGCGTCTCCCCTACACCACTTTGGCCAGGCACCAGCAAGCGTTCCAAATCACGAATTAAATGTTCTGTTTGGTAAGGGTCGAGGGCAATCTCCGTGAGCTTGCTGCGAATCCCAGCTACCAACTCGATACCATTTACCACCAAGCTCGCATCGCCGACAGCGGCGTCGGCCACCTGCTGCAATATTAATCGAGCACTCTGCCAAGCGGCGGATTCTTGCCCTTCGCGCAAGTGGCTCAAGAACAAAACTTTGCACCAGGCTTGCTCTGCAAACGTCACTACTGCCTTGGGCATTCTGCGCCCGGCCAAGTGCTCTTCCAGCAGGCTTTTGACAGCGCTGTAGGAGTAATTGAGTTGTGAGCTGGCCTGTTCATCTTCCAGCAAATGCTGTTCCCGGGCAGCGGATTGACGGCGCAGCTTTTCACTCTCAGACACCAGCTCCGTCAGCGCCTGGGTAAGGCGCACCGGACTGCACGCGCAGCGCAATAACTGCTGGAAGGCCTGTTCAATATGTGGGTATAGAGGATCATCCTCCAGCGGCTCGCGATCACAGTATCCCTGAGCAGCTTGGGTAATCTCGTTGAACAAACGCCGCGCCGGATGCCGCTGCTTATCAAAGAAGCCCGCATCGCTCAGGGCGGCTTTGGCAATGGCGATTTGCAGTTTGGCCATTTCTGGCAGCAGTATGGGGGGGAAGCTGTCATCCGCACATACCTGGTCAAACAAGGCATCAACCAAATGCACTAAACCCCGCTCGGTATCCCCCAACGACATCGGGTGATCGCCATCAGCCAGCTGTTTTTCCAGTCGTTCCAACAAAGAAGAGACACCGCCAACTTCAAGGCTATCGACAGCTTTAACCACTTCTGCAGGCGCCGCCTCCGGAAACGGAGGGAGCTTGCCACCGGTGGATTTATCCTGGTGCCACTGCCGGGACATCACTGAGTTCAGTTGAGTAACAAGGCGACCGTAATTTTTTTGTTGGCGCTGTAGGCTATCGCGATCCAAAAAATCACCGGGGTGACGCTCTGCAGGTTCCTGGGCACTGCGAATGGGCTTGGCTTCTGCCCCCTGGCGCGTTTCCAGCTCAGGCAACACGCCCAATTCTTGCAGCAACTGGTTGCTCTGCTGCAGAAAATCCCCAAGCGGCGTGACCACATGGCGTTCGAATAATTTCAGCAATACCAATTTGGAGCGGATACCGATATCCAGCCCCGCAGTGGCGCGGAAAAACGTATCGCAGACCGTATCCGGGCCCAGTGGATTATCTTTAAGAGAAACTGCTTGGTGGGTCAGAGATTCCAGCCGATTAGCCAGCCATTGCAACTGCTGCCGATTGCCTTCATCGGCTCTGGATACCATGGTGTCCAGAGCAATGATTTCTTCGAGCTCATCCCCATCAGCCAGCTCAAAAGCAGCGGTGTGTTCCTGGCGTTGTTGATGCTTCTCAGCCGCCTCCGAGTTCACTAGCCCATCGAACGCCAAACCCAAATTTTGTTGAAAGCTGGATTCGATGGCCTTGCGCTCAAAGCGAATCAGGCGCATGGCATCAAAGTAACTGGTTTGCTGACGGGAATTATCGGCGCGGTCGGCCAAGTCAAAAAAGGTGTCGTCTACTTGCTCAAAAACTGCTTTAAGGCGGTTGGCAAAATGACGTTCTGCACGATCTCGGAGCATGCGCAAAGGTGGCGGCAGAACACCTGCTCGCCGCTTTTCCAGTACCGCTCCATTTTTAACAATGTGAAGGCGACCTTCGGTCATTTCATACAATTAGTATTATTGTGCGCTGAAAACTATAGCGGCACTGCAATAACTTTTCCAGTTTTTGAGATTTTTTAAGTAGTTACAGCCGTTTTTTATAACTGAATTAAGCGATATTCCGCGAATGTTCTATGTTTTTTTGCAGATCGTGTAACACGGTTTCCATGGCTTCATCAATCAACGGGCTGTTATCCAGTACCACGAGGCGCTGTTTTTTCAACGCCAATGCCAATTGTTGGCGGCTGCCTTCGATGACTTTGACACCACGTCGATTCACAAACACCATGGTACCGCTGTTTTCGTCGCCCTCACCGATAGTGCCGGCAAAACGTGCGCGGCGAGTGGTGTCTTCGCCAGTCACCAGCTCTACCCAACTGCCTTTTTCCAGTGCATCTACTTGCTTTAAGTATTTCGATTCAACGGCCTCGGCGCTACCCTCTTTTGGCAATTTGCAGGGCTCGCCGGGGATATTTAACATCAGGGCAGCGACTTTTTTGGCCACCAATTTTGGGTCGGGCTTACCTTTTTCCTTGCCAGTGATACGCAGCTCCAGTAAGCCGTCTATGCCTTTTAATAAAAACTCAATCTGATAGGGATCCAGTGCCGCCTTTTCCAACTGAAAGCGTATTTCGTCCAGCAGTTCTGCGCGATCGAAGTCGTCACTGACACTGCCTTGAGGCTTCGAAAAGCCAATAACTGTATCCAACAGTTTGAGCGCATCACCCCAGGCACTGGACAAATCCCCTTCGCGCAGGTGGGCTAAAAATAGCACCTTGCCCCAACCCTGCTCGACAAATGAAACGGTGAGGGACGGCAGTTCGAGCCCCAGCATGCGCTCTTCCAGGCAGCCTTTCACCACCGTGTGTGAGGTGTTGAGGCGCACCCGACCATCCTCTTCCTCGAGCATGCGGTGCTCCACCGCTTTACTGCGGCGCTGCTCGCGACCCACAAAGGAAACAAAATCATCCAGCAGTTGCGGCAATTGATCATCGTTGACATCGGACTGATGCAGTTGCTCGACCACCTCATGGATCTTTTTGTACACCGGGTCATTACTGGCTTCTTCGTTTTCGCCAAATCCCATAGACGCCTGAGCCACTTCGTTGATGAGCTGTCGAGCAGGGTGTTGTTCACTGTCGAAAAATTCGCTGTCTTGAAGCGCAATTTTGGCAACTGCCAGCTCCAGATTTTTCATAGCACCGTTCAGCGACGGGGAAATAACGCTGGTTTGGTGCATCTGCTTGAACAACAAGTCCACCAGCGTCACCACCGTCTTATCCATCAGGCTCATCTGGTTTGGCAGCTGAGCACCAATGTGATCGAGCAATGAAGTATCCGCTTCCATGGCGCCGACACTATCCTGGACGGCGGTCCCCATGTGTAAGTTGTTAATGGCCGCCAGCAACTCTTCCTGAGGCGCATAGTTTTGCTCACCCACAGCTTGTAAAGTGGCATCACCCTGCTGCTGCGACAGTAAGGCAGTCAGCTGCGACAATACACCGTTGGTGGTCGAACCATTATCTGTAGCCGCTCCCTGGCTGGGTTTAAAAGCCCGGCTGGCTGCACCCTTGGCTGCCGTACGTTGCTTTTGAACTTCGATGTTGGGCAACACACCCAGTTCTTTTAGCAACTGGTTACTCTGCTGAACCAAGCCTGCGTGATTGGAAAGCACGTGGCGCTCAAACAGCTTGAGCAACACTAGGCGCGAGCGAATATCCAGTTCTACTTTTTCGGTGGCCTGCTGAAACGCCCGGCAAATGGCGTCGGCACCCAGGGGGTTATTAACGCCATTGACACTACAACCGTAAAGGCTGTCGATACGCTTACAGAGTATTTGCAAACCGCGCTTGCTGTGCTCTTCGGCCCGGCGGATCATCACCTCAAAGGCCACTTTTTCTTCAAGTTCGTCGTTTTCCATCAACTCCATGGAGTTGAGGTCAGCATCGGCATCTTCCGCAGCAGCCGCCAGTAAACTGGCCAGGGTGCTCTCGTAAAAACCGCTGCGAACGTATTTCAAGCATTCCTGCTCAATGGAGTTGCGATTCATGCGCAAAACCCGCATGGCATCGAAGTAAACCGTTTGCTGCTGGTTGTTCTCAGCGTTATCCGCCAAATCAAAGAAGGTATCATCTACCTGTTCAAACACGACTTCCAGGCGGTCGGCAATGTAATTCACCGATTTCGACGCCAGCATTTGCAGGGCCGGAGACAGTTCTGCCGGGCGTTGTTTTGCGGTGCTGGTTGAGCTATCAACTACGTGCAAATGCCTGTTCATCTGGTTCACCAACGGTTCAATGACTGTTTGTTAATTAGGAGAGGGGAATATCACGCCCTAAATCTAAACCAAAAGAACTAACAATATCTTTTCATTTTTAATGCTTTTGTATTGTTTGAGACGTTTTTCACAGTCGCTGTGGCACCAGTACCGCGGGCATGTGACCGGAGTGCACAAATTGCTATCAGCCCAAAACAGTGCCCTTTCACGACCTTGCGGCTATAATCCCGCGCTGATCAAAAACAGGTTCGATTTCATGCCGAGCAATCACCCTATAACCTCTGAGTTACAACAAGACATTCAGGCCAGTGTGCAACGTGCTCTGACGGAAGATATTGGCAGTGGCGATATTACCGCCCTGTTGATTCCCGAGCAGCGCCAAGCCAGTGCCACGGTGATTACCCGTGAGCATGCAATTGTTTGTGGCGTTGCCTGGGTGAACGAGGTATATCACCAACTGGACCCTGCAGTGGTCATTGAATGGCATGTCGAGGATGGCCAGCGGGTAGAGCCCAATCAGGTGCTGTTTAGCTTGCAGGGCAGTGCCCGCAGCCTGCTCACGGGTGAGCGTGCAGCGCTCAACTTTTTACAGACACTGTCTGGCACTGCCACGGTTGCCGGGCAATACGCCGACCTGTTAGCAGGCCGCGATATTCGCATTCTTGATACCCGCAAAACCCTCCCTGGCTTGCGCCTGGCGCAAAAGTACGCGGTTGCGGTGGGCGGCTGCCACAACCATCGTATCGGCCTTTACGATGCTTTCCTGATTAAAGAGAACCACATTGCCGCCTGTGGAGGCATCGAGAACGCAGTCAGCCAGGCTCGCCAGATCGACCGAGACAAGCCGGTGGAAGTGGAGGTGGAAAGTTTGGATGAGCTTCAGCAAGCCATCGACGCCGGTGCCGATATCGTGATGCTGGATAACTTCAGCAAAGCCATGGTGACAGAAGCCGTTGAGCTTGCGGCACAACGGGTGAAACTGGAAGTCTCGGGCAATATCACCGCCGAGGGCCTGGCGGATGCCGCAGCAGCGGGCATTGATTTTATTTCTTCCGGAGCGCTAACCAAGCACTGTCAGGCAGTGGACCTGTCATTTCGACTAAGCGATTAAAGGCAGTTCGCATTTAGCTACTTCAACACCCAGTGCTCTTCACCAAAGGCCCAGTGGTGATGAATCGTTTTGCGGGCAACGCCATCTTTTTCCAGCTTGAGCAAATGCGCCCACAGGGAATAGCTGGCTATTTTATGCAGGCTGGCGTCCACATCGTTGTACACCAACGGTAACAGAGCTTCCAAGCTGGCTTCCCCCAGCTGTTGCAGGGCCGCCACCACCTTGCGTTCCCGCTTCAAACGGTGCGCTATCAATTTTTCGATTTCCTGGCGGGGCTGGTCAATCAAACTTCCGTGTGCTGGCGCAATAGTGGCGATCTCCAGGGTTAGCAAGCGTTGCAATGACATCAGATAATCCTTCATATCACCGCTGGGTGGAATAACCACCACCGAACCACCACCAAACAGGTGGTCACCGGCGAACAAAGTATTTTCTTCTGGCAATAAGTAGCAGACATGGTTGCTGACATGGCCTGGCGTATAAATAGCCTGGAGGCGGAACTCACCGCATTCCAGCCACTCGCCGTCAGCGATATTGCGAGCTACTTGAAAACTGGTGTCTTGGTGGCCATCGTCTGCCATTACCTGGCCGATAGGTTCAGCACCCGTCGCTGCTATCAACGCCTGTGCAGCTGGAGAGTGGTCTGGGTGGGTATGAGTAACCACCACCCAACGAAGCTGATCACCGCAAGCATCAAGAA